>JAFQSQ010000018.1 GCA_017409465.1 Akkermansia sp. | reverse complement strand
GGACGATGGACAAGGTACAGAATTCCGCTCGCTCTGCTCGCATGATGAACGATGAAGGACGCTTAGCGTTAGTTGAAACCATCTGCGCGCAGCGCAGCGAACTTTTCATTCGTACTTCGTCATTCGTCAATCGTACTTCCCATCTATCGACCGATCAATCTTTCATTGCCGGAACATTAAGCATATCAACAGCCTCTTCGTAGCCCCCGGCTGCGGCATTGACAAGCCACCCCAGCATGAGAGCCTCATTGCGGGGTACGCCCAGCCCATTAGCGTAGCAGCAGCCCATGAGAAAACAGGCTTCGGCATTTCCCTGCATGGCTGCGAAACGCAGATAGCGAACCGCCAGCTCATCGTGATTCGCATCAACAAGGCCGGCCAGGCACATCTTGCCGCACATGAGCTGGGCGTCTTCGGAACCGGACTCGGCGAGAGGCCGCAGCCAGCGAACAGCCTCGGCCATGTTACCGGCTTTTGACTCAAGCCGAACGAGGGAAAGGCATGCGTGAGGATTGCCGTGCTGAGCAGCCTTGATATACCACTGTCTGGACAGCTCGAGGGATTGCTGCACACCGACGCCGCTCTCGTAGCAGGCCGCTACGGCGGCCATCGCCCGATGGTCACCACCCTCAGCCGACAACTGCAGCCACGGAATCGCAAGCTCGGGCACCTTCTTCTGCCCCTTGATACCCAACAGCATGCGGCGCCCCAGTTCATACTGTGCGGCGGGGTACCCCTCCTGAGCCAGGCCAACCAGCTCAGCGTTATAATAACACCCGCTGAGCAGCCATGCAGCACATACACACACCAAAGAGACAACGCGAATCATGAGGGCAGAAAATAGCGGCGTTGTTTCTCTGAGATCGGGAGGCCGATCTGCTCCATCGCTGCCAGCATGTCTTCCCACAAGCTTCGGCGTGCGCTGAGCGCCTCGTTACGCAGTAGATAGCTGGGATGATAGGTCACTCGCAGCGGAACCCCCTGGCACTCCAGCCAGCGCCCACGCAAAGAGCTGACGGACGCCTCGCACGCCAGCAGAGCCTTGGCCGAGCTGCCACCCAGACAGACGATACAGGCCGGGCGAATCGCCCGAATCTCTGCCATAATCAACGGTCGACAGGCAGCTATTTCCTCGGCAGAAGGAGGACGATTGGCTGTACCCTGGTTCGGGCCCATATCCGGGCGGAATTTACAGACATTGGAGATATAAACCTCGCTGCGTGAGAGCCCCATGGCGGCGAGAATGCGGTTGAGCAACTGCCCGGCACGACCGACAAAAGGCTCACGCTGGATTTCTTCATCATGACCGGGAGCCTCACCCACCAGCATCAGCCGCGCATGCGGGTTGCCAACGGCAAATACCATCGTCTCGCGCAGGGTTCCCAGGCGGCGAGCCGCTTTCCAGTTCTCAGCCCTGCTGCACAGCAGCTCCAGCTTTTGCTCTACGGACAGCTCATCAGCTGCGACCGCAGGAGGAGGGGACTGGGCAGCACCTTGTCTTGCGTGCAGCATCCACTGCCGCAGGATACCCCGCGCCTCATCGTCCAGCGGCAGTTTTTCCTGCCCACCGGCCATCAGGTGGGCAAGAGTCTCTACCGTAAGCTGACGAAGAGTGGTCACGGTTGCATTATACTCTCTATCCGACCGGGTAGCAACAACGAAAATTCTGGAATGACGATGTGATTGACGCGCTTTACCTGCGACTCGCCATTACAGTTCCAGGAAACGCAATCCGCCCTCAGTGGCAGAGGGCTCTGCCTGAACCGGAGCCGGGGATGGTACCGCCTCTTGCGGGAGGAACGAACGGAGCATCGCCGCCTGTTCCGGAGCATAACGCTCCATATCCTGGATAATCGGGCCGAACCAGGGCTGGAACAACAGCGAAATCATTTGCAGGCAGGAGAACAGAATCACTACAGCCAGCAGGAAACGGGATCCGTGAGGACGCATCACCTGCACGGGGTGAGTCTCCGTACGAGCATCCCATGAGGTGATGCCGCGTTTCCTGAGCATGTACAACGAGATGCCGCCCATAATCAGGGGCAGGAACGATATCATCATGCCGAGTCCCCCGACAAACACCATGAAGGAGCGGGCGAAAGCGCGCATCGGGCTCACCCCGGAAAGACCGTCGGCCGACAGCTCAACGACATAGATATGCAGCAGTTTCTTGCCGGGAGTCGTTCCGAAGATTCTCAGACAGAATGCTTCCAGCACAATCATACCCAGCCAGAACATGGGTGAGCCGGGCAGCAGATAGGGTGTGTAGGCGATTTGGAAGATATACACCAGTGTATACACCAGCGTGGTGTAGAGGGTCATGTCTACCAGACGAGCCAGCAGACGCACCCCTGCACCGGGAGCATACAGCTTCACATGCAGAGTATTGCCGGCATCCTCGGGCTGCGAGGCTTCGTCAGCCGAAGGAACCGAGGGTAACTCCTCGGCAGTATCTGACGGAGGATTCGACTCTTCCGGCTCGCCCTCAGGCTGCTTGTCTGCATCATCCCGGGGATTCAGGAAATCAGCCAGCGCCGGCAGTTCTCGAAGCGGAATCCAGCCCTCGCATCCGCTGTGCCAACCGGGAGTCTCCGGGCTCAGGTCACCGCTCTGCACCATCGACACCACATCAGGCACCGTGGCAGGGCCACACTTCTTCCTGTCTTTTATCCAGTATATATCCATCAGTATACAAATCAGTTGGAACGCAGAGCCCTGGCAGGATCCTGCCGCGATACGACGAAGGCCGGCACAATGGCGGCAATCGTCACCATGATAAACGCCTTGATGGCCTGCGCGGCAAATGTGGCGGGATCATATTCGGCCGGCAGAGTGAGCCCATGGGCATCCATTGGGAACGGATCCATGCCGATGGAGGCCAGAGCCGCCTGGATTTCGAGGCGGTAGTAGAGTACCAGCAGTGCCAGCAGCACGCCGCCTACCGCACCGACAAATCCGATAATGACGCCCTGCCAGGCGAAGATTCCCATAATCTTGCGAGGCGTAGCACCAAGAGCCTGAAGCACAGCAATCTCGCGGCGACGCTGCATCGACATAGTGAACATGACTGCCATGATACAGAAGCTGGCTATCAGGGAGATGATGGAGAGCACAAAGCTCATCATCACACGCTCATTGGCAATCAGCTTGTGCCACTGCTCAAAGGTACGCGTCCAGGGGGCTATCATCCAACGCATCGTATAGGGCACCTCGCCCTCCACCCGAACCTCCGGCAGCAAGGTTGCTATCTCCGCCTCGACATTGCCGGGCATATTCGGATTCTCCACCCGCACACAGATACCCTGTGCCTGGCTGTAGCCATCAGTGGAATACCCCATCGCGTCTTGTGCAATCTGCAGAGGCAGGTAAACATTGGGGCCGGGCATGTTCTCCGGCGGCTGATATATGCCGATGATGCGCAGATCCATGGGCATCACCATCTCATTGATACTCTTAACCGCCTTACCGTCTTCCTTATCGCGGTCCAGCGCCATCATCTCCTGCACCGCCTTGCGCCAGTGCTCCTGCTCCTCGCGGGTAAAGGGCACACCACCGGCATGCAGCTGAATGGCATCGAAGAAAATATTACAGAACTCCTTTTCGCTCTCGCGCAGTTTAGCCTCATCAAAAGCGCAGAGATGCTCCATGATACCCTGGAGTTTGTCACCGGCTACCACGACACCCCGCGGCTCCTCCGCAGCCCCATCGAATACCGTCGACACCGCCTCAACGAAAGCTTTGTTCTCATGCGTCTGCAGAGGGTTCTGAATCATCGTGTAGATTTTGGCCACCTCTTCCAGACTGCCGACCGGAGTCAGATGCAGCGTATCACCCACAAAAAGCCCCAGCGACTGTGCCGTCACGGCAGAGATGACACACTCCTGGTCCAGCCCCTCACCGAAATCAAAGGTTCCCGACCGCAGCATCTCCCTGAGGGGAGCCGTCTGCCCCTCATTATGCGGTTCGATAGCATTGAAACGCACCGTCATCTGTCCCCGGGCACCCTGGGCAAAGGCCTCATTCTCCAACTGAGGGTATACACTGTTTACCCCGGGCAACTGCCGTATTTTCTCCATCAGCCCTACCCAGTCAAGATGCTCATCGGACAAACGCAGGCGCTGCATGTCATCTGCTACATACAGAACATAGTGCGGGGCAAGAGCCAGCACCCGGTGTTCCATCTCCTTCTGCAGGCCGCTCATGACCGACAACACCACTATCAGCACCATCACCCCCAGCGATACCCCCGCCAGGCATATCAGCGTGATTACGGAAAACATGGTTCGCAGCGGGTTCAGGTACCGCACCGCAAGCATCAGGCTCAGATTTCGACGAAGTATTTTCATGCGCGTAGCGGTTCTTAGTATCCCTGATAACCGATATATTGGCAAGTCCAAAGCATGGCAGCAATCGCTTGCTCGGACGTAAAGTCTGAGTCAGGCAACCAAAAAATGGAAATTCTGTCGACCGGTCGAATGAAAATCCCGCCCGGGTGCTCTCTCCTTCACCCGAGCGGGACACGCATGCAAGAAAAAGGGATTATCTGCCGAGGGCTTTCTGCCAGGTATCGGCCTTGAAACCGGGGATGACACAGCCCTCGTCTGTCACCAGCAGAGGTCGCTTCACCAGCATACCGTCCGAGGCCAACAGTGCAACCTGCTCCTCATCGCTCATCTCAGCTAATCGCGTGGAAAGCCCCATCTCGCGGTACTTCATCCCGCAGGTGTTGAAGAATTTCTTCAGCGGCAGTCCGCTCGCCGCTGCCCAGCCTCGAATCTCATCTGCCGTGGGGGCCTGCTCGACTATATGACGAGCGGTGAAATCGGCTCCCTGCTCTTCCAGCCATTTACGAGCCTTGCGGCAGGTGGTGCACTTCGGATATTCGATGAATAAGTTGCTCATGCGCGTATTTTAGAATAATTCTAAAATAATGCAAGCAAAATTTGAATTTTTCTAAAAAAATTTGAAAATCCGCTGCTCCGGCTTATCGGCATGAATTTCATACCGGTGAGGGATAGGGTGATTTTTGGGGACGTCCCTGTTCACTCCACCGGAACGGAAATCACACGAGAATTCGGAGAAAGTCCATACACCTGCGGTTCGTACATGAGCTGGGCCTGAGCCGGGGGCGCGGTGGAAGCACCGGCGCGTTTCACCCGGGCAAAGTAGGTCATATTCAGCAAATCACGTCCGCTCCAGCGAGAGCAGAATCCGCGTACTCGGTCAGCCAGATACTCATGGTGGTCAAAGCAGCTGCTCCACGGCACCTGTTCCAGCCCGGCGGCCTGGCTCGGGATTTCCGGGTTGATGGCCTCCATACAGGCGGGGAGATAATCCTCGAGCACGAGATACTCCAGCTCGTCTGCCACCTTGGCGCAGGTGAGCGTGACGCGCACCACATCGCCTACTTTCAGCTGATCCGGTGCCCTGTGCCACTTACCATCCTCACCTTGCACCTCGTAGACGCGGGTCACCTGCAGCCCTCTCTCGGTCACGCCGGAGAAATCCGTCTGCTGCGGCTGAGCCTTGGCCTGTACCAGCGCATAGACGGGGCCACCTTCTGCCGCCAGTGTGGTGGGAAGCTCAGCCAGACGGTTCACCCGCGGCAAGGGGCACTTCAGCGGTTCACGCTTCAGCTGATGGCTGCCGGAATCCGTCACGACGGATACCTCCGATGCAGCCACGGATTGCTTGCGAAGGAAATCATGCAGAGCCAGCAGCATCAGCGAAGAATGAGACGTGCTGTGGTGACGTGCATCCCGCCCGACGGTTCGCAGCCAATCGCGGAAAGCATCGCCGCGGGATGCAGAATGCTGCAAGTGCTGCAGGAATCGGATAGTTGCCCCGTACACGCCGGGTCGACTTCCGTTTTTCTGACTCTTCTCGATATCGTCACACTTCGCTCTCAGCCTACGTTCCAGCTTTCGCTTATCTCCCAGCGCGCGAGCCGCCATCAAATCGGCCTCGAAGAACAGTTCGTCCTCATCCAGTCTCTCCACAAAACGCAACAGGCGTTTCATCTTATCCTTCGGCAGAGCATAGCCGCGCTCGGACGCGACGGTCAGCACCATGGCCGCATACGCACTGGCCCAGCCGCAGCCATTCTCGCCGGCTTTCCAATAGCCCAGGCCGCCATCCTCGCACTGTCGTGCAAAAAGGGCTCTGATTTCGCGCTCCACTTCCTTCGTGACTTCCTCTCGCGGCGTGGCGGCAAGCTTCGGACAGAAAGGAGAGAGCTCGTCATACAGCAATCGGGGCATGAGTGCAGAAGCCTTCTGCTCCGTGCAGCCATAGGGATAAGTCAGCAGAAAATCCAGACATCCCCTCAAATGCAGCAGAGGCGAGGAGGACAAATACAGCTCTGCCTCCGAACGTGTGGACTGTGCCAGCTCCGAAGCAAAGAGAGAGGCAAGCTTCAGCGGTTCCTGACCGGGCAGGAGTTCCGGGCGATGAACTTCCTTGAGCAGCGGCGCAGGGAATCGTACCGTGCAGGTACCCTGCACGGCATCTGTGCCGGAAGCCCCCTCCGCTTTCCATCGCAGGCGGCATTCGCCCTCTTGCGCAGGAGCCACCGCAAAATACAGCGTAGAGCTGCCACCGGGAGACAGCTCCGCCAGCTGCGGCGTTTCACAGCCCTCCATTGTGACCTTCCAGCTTCCGGCTTTATCCGTGGCATTGGTGATGGAGAGCGGAATCTTCAGCGTATCCCCCGTACTCATGAACAGAGGCATACCGGGGGTAATCATCACCGGCAGGTTCACAACAAAGCAATCCTCAGCGGAGCCGAAACGCGAACCGGAGCGATCCGCTGCCACGGCAAACACGCGATAGGTAGTCAAGGTATCCGGCAACTCTGCCTCGGCAGAGAAACGCCCCTCCGCATCCGTACGCAAGGCGGCTTTCCATACCGCTACAGGCTCAAAATCATTGCGATAATTTTCTTCGGTATATTCTCCGATGCAAGGCTGGACCGGCGTGGGAGCAGGCATAATCTCCACATCATCATACGAGGCCAGGAGCTCATTCATATCGGCCGGGCTCAGGGTGGAAGAGCTGCCACTGCGCAGTCCTCCGGTCAGGAATCCGGCGTAGACCGGCTTCTTCAGATACTTAGCCTTCGAAAGGAACTTCCTTTCCAGTACCGGAGACAGACTGACGGAATCCCCCCTGTGCATATCCCCCATCCAGATGGCATCCATCACCTCAGAAGACAGGCACTGAGGTGACGCCTCAAGGGATGCAGGCTCAAAAGTCAACGCTCGACCAGAAGCAAAGAAGCGCTCAGGGTCAGGCCGCTCATAGCGCTGCAGCGAGAGCATTCCCTCATCCACGGCATAGAGAGTCACCTCTGCGTCGGCAGGTTTGCCGGCTGAGAGCACCTGTCCGCTCAGCAGAATCTTCTGCCCGGGGCGGGTCGTCCCCTGCGGCATGAGTAGCGAAACATCCAGATGCTGCCGTGCAATCGGCACGAAACAGGTGGTATTATCCGTCACCAGGCGACGCGTCGCGTTTTTCCCGCTTTCCGGAATGACCAGAGAGACGCTCACGGTGCCTTCCTCCAGGCGTTGCAGGTGGATATCCATCGTCTGCTCCCCCTTCTCTGCGTGCCGCTGCACATGGCGCAGACGCTCCCCGCAACCGATGAACACATGCACCGGGCCATTGCGGGGAGAGAGGAAGTGCAGCCGCAGCCTATCCTGAAGCGGTTCTGCACGAAGGAACAGTTCCGTCTCTGCCGCATCGGTATCGACAGAGGGCACGGTACTGTGCACCGCTTCGCGGCCGGCGGCATCGCGCCCCCTCAGCTCAAGCCGCATGCGATAGCGAAAATCTTCGTCCTCCACCCCATGCTCCTGCAGAGCACGGAGCATGTTCGGCGGCAGGGGCACCCCCTGACGAGCATGAGCGGGAATCGTCAGTTCACAGCTCGCCACCTTCCTCTCCATCAGTTCCATCAGCGAAAAACAAGCGCGGGGATTCTGAGCCTGCAAGCCCTCTACTTTCAGGTCGATGCTGATGAGCTGGTCACGCCCCAAAGGTTCACCACTCAGGGTATCGGTCAGATACAGGCGCGAATCCCGGTAGTCGATGCAGAAATCAGCAGGCGAAAACGTCTCCGAGCGGAGGGGAAGAATGACGTATTCCTCCCGGTCATTGGCAACGCTGCCCTCTATATCCAGCTCACCTTGCCGTAACCATTCCTCCTTCATCGGCAACGTCAACTCGGCCGTGCCGTTAGCATCAGTCACCAGGCGGTGCGTTTCACCCACAGTACCGCTGCGCAGCTTCAGCTCTACCTTGGCATTGCTGAGCGGTACCCCGCTGTAATCATCTGCCTGCACCGTCAGGGAAATCTTCTGCGGTGCCACTTTTTCCACATCAGAGGTCAGGGTAGCAACAAAGGCATTGCGACGGAATACCTGGCAGGGAACGGATATCGACGTTTTCTCTCCACCGGCACGCACCTCCACTGTATAATCCCCAGCCACATCCTCCTCACCATCGGGGAGTTGAATATCGGCGGCAAAACCACCGAACTCACCCAACGGGATTTCCTGCTCCGACAGTTTTTCAAGGTTCGGCCGCAGCACCGTCAGCGTCACCTGCTTTTCCTTCGGCAAGGCATAGTGGTCCGACTTGAAGCGTCGCACCAGGCCACGCAGGTGCACCGCCTCACCGGGGCGATACATGGAGCGATCCTTCAGCAGGAAAATCCGGGTCGCAGCGTTTTTCGCCGTTTCATCCTGCACCATCCATCGCGAATAAGACGAGGGGATTCGCCCCTTGGCCACATCCTGCCCACAGCGGACAATAATGGATTTTGCTTCATCCTGTCTGATAAAAGCAACACCGCTGCAATCCGGCAGGGGTACCTCCTCGTATGCGCGGGTCGCCTTGTTCCATTCCAGAGACTTCATCTCGGCCCCGGTGACAACAGAACCATCAGAAAAACGGGTCACCAGCACCCCCTGCTCCGCGCAGATGACATTCAAATCCGTCACCAATACGGGGATATCCAGTTCGTAGTTCAGAGCATCTGCCCGCTGCCCCTGCAGAGAAAGCGCGTACTGTACGTGAGCGTTAGGGGTCACCCTCAGCGTAATCAGATATAAGCCGGGCTGCAACTTCTCCCCTGTCAACGCCTCCAGATCCAGCACCAGCTCCGAACTGCGAAACAGAGAGCTGCCCTTCAGGTCAAAATGCCGTGTCGGATAGCTCCGCGCATCGGCGATGTATTGGTTCCGCAGTTCTTCCCTCGCCTCCAGCGTTTCTTCTGCCTCGTCCAGGCGCTTCTCGCGTGCATCCAAAGCAGATGACACAGCGGGCAGATCCTTGCTCTTGCGGGCGCGGTGGATACGATACTCATACTGATACCGGTCTCGGTCGCGCGAGTCATAGGCGGGTTCCATCAGTGCCTCAGCCACCTGGCGGGGATGCACGCGGTGTACCGTGGCATCCACCCTGCTGATGTTGGTGGTGGGGAGCCGAAGCTTATGCGCCCCTTTCAGGGGCAGCACCGTCAGCTCGTCCGTCTGTATCTGCGGCCATGCCGGGTGCAGAGCGAGCCGATGCACATGCTCATCGCGCGTCACGGCACCATTGGCTGAAGCCGTCCCCGCCGGCACGCTCACATCCACCACAGCAGGCAGGACTCCACTCACGAGAATACGCATCCCGCTAGCCATACCCGAGGCCTGATAGGCCAGTCGTTTCCCCTCGGCTCCCGGCAAGTACACACCGTGAGGCTGATACGGCAGGGGCCCGGCATAGCGGAAATGGAGCCAGATTTTCTCGTTGACCGTCAGTTTTCTACCCGACTTCGTTTTTTCCATCGTTCCCTCGCCATTTATGCTGAATCCCAGACGAGAGAAGAGCTCCGGCAGCGATTTTTCGGGAACAGGCTGCGAAAAGAACAAGGTCATCATCACCTCACTGTCACCAGTAGCCTTTTCCTCTGCACTCAGCCCGCTGAGCAGCTCATTGGCAGGATGAAAATCATCCGAATATCCCGGCATGGGCGTAGAGCTGTTTGAGGCGGCCTTCTGCTGAGCACCGATAAACCCGGAGTTCGGCTCACCGCTGTAGCACAGTATCCAGGTCTCGTCCATATCCAGCTCCTCCACAGGGCGCACCAGCACATGGCCGGGCAGCAGCGAATCCGCTTTCAGTTTTTCCCAGACCTTCGGCCCGGCGGCAGCCAGTCTCTCCAGACTCTCCTCCAGAACCCCATCGCACACACGGGCAGGCTCCACCGTCGCAGCTACGCTGCGGCCCAGGTAGCGCTCACCCGTCCAGATACTTTTTTTAACCCGACGGAACACATAATTCACCGCCGACTTTTCGGAAAAAAGCTGAGCTTCGCGTGTGTGGTGATGCGTCGGGGTCACTAACAAGGCTCCTCCGCGAGCGGTGGCAACAGGACGGATACTCAACCGATTTTCCGGGCAGCGGAATACATACTCCCGCTTCTTCATTTCAGCCCCACCCAGATAGCAGGTTCCCTCGTGGAAAAGCAGCTTGTACTGCGTCTTGCAGCTACTGCCTGCCGGGAAACTTACCTCCAGTTTATCCTGATCCACCCATCGTGTCTGAGGGACATGGCGAGCATCCCCGCTTATCCGGAACAAATCGGGGGCCTCCCCGGAGGGCTCATCCTCAGACATCCGCACGGCCGACGCATGAACCACCGACTCGGGGAAACGTATCGTCACCGTCTGCTCATAGCCCCCCGACTCAATCGTTGCCGCCCGCAGTATTCCCACCAGCAGCAGGCTCATCATCCACAGAAAATTGATGCAAAAACGGTTCATATCAGATATTACCGTGGCATTCTACACTAATACCCACCCTACAGCGAGACAAATCAGCGTCTCATTCGAAAAAAGCGGCTTCCTTCCGAGCCTGTCGGAAGGAAGCCGCTGTAAAAATGAAAGGGTGGAAGCGGAATCAGTTGGCTACGGTGAGGCTTTCGGCCTGCTCGCGGGTGAGCTCGATACAGTTCCAGGGCAAGCCATACTTGTTGAGCGCCTCCATGAAGGGATCGGGGTCGTTCTGCTCCATGTTGAACACCCCCTTACCGCTCCAGGTACCGGAGAGAATCATGCTGCCGCCAATGGCTGCGGGCACACCGGTGGTATAGGAAATGGCCTGGGAACCAACCTCTCGGAAGCATTCCTCATGGTCGCAGATATTGTACACATAGATGGCCTTGTACTGACCGTCCTTCTTACCCTGAATCACGCAGCCGATGCAGGTGCGGCCGTGCGTAGTCTTACCCAAATCACCGGGATCAGGCAGTACCGCCTTGAGGAACTGCAGCGGCACAATCTCTACACCGTTGTACACGACGGGATCAATGCGAGTCATACCCACATTCTTGAGCACCGTCAGGTGGTTAATGTAATTGGGGGAGAAGCTCATCCAGAACTGAGCACGCTTGATGGTGGGGATATGCTTCACGAGGGATTCCATCTCCTCGTGGTACATGCGGTAAATCTCGTAGGTACCCACGCCCTCCGGACAAGTGAAGGCCTGGTGTTTGCTCATAGCCCCGGTTTCCTGAAAATCGCCGTTCTCCCAGTGACGGCAGGGAGCTGTCACCTCGCGGATGTTAATCTCCGGGTTGAAGTTCGTGGCAAAAGCCTGGCCGTGGTCACCGCCGTTCACATCGATGATATCCAAGTACTCGATTTCATCAAAATGATGCTTGAGCGCCCATGCGGTGTAGACATTGGTCACGCCCGGGTCGAAACCGGAGCCCAGCAGGGCGTACAGACCGGCCTCGCGGAAGCGATCCTGGTATGCCCACTGCCAGCTGTATTCAAACTTCGCCACATCTCGGGGCTCATAGTTGGCAGTGTCCATATAATGGCAGCCGGCCTCCAGACAGGCATCCATGAGGGGAAGATCCTGATAGGGCAGCGCCACATTGAGCACCAAATCCGGCTTAATCTCGCGCAGCAGTGCCACCGTAGCCGCCACATCATCGGCATCCACGGCGTGCGTGGTAATCGTCACACCCTCGCGGGCAAGCACGTCTGCCGCAATGGCATCGCACTTGCTCTTGGTGCGCGAAGCGAGATGGATGTTCTTGTAGACATCCTTCATCTGAGCACACTTGTGAGCCACCACATGGCCCACACCACCTGCACCGATAATGAGTACTGTGTTCATCGCCCCGAGAGAGTGCATGAAGTCATACCAAAAGTCAAGCCAAATTGCCACCGTCCGCGACATCGCCCGTTATTTTTTACAATTGAAGTCGAATCGGCTTTCTTTCTTGACTCTCTGAGGCTCCCTCTCTATACTGGAAGCATGGCAAGAAGAGGCTATCGACGTTCACCGATGTACACCCGCATCCCGATTATTCCGGGTATACTTTATATCAACCTGAGTCGCTCCGGCATCAGCCTGAGCTTCGGCTCCTCTACCACAGGGCGGGCAACAGTCGGCAAGAGTGGAGTGAGTCTCAACAAGAGCATCGGAGGTTTCCGTATCGGCAAAAGCTTCAGTTTCTCAAAAATAGCCGCGCTGTTCGGCCGCGGCAAACAGGGAGACGTGTAAGACGCCCTCTCCGACAGGAGCCCCCGTCGATAACGCATCATACGGGCCGCGCTGACGCAAGATAGGGCTTGCACGCAGGGCGATGCTTTGATAGAATGCCCACAGTATGACGGACGCCACACTTTCCACACTGAAGCAGGCCGTTGCCGACGGTAATCTGCTTGAATCGTCACTTGAAAACATCAGCATGCTCTGCGGAGCCACGCAGGATCCTGTCGTCCCGGCAGCGATTGACCAACTCATCGAGCAGAAAGCCTGGAGTGAGCTCAACAATCGCTTCTACAAGACGCTCGCCTTCGGCACAGGTGGTCTGCGCGGACGCACCATCGGCACCGTTGTCACCGAAGCCGAACAAGGCAAGGGCGGTATCAACGGACGGCCTGAATTTCCCTGCGTGGGCACTGCATCCATGAACTATTTCAACGTCGGCCGCGCCATGCGTGGACTGATTACCTACGTCCGCCGCTTTGTGGAAGCTGAGGGTACCGGGCGCAAGCCGCTCATCGTCGTCGGCCACGACACGCGTCACTTCTCGCGCGACTTCGCCGAGTTCTGCGCCCGGATCGCCACGGATCTGGGTTGCGACTGTGCCCTGTTTGACGGTCCCTGCTCCACCCCGGAGGTATCCTTCGCCATCCGCGAGCTGAACGCCGATACAGGCGTGGTGCTGACGGCCTCTCACAACCCCTCTCACGACAACGGCTTCAAGGCTTATTTCAACGATGGTGCGCAGCTCATCGCCCCGCACGACAAAGCCGTGATAGCCGAAGTGAACGCCCTGACTACGGACTCCTATACCCCGCTGCCTGCAGAGCAGCAGGGCACGCTGCGTGTGCTAGATGCGGCATTCGATGCCATCTACATGCAGAAACTTCAGGGTATCATCCTGCGCCCGGAGGTGTTCTCCGCCAGCTCTGCCAAGGTAGTGTTCACCAATCTGCACGGCACCGGCGCCCGCTGCATCGTTCCCCTGCTCCGCGAGTTGGGCTGCAACGTCAGTACCGTGGCGGCCCAGGACGTACTTGACGGTCGATTCCCCACCGTCAAGAGCCCGAACCCGGAAAACGCCCCGGCTCTGGATATGGCCATTGCCCAGGCGGATGCCGAGAATGCCGACCTGGTCATCGCTACTGATCCGGATGCCGACCGCATGGGTATCGCCGTGCGTGACAAGGCCACGGGCAAGATGCAGCTGCTCACCGGCAACCAGACCGGCTGTCTGCTGGCATGGTATCGCTGCATGAGCATGATTGAACTCGGTCTCGTCACCCCGGAGAACATCAACCACGCCGTCATGGTCAAAACTTTCGTGACGAGTCCGCTTCAGGATGCCATCGCCGCGTCTTTCGGAATCAGCACCGTCAACGTGCTGACCGGCTTCAAGTATATCGCCGCCAAACTTGGCAAGTACGAAAATGCCATTCCGGCAGAGAAACGCCAAGGATACCGCAGCATGAGTGAAACGCAGACCCGAGCGCTGCGGCTGGAGTACAGCAAGTTCTTCGTCTTCGGCGGTGAAGAAAGCTACGGCTACCTGGCTCAGGACTTCGTGCGTGACAAGGATGCCAACGCTGCGGCTATCTGCCTGGCTGAGCTGAATGCCTATCTCGCCACCAGGGGTATCGGTCTGCTGGAGTGTCTCAACAACATCTATACCCAACTGGGATACTACAAGGAGCTGGGCACCAACATCGTCATGGAAGGTGCTGACGGCGCCGCCAAGATTGCGGCCCTGACAAAGAGCTATATCGAGAACCCGCCTGCCGCCATGGATGGCGCCGATGTCATCGGCGTGCGCGACTTCTCCTCCGGCAGGATGGTGGACGCCGAGGGCGACCCGGTGCCGGCAGAAAAAATGCTCTTCATCGACCTGGCCGACGGCCGCAGCTTTGCCGTGCGCCCCAGCGGGACTGAACCGAAGATTAAATTCTACCTCTTCGCCCATGGTGAAGCCGGTGCTGATCTGGCTGTCGCCCGCCCGACCGTGGAAGCCAGCATCGCCGCACTCTGGAAAGCCGTGGAGGCAGATGCCTACGCCCGCATGGCCTGATCAGGAGTACACTCAACAAATCAACAAGACCGACCTCTCGTTGCGGAGAGGCCGGTCTTGTTATTTATTCAGAAAATTAGTAAAGAGCAAATCAGTTCTCAACCGTCGTGATGTGCTTACCCAGCATCAGCGACAGAGCATTGTTCAACGCCTCAGACTCATAGCAATTCACCTGTGCCATCTGTACCACGGAAACCAGGAAATTATGAACCGTCTCTTTCACCTCCTGCTCATTGATATTGGCTTTCACCTCGGCCTCCTGTTCCGGAGTCAGCATGGGAATCGTCTCTGCCTCAGCCTGCAGCTTCTGCATCTTATCGGCGATGGCCAGCACCTGCTGGGCAGAAGCATCTGCGTCGGACTTATCCTGTACGGCATCCAGCGTGCTTGTCAGCTCACGCAGTGTCTGTAGTATGCTGCGGCTGATTTCCAGATAACTGCGCGAGACTACCGACATGCCGGGCTCCGCAGCCGGAGCTGCTGTCACGGTGGCTTCCTGCGCTACCAGAGGGCACCCCATCAGGGCGACCATACATACGGTGGTGATGCTTGCTTTCATGTCCTGTCTGATACTTTATGTAACCTGAAGGTTAACTGCACCTTAATAATAGCCCTAAAAACGTCACAAGTCAACCCTGCAATATGACAATTCTGACATAATCAAATACGATAAAGAACAGTCACTCAGGAAAGGCAGGAAAACATGACAGAAAAGCGTCTCGGCAAGACGTGGGAAAAGCAGTTGTTTTGCTTGCCATGGCGGGCACGCGGTGATATAGTGTAACCCTGTAAGGCAGTACACCGAAAATACGCATGAAACGCACACTTGTTAAACACGCGCTGGCAAGCGAAGCCCCGATGGAGGAGATACTGGTGGAGGGATGGGTGCGCACCCGCCGCGATTCTAAAGCTTTCTCATTCCTTGAAGTAAACGATGGCACCAGTCTGGCCTCCATCCAGGTGGTGGCAGATGCAGGGATTCCCGGCTATGAGGATATCACCAGCATGGGTACCGGCGCTTCCGTCTCCATCATCGGACGCCTCGTGGAGAGCCCCGGCAAGCAACGCTGGGAGATTCAGGCAACAAGGGTCAGGCTGGTGGGCAATGCGCCGGACACCTACCCGCTGCAGAAGAAGGGGCACTCTCCTGAGTTCCTGCGCAGCATCGCACACCTGCGCGCCCGCACGAATCTCTTTGGTGCTGTGTTCCGCACGCGTTCGCGGATGGCAGCAGCCGTACATCAGTTCTTCCTGGAGCGTGATTTCGTGTGGATACATACTCCCATCATCACGGCATCCGACTGCGAGGGCGCGGGTGAAATGTTCCATGTCACCACGCTGGATCCGCTGGCAGACAACAAGAGCTACGACAAGGATTTCTTCGGCAAGGCAGCCAGTCTCACCGTCTCCGGACAGCTGGAGGGCGAAACCATGGCCTGTGCGCTGAGCAACATCTATACCTTCGGTCCTACGTTCCGCGCAGAGAACAGCAATACCTCACGCCATGCAGCCGAGTTCTGGATGATTGAACCGGAGATGGCCTTCTGCGATCTGGAGGGAGATATGGATATAGCCGAGGCCTTTGTGAAACATGTCGTCAACACCATGCTCGCCGATGAGAGCGGCGACCTCGACTTCTTCAACAAGTTTGTGGACAAAGGGTTGAGGGCACGTCTGGAAGCCGTGGTCAGTCGGTCGTTTGTCCGATGCTCCTACACCGAGGCTATCGATATCATGCAGAAGAGTGGCGAGAAATTCGAGTTCCCGCCGCACTGGGGGATGGATATGCAGAGCGAGCACGAGCGTTTCCTCACGGAAAAACACTTCAAATGCCCGGTGATTGTGTACAATTATCCGAAGGAAATCAAGCCCTTCTACATGCGCCTCAATGATGACGGCAAGACGGTGACGGCCATGGACGTACTCGTACCGGGCATCGGCGAACTCATCGGCGGCAGCCAGCGCGAGGAGCGACTGGAACAGCTGGAAGCCAATATCGAACGCATGGGCATGGACAAGAGCGGCTATACCTGGTACTGCGACCTGCGCCGCTACGGCACTGTACCGCACGCCGGATTCGGGCTCGGGTTTGAGCGACTCATCATGTTCGTGACGGGGATTCAGAACATCCGCGACGTGCTGCCCTACCCCCGCACCCCCCGCAACTGCGAATTCTAACCCCATACACTGAGAGAGCTCCATGAAGACCCGGATGGAAGAATTTGAGGAATGGGGGACCGAGGTGATATTCGGTCGCGCCCGGGGATTCCGCGCGTGGATGATGCGCTGTGTACTGCGCTTTGCCTCCTTTTTCTTCTATCTGCTGGTCAAGACCCGCCTGTTCCTCTTCCGCCGACGCATCAAAACGGTGCATTACCTGGGCACCTTTGTGGTCAGCGTGGGCAATATCACAGCAGGCGGCACCGGTAAAACACCTGTGGTGGAGTTCCTCTCGCGCACCCTCGCGGCCCGCGGGCGCAAATGCGCCATTTTGACACGCGGCTACAAGAGTGCCGATCTGGAAGAGCCGCAGGTCTGGCTGGACAAATCGGGGCGACGTATCAAACGGCTTCCCAAAATCGCCAGCGACGGCACGACACGCTACCTCTCTCCGCTCTATGCAGGAGACGAGCCCTTCATGCTGGCGCGGAATCTGGACGGAGTGGCCGTCCTGGTAGACAAAGACCGAGTCAAATCCGGCATCTTCGCCATCGAACAGCTGGGCAGCAACACGCTGATTCTGGATGACGGCATGCAGTATCTCAAGCTCAAGCACGAGATTGACATCGTGCTGGTGGACTGCGGCTTCCCTTTCGGCACCGGCTCGCTGCTGCCGCGAGGTACCATGCGCGAACCGCGTACCAGCCTCAAGAGAGCCAGCTATATCATCCTTACCAAGAGTGGCGGCAAACCTCAGGATGAACTGATTGCCACCATCCGCAAATACAACAAAGTCGCTGACATCATCGTCTGCAACCACGCTCCCTCTTACCTTGAAAACATCTTCACAGGGGAGCGGCAGGAGCTCTCCTTCCTCAAGGGTAAATATGTAGCCTGCATGAGCGGTATCGCCCGCCCGGAAAGCTTCGAAGGGCTGGTTGAGGGACTGGGTGCCCATGTGGAGATTCGCCGCCGATACCCGGATCACTATTGGTTCGACCAGGAAGAGCTCGATGCTTTCGTAGAGCGCTGTGCTGACCGTGCCATGGATATCATCGTGACGACGGAGAAAGACGCCGTTCGATTCCTCAAACCCGGAGAAATGGATGTCCCGATTTACTTCCTGCGCATCCAGATTGACATCGAACAGGGGCAGGAACACTGGGATCGCATGATAGACCGCATCTGCGACCTGAGCAAGCCCCAGCCGGCTCCCCAATGGGGAGATGTGTTGTAAAATAAGGAGGCGTGGTCAGCCAGCCAAGGTCCTGTGATACGCTGTACGGTGACTTCCTTTCTCGTTGACCTGGGAGCGGACTTCGGCTAATATAAGGCCACTATGCAAGAGACCCTCGTAGATATGAAAACGCGGCGCAGCTGCCGCAAGTACAAGGCTGAGCAGATTACGCGCGAAGAGCTGGAGGCTGTTCTTGAAGCCGCTACCTATGCTCCCACCGGGCACGGCACACAATCCCCGCAGATGGTTGTCGTCCAGAATCCGGAGTTGCGCGACAGGCTCTCAGCCATGAATGCCGCAGTGATGAACGCTTCCAAGGATCCCTTCTATGGAGCCCCCACCGCGGTTATCGTCTTCCGGGACGGGGCGAATGCCAACGGATTTGCCGATGCCTGCATGGTCATGGCCAATCTGCTGAATGCCGCACAGGCTGTCGGGCTGGGCTCGTGCTATATCAACCGCGCAGCCGAAATGTTCGACACGCCGGAGGGGGAAGCTCTCAAGGCTGAGTGGGGACTGGCTCCGCAGATGAAAGGAGTGGCCATCTGCATCCTGGGTTATGATGACGGCGGCACCTTCCCGGCCAAGCCTCGCAAGGCAGACTACGTCATCTACCGCTGAGATTTCAGCTTCTGCTCCCCCGAAACAAGCACCGCCGACTCTTTCCGTCGGCGGTTTTTCTTTATGCAAACGCCTGCAGCAGTTCAGACAAGCTGTTGACCCGGTAGCGAGCCGGAGAGAAATCGCCGCTCTCCGTCATCCGATTCGGGACGGCAACACAGGGGATACCGGCCCGCTGCGCAGCCAGCACCCCATTGGGCGAATCCTCGATGACGAGGCAATCCTGTGCCGGTAAGTTCAGGCATTGCAGCGCCGCCAGAAACAAATCAGGATTCGGTTTGACGGCATAGCCATCCGTACGGCAGAAGGTAGCGCGGAATTCCTGCTCTATCCCCAAGCGCTGCAGCCAGCCGGATACCCAGCGACGTGAAGAGGACGAGGCCACGGTCATACCGATTCCCTGCTCTGTGCAGAAATCCATCAACTCGCGCATCCCGGGCATCATCCCCATGCGCTCCAGATCCGCCTCCAGCCGAGCCTGACGCGCCGGGGTCTCTTTCTCCCAATCATAGCTCTTACCCGTGAGCTTTTCCAGGTGCGCCGCGGGGTCCCAATGCGAATACCCGGCACCGAGGCAGGGCGCATAGGTGGCGATGGAAATCTCCTGCCCCTCCCGGGCATACAGGTGTACCCAGGACTGGTAGATGGCCCACTCGGTATCAACGATGACGCCGTCGAAATCAAAGATAAGGCCGCGTGGACAGGGTATCGTCATGGCTGACGGTGCAACTTGGCGTCCAGCCACTCACGGAAGGAGCGATGCGCCAGATTCTGCCGGAAAAGATAGATGGATATAAACAGGTAAATGACATTCGGAATCCACGCGCTGATCCAGGCCTGAATCACCCCG
Organism: Akkermansia sp.; assembly: GCA_017409465.1. Taxonomy (GTDB): domain Bacteria; phylum Verrucomicrobiota; class Verrucomicrobiia; order Verrucomicrobiales; family Akkermansiaceae; genus Akkermansia. The sequence goes on along the minus strand of JAFQSQ010000018.1, from coordinate 29,997 downwards.
GCTTCACCCAATGAGGGGAAGACGCGGTAGAGGAACAGCATCAGTGCCGCCAATAGCACTGCGATACCGATACCCTTCATGGTACCACGCCGCTGGAATGTCACCGCGCTGGGGATGGCGAGCAGCACCAATACCAGACACGAGAAGATACGGGCTATTCGCACATGCCACTCGGTGCGTTTCTTACAGCGATCCTCGCGCGAGCCTGCCCCGGAAGCAATGAACTCATAGAGCGCCGAGGTGCCCATGGAATCGATGCGATTGCTCTGCGAGGGGCTGATGATCTGGTAGGGCTTTTCCTGGAAATCAACGATGAGTTCCTTAGAGAAGGTGTCATCGACAGGATGCACGGCTGCCTGCTCCATATCGCGCACATAGACGTCCTCCAGTTTCCAGGTGGAATCAGCCTTATTCCAGGTAGCGGACGATGCCGTGTATTGCATGAGCGGTTTACCGGGTGCATTCTTGGCAAACTGTTCGATAATCACCCCGCGAAGACTCTCACCGGGGTTCTCGATTGTGGCGGGACGATTGACACGCCAGATGCGGCAGGTCGCATCGCTTCGATAGATAATCGGCTTGGGCGAGCCGTCCTCCAGACGCGCCTGCTTGAGCATAATCTGGCGATAGAGCGAGCCACTCGGCGCCCAGTGGAAGCCGAAGATACCATAGCTCAGCGCGACGAGCCCGGACATCAGGAAGATGGGGAAGCAGAGCCTCAGCAGTGAGCGCCCGGACTGCATCATCCCCGTAATCTCGCAAGTCCCCGAGAGCTTGCTGAGGCACCAGAGCGTCCCCATCAGCAGCGTGTAAGGCAGAATCTGATAGAGGAACATCGGGAGCTGAGTCCCGTAAAACTTGAGCGATTGAAGCAGCGGATCCTCGAAGCGGGAGCGGAAACGCTCCATGTTATCGGTGAAATCGGCCAGTATGTAAATGAGCAGCAGAATCAGCGTGCACATCAGGAAATAGGTGATGAAATTGCGCGTGGTGTAGCGATCCATCGTCCCCATGAACGCATACATCAGCGCGCCAAGCGCCGGGATATAGCAAAGCAGCAGCAGAAACACCGGGCGGCACTTCTGCTCGATAGGATAGGTTTCCGGCATCCCCGGCACCTCCCATTTCATCTGTTCCAGCTCTCCCGGTACCAGGTAAAAGGCAAGCAGCGTGCCGAACGCAGCCAGGATAATGGCAGGCAAAAATCTCTGAATCAATGTCATATACTTATTAAGTTCATTCTACTCAACATCCGTTAGCCAGGCGCTCGGCCAGATACTCCGGCAAGCCGACAGCCAGAATCGCCTGCTGAGCCGCCTCGATATCGTAAGGAACGCGCTTGATTGTCACCGTCCGCGTATCCGTATCATACACAGCGTAGCAGGCGCGATTGTCGCGATCGCGGGGCTGACCTACGGAGCCCACATTGATGAAATACTTGATTCCCTCCTCCAGCCGGAACTCGGCTCGACCGTGCTCATACATATCGCCAAGGAAATCGACATACTCACCTACCTGATAATCACGGGTACAGGTGAAGACTTTGGGATCATGCGTATGCCCGTGGAAGCACAGCGGCGAAAACTGGCGCATGAAGTGCGCCTTGGCATCATTGGCGTTGAAGATGTAATTCCAGGCCTTCGGGAAATCCAGGCTGGAATGCACGATAGTGAACAGCGATGAAACAACACGCTGATACTGAAGCCGCGAAAGCCAATTCAGCTGATCTTCATCCAACTGCTCACGAGTCCATTTGAGCGCAGCACGTGCGACTGCGTTCATACGGCAGAAATCCTCCCGGGCGACCTCTTCATCATGATTGCCCTTCACCACGTGGCAATTCAGGCTACGGATGTAGTCCAGGCACTCGCGGGGATAGGCACAATAACCCACGACATCACCCAGACAGACTACCTCTGAACACATCTCCGCCTGCACGTCCTCCATCACGGCACAGAGGGCATGCAGATTCCCATGAATATCGCTGATGATAGCTATACGCGGCATATTGCAACTCTGTATTTATACCATACGCCGCCCTCCGGCGCAAGCACGGAATATGCTTTTGCGCCGGAGGATAGGATTTTTATTTACTTTAGTTGACTTTTTCCGATATTTTGCTGTTCGCGAATCTCCTGAGTCAGCTTCATGGCGCAGAAGTTCGGGCCGCACATCGAGCAGAAATGCGCCTTTTTTGCGCCGGAGTGAGGCAGCGTCATATCATGATAAGCCCGGGCTCGGTGGGGATCGAGAGAGAGGTTGAACTGATCCTCCCAGCGGAACTCAAATCGAGCTTTAGCCAGAGCGTTATCGCGAACCTGAGCCCCGGGATGCCCCTTGGCCAGATCGGCGGCATGGGCAGCTAATTTGTAGGTCACAACCCCTTCGCGCACATCCTCGCGGTCAGGGAGGCCGAGATGTTCCTTGCGGGTAACATAGCAGAGCATGGCGCAGCCGCGCTGAGCTATCGCAGCTCCTCCCAGCGCCCCGGTGATATGGTCATAACCGGGGGCAATATCGGTCGCGAGGGGTCCCAGGGTATAAAACGGCGCTTCATAACACCACTCCAACTGCTTGCGCATATTCTCCGGCACCAGGTGCAGCGGCACATGCCCGGGGCCCTCATTCATCACCTGCACCCCGGCAGCCCAGGCGAGGCGAGTCAATTCGCCCTGCACTTCCAGCTCAGCCAGCTGCGCAAAGTCATTGGCATCGGCGATAGAGCCGGGGCGCAAGCCATCGCCGATGGAAATAGCCACGTCATATGTCGCCAGGATGGCACATATTTCGTCCCAGTGGGTATACAGGAAGTTCTCTTGCTGATGAATCATCATCCATTTGGCGATGATACTACCGCCTCGCGAGACAATACCGGTAGCACGGCGGGCGGCATGCGGCACAAAACGCTGAAGCAGGCCTGCATGTATGGTCACATAATCCACCCCCTGACGCGCCTGCTCTATGAGCGTATCACGGAAAATCGGCCAGCTGAGATACTCGACACGACCTCCGCATTTCTCCAGACTCTGGTACATGGGAACCGTACCGATGGGTACCGGACTATTGCGCAAAATCCACTCACGAGTTCGGTGGATATCAGCTCCTGTTGAGAGATCCATCACCGTATCTGCGCCCCAGTGTATAGCCCAACGCAGTTTTTCCACCTCTTCTTCAATACCGGAACTGATGGCAGAGTTGCCGATATTGGCATTGATTTTGCAGAGGAAATTACGCCCGATAATCATCGGCTCAAGCTCAGGGTGGTTGATGTTGGCCGGTATCAACGCACGCCCCGCAGCTATCTCATCGCGCACAAACTCCGGCGTAAAATAGGCGGGCATTCGCCCACCCGGCCTGTTCTCTGCCGGATGCTGATAGCAAAGATTCGCCCGGTCAGTCATCGAGGCAGGAGAAAATCCGGCCTGAGCCTCCAGCTCGCTGGGACGCGGCATTCCGGTTCCCAGCTCATCCAGCAGTATCTGCGCGGCCTCGGGGCGGCTCTTGGCATTCGGGAAGCAATCATACACAGCCTTGAATGCCTGCTCACGCCCCAGATTCTCACGAATAGCCACATACTCCATCTCGGGCGTTATTATCCCCCGCAGTGCATAGCTTCGCTGGGTCGGCGGCGCTGCCGGGTCGGAGGCTCGCAGGGCGCCCTCCCCATCCGCCGCCACATCACCGCGACGGCTTATCCAGCTCTCACGCAGCCGCGGCAAACCCGTCTCGACATTTCCTCGGAAATCATCATCTCCCCATGGACCGGAGCAGTCATAGAGGCGAACCGGGGCATTAGACTCAACACGCCCATCCGGGAACAAGGTATCCTCCTGCGTCACTTCTCGCATCGCCACACGCAACTCAGGATAAAGCAGACCGTTCACATACACACGCCGTGAACCCGGATATTTCAATTCATCGTGTTCCATTACCATGAAATTCTACACATGAACAAACCCTCAGCAAGAAAAAAAGAAAGTACTGACAAAAAAGCCCTGCATCAGCGACTAACGATGCAAGGCTTTATGATGATGCCGCTCCGGCCGCGGCTCGAACGCGGGACCCCAAGCTTAGAAGGCTCGTGCTCTATCCAACTGAGCTACCGGAGCAGGAAGCGCGCTTATCCTACCAATTCCCCGCCTTTTTGGCAAGCATTTTTCAGATGATGCAGCAATTGTAGCGGGAATATGACAGTAGGCGAGACAAAAAACGCACCGCCCTGCGGGAGATACGCAAAGCGGTGCGAAAATGATTACCGGATGATAAATCAGTACTGAGACACGATATTCATCATGGTGTCCATCTGTTTTTCGATGGATTCAACCAGCGCCATCTGAGTGCGGGTACGATCCAGGTTATGCTCCGGACGATGAATCTTGAAGTAGGTGTCACCCTCAAGGTAGTCGGTGAGGAAGCGCATACCACACTCCATCGTCAGCAGCTTACCGGAGAACGGCAGCAGTTCCTTCTCAAGCGGAGTCAGGAAAGTAGCGGCCTCGCAGTAGCCCTTGGCCAACGCCTCGAAGTACTCCATGCGCATAGTCACCTTGGAGATATCCTTCTCATCCTCCGCAGCAGGGGAGGTGGAGGTACGAATCATATCACCGAAGTCATACAGAGCAGAGCCGGGCATGGTGGTATCGAGGTCAATCACGCAGATACCCTCGCCGGTCACATCATCAAGCATCACATTGTTGAGCTTGGTGTCGTTGTGGGTCACACGCAGGGGCAGCTCACCACTGGCCAGGTAGTTCACCACACGGTGGCAATCAGCCTCGCGGGAGAGATACCAGTCGATTTCCTTCTGCACGGATGCCGCGCGCCCCAGGGGGTCGGCAGCGATGGCGTTGCGGAAGTTCTGCAGACGCTTAGCAGTGTTGTGGAAATCAGGAATGGTCTCGAAGAGAGGAGCCCCGGGAAGATTGGCGCCCAGCTTCTGGAAATTACCGAAAGCACGAGCCACCTCAACGCACTGGCCGGGGTTCTCAATCATGTCGTACGTACGAGCACGCTCGATGAACGGGTATACGCGCCATACATTGCCCTCCTCATCCTGAGCATAGGGCTTGCCATCGCGAGCGGGGATGATGGTCAGCGTACGACGGTAAGCTTCCTTGCAGCCTTCTTCCAGCAGCACACGGAGAGCCTCATCCGTCACACGTTTCACGTTCTCCATCAGCGGGATGGGCTGTTTGAAGACATTGCTGTTCACACGCTGAAGGATGAAACGCACGCGAATACCGGCCTGATCCATCTCGATACGGAATGTATCGTTGATGTGCCCGGAGCCGTAAGGCTCGCCGTATACGTAGTCACCACGCAGGTCAAACAGAGATGCTATGGCTTTCAGATTAAACATAACCGTAAAGGAGAATAGATGAGATGTTAACCGAGTTTGGCAGGATAGACACCGTCTTCCACCAGTTTGGCAATGCTCTCCACCACAGCAGGCTTGTCGCTGGGATAGGTCACACCCAACCAATTAGCCGTCGTCTTGATGACCTGGCAATCGGCCTTGCCGTTGTGAATGAGTTCATCCACCACCGTGGGGATATAGCACTCGCTCTTGAGCTCGGAGCCATGGGCAGCCATGAACTCGGTGAAGTGCTCCTTGATACGAGCGATGAAGCTTGCGGGGAATACCCAGAAGTTCATGGAAACGAGCTCCTCCGGATCCACCGGCTTACGCTCGCCGCTGAGGCTGTCACCACGGCAGACGCCATCGTCCTCGACCTTAATCTTGGTGTACTCCTCAACGCTGTCGAGGTAGCCATCCTTGATACCGCAGATACCGCGATTCACATCGCCATGGTCGCTGAGCGTATTCTTGAGCGGATAACCAATCATGCCGTAGTGCTCCTTGCAGGGGCAGCCACCCTCAGCTGTCAGGAATTCGGCAGCCTTCACGAAAGCATCAGCACCGTAGAAGTCATCAGCATTCACCACACCGAAGGGCTCATTCACCACATCGCGGGCAGCCAACAGAGCGTGGGCGGTTCCCCAGGGCTTCACGCGCCCCTCGGGCACACTGTACCCCTCGGGCAGATCATCCAGACACTGGAATGCATAATCAACTTCAATCTTACCGGCAAAGCGGGCACCCACCTGGCTCTTGAAGGCCTCCTCAAAGTCCTTACGGATAATGAAGACCACCTTACCGAAACCGGCGCGGATAGCATCGTAAACGGAGTAATCGAGGATTACTTCGCCATTGGGGCCCATGGGGTCAAGCTGCTTGAGGCCGCCGTAACGGCTGCCCATACCTGCTGCAAGTACAAGGAGTGTAGGTTTCATAATATTGGAAAGAGTGAACTGTATGTTCGTACGAAGACATATTATCCCCTGTTCTGCCCTTTTGCAAGCACAAAAGAACGCTACTGTCTTCTTTCGGGCAGAATCAGCAGGAAATCAGCAAAATTGAGGGGTTCGACACGAATTACTCCATATCCTCGATGACGTCTTCCAGATCCTCCAAAGCATCCTTCAGCGTCTCGCAATCGTAGTAAGCCTTGGACTCAAGGGCACGCATCACCTGGCGATAATCCGCAGCCAGCCGAGCGAAGTTTGCGGAATTGGCGAGTCGATTCTCTGCTTCCAGCACAGCATCCTCATCCAGATCATCGATGATATCTTCCACCTGTTCCAGCTGCGTTACCTGCTTATTGATACCCTTAGCCAGCACCTCCGGATATTTTTCTGCATTCTCCAGCGAGAGGATTTCCAACGCACAGGCAATCACGTTGGCACGAGCCTTGACAGCCAACTGCGCAGGAGTCTCGGTTGCCATGGCGGGCGTCAGGGTCAGCACGAACAGAGCGAGAACGAGCAAAAGTACTTTTTTCATCATAAAAAAACTGTGGTGAAGTGCGGTGGCGAAATCTAACAGCTTTTTCTCCTATTTGCAAGACTTTTTTACCGCGATATACGGCGATGCAGCAGGATAAACAGGAGGAGGATGACGGCAACGGCTACATCCCACAGCAGAGGCCAGGCGTACAGCGCGGTGAAAAACATCGACATCAGCACGGTCGACTCGACAAACACCATCGAGCCGGATATCCACAAACAACAGCTCGCCCGATACGGCTCCTCCGCAAAAGAGTGCTTCCTGAGGCGATGCAGCAGTACCAGCCAGCAGCATAGCCCCCAGTGAACTCCCGACACCAATGCATTGCCACACACCGTTGGCACAGGTGCCATCCCCTCAGCCGAATACAATCCGCAGGTACAGTAGGCCAGCAGCGTAATGGCTGTCCCCAGCCCCAACCAGAGAATCGGAATGAGCAATACCAGGGACACCCCGGTATACAGCATCCACCACAGAGCGCTCGGCAGCTGCAGCTTTCGCTCTACCCACAGCGCCAGGCGTTCCGGCAGTGTCACAGCAACTGGTGATTCCGGAATCATGCCTCCTCTGCCCCCTCGGCGAAGAGCTCGTAGGCAATCGCGTCCACAATCTCCACCTCAGCAAACTCGCCCACAGGCAGTGTGGGGTCTACGTGTATGGAGCCGTCCACATCCGGTGCGTCCCAGGGGCCACGGGCGATACCGGGAGCATCCACCAGCACGCGAATCGTCTGACCGATGCAATCCTGCCCGATTTCATCTGCGATACCGGCCATCAGCATCGACAGCTCGTTGGCGCGGCGTTTTCTGGTCGCATGGTGCACCTGCGGTTTCATTCTGGCCGCCAGCGTCCCTTCTTCCCGGGAATAAGCGAAGACGCCCGCACGCTCGAAGCGGAATTCACGCACAAAATCACGCAGCTCGGCGTGATCCTCTTCCGTCTCACCGGGCAAACCGCTGATGAATGTGGTGCGCAGGCCGATACCGGGCACGGCCGCACGGATATCGCGAATGAGGCGGCGGATATAATCGCCGTCTGTCTTGCGGCGCTGCTCTTCCAGAATATGATCAGCAATATGCTGCAGCGGAATATCCACATACTTCACCACCTTCTCGCATTGCGCAAAGGTATCGATGAGTTCGCGACTCCAGTGTGCGGGGTGCGTGTAGAGTACGCGAATCCAGAAATCGCCGGGAATGGCGTTCAACTCGCGCAGCAGCCCGGCCAGCGAATCGCCCCGGGACGAATCCACCCCACTGGTCTTGTCGGCACCGCCCTCCCACTTGTCCATACCATAGTAGGTCGTATCCTGGGCGATGAGGTTGATTTCCTTCACCCCCTGCTCGACCCAACGGCGAGCCTCCTTTACCACATTGGCCATCGGTCGGCTGCGATGCCCCCCGCGGATACGGGGGATGGCACAATAGGCGCAGGCATGGTTGCAGCCTTCAGCTATCTTGATGTAGGCATAATGCGGGGGTGAGAGCAGTGTACGCGGCATCCCCACGTCCGGCATCAGGCGCGACACCTTGGTCGTGTAGATTCGCTCTGCCGTACCGTCCAGGCAGGCGGCGGCGATGGTGGCCACTTCCTCAATCTTATCCACCCCGATGAAGCAGTCGGCCTCCGGCATGGACTCAGAAAGCTCCGCGGCATAGCGCTGAGACAGACAGCCCGCGACCAGGATCTTCTGCCCGGCGGGAGATTCCCCATTCTCTCTCGCCCGCACGGCGGCAAAAATGGTATCGATAGCCTCCTGCTTGGCCGGGTCGATAAAACCACAGGTATTGATGATGAGCACCTGCGCTTCTGCGGCGTCAGCACGCACGTAGCCGGCGGCTTCCATCACGCCTGTCATAATTTCCGAATCCACCTGATTCTTCGCACATCCCAGCGATATCAACCCGAACTTCGTCTGCATGCGCTCACTCTACCATAATACCCGCACCTTGAAAAGTGCAAAGTCGCCGTTCCTGTTTACCTGCTCCTGTTTACCGCCCCGCAACCTGCCCGCAACATACGGGCGCTTACGTTATCAGCCGCGTGTATTGACGGTATTCTGAATGGTACAGGTGAAGTTACTCTTGCCGGGCTGGCGGCGCGGCGTCGACGCAAATAAGCGAAGACTGGACTCGATATACAACTCACAAGCCGCTGCTCCGAAACGGAGCAGCGGCTTGTTCGTGAAGGGGTAAGCTCCCCCGAATTCGGCTTAAAACAAGCAAGGGGGCGGAAGCTTACGCACCCTGCTTCGGCGCGAGCGTACGCTCAGCCTGCTTCCAGCTCCAATCCCAGCGGGAGAGGGAGGTAAAACAGGCGGTGAGCAGATCCACACTGGCCTGGATATCGACCTTGTGAGCCATTTCGATACTCTGGTGGACATTGCGCACGGGGATGGAAATGGCACCGCAGATGGAACCACCGCCGGTGAACTTCTGCATGGCTCCGGCATCCGTACCGCCGGCGGCCAGGAGCTCGAGCTGGTGGGGAATCTCGCCCTCCTCGGCGAGAGCCGTCATGAACTTCACCATACGCGGGTCAGTAATCAGCGTACCGTCATATACCTTGATAGCCGTTCCCTTACCCAGCTCCGTGCACTTATCGTGGGCAGCAGAACCGGGGGTATCGAAGGCGATAGTCACGTCGAGAGCAAAGGCAAACGTGGGCTGGATGGCAAGCGTGGCAGCGTGCGCACCGCGCAGGCCTACTTCCTCCTGCACGGAGAACACGGCGTAGAGGTCATAGTCCGGACGGTTGCCGGAGGCAATGATGGCACGCACGGCTTCGATGAGCATGTAGCAGCCGCCACGGTTGTCAATGCTCTTCACATTGACACAATCGCCCATCTCGACCAGGTCACTCACACGGGTGATGGAGTCACCGACGGATACATACTTCACCACTTCGTCCTTCGGCAGACCAAGGTCGACGACGTAATCCGTCACGGCCGGCATCTTGGTACGCTCCTCAGGGCTCATCACATGAATGGGCTTCACCCCCATGCAACCGGGCAGGTCTTTCTTGCCATGCACCATGACTCGCTGAGCCGTGAGAGTCTTGGCATCGAAGCCACCCAGGGGGAGGATACGGATGAATCCATTGTCATCGATGTGGCGGACAATGAAGCCGATTTCATCCATGTGTGCAGCACACATGATGGACTTCTCAGAGCTGCGGCCCTTGATCAGAGCCGTGACGTTGCCGATATTATCCACCGAGATTTCATCAGCCAGCGGAGTCATCTCACTGATGATGAGGTCGCGGATACCATACTCGAAACCGGGAGCGCCGGTAGCCTCGCAGAGGTCTTTGAAAAGCTTGACGTTCATGCCGCATACTTTACCTGTTTCTCAGGCTTTTGGCAAGGGCAGAGTGCGTAATATTGATTCGGCCATTTATGGTGGCTGCTCAAGCTGAGCGCAAAAGAGGAAGTTGTCGGGAAGTACGATTGACGAATGACGATGTACGAATGAGAAGTTCGCTGTGCTGCGAGCAGATGGTTTCAACTAACGCTAAGCATCCTTCATTGGTCATCATACGAGCAGAGCGAGCGGAATTCCGGATCTCGTCCATCATCCTTTTGACTCTGTCCTTACCGACAACTTTCCATTGGGTAGCCTGAGGAACATTTATCGGGGCTCCAGAAGGAGCCGCATATCAGCCGGAAGAGGGGATTCCACCGTGATGGTCTCTCCCCGCCAAGGGAACGAAAGACGGCAGGCGTGCAACGCATGGCGAGAGAGCCGCAAGCGTGCGGCCAGAGAGGGGGTCCATCCCTGCTCCATGAAGTCGAGGTAACAGGTCTCGTCGCCTCCGTATATTTTATCCCCGACGATAGGGAAACCGAGGTGAGCCAGATGTACGCGAATCTGATGCATGCGTCCGGTATGCGGGAAGCATCGGATCAGACTGCATGCATGCTCAGGATGACGCCCCTGCTCGATGCGGACAAACTCCGTACGACAGGGCTTGCCCCGAGGGTGGCAGCACTGGCGCACATGAATCCGCGTCGGCGCCACCTCTTCCATGCGCAGAATCGGCTCAGCACATACAGCTTGCTGCCAGAGAGGGAGCCCCTGCACCACTGCCAGATATTCTTTATGCAGCAGCCGCTCCTGCATCGCCTTGCCCAGAGCCGAAGCGGCCTCTGAGGTCTTAGCGATGAGTGTGATACCGCTGGTTTCGCGATCCAGTCGATTGATGAACGATACCTGCCCGCCCGTCGCCAGTTCGTATGCCAGGAGTTCCCGCACACCATGCCAGAGAGTAGGCTCATTCTTGTCGCCCGTAGGATGCATCAGCAGCGGGGCTGCCTTATCAACCACCAGAACACCATCGTCCTCGTAGAGCACCCTGAAATCAGCCTCCACGGCTTTGGGCATGTCATAGTCCATCAGCGTTCAAATATCCTCGGGTCAACTTCTGTCCATTCTCCCGGTGCCAGCGCCAGATCAGCCAGTTTCACAGGGCCGATTTCCGTCCGGCAGAGCGTCACTACCGGGGCTCCGACGGCGGCCAGCATGCGGCGCACCTGGTGATAGCGGCCTTCGTGCAGCGTGAGGCGTCCGGCGCACTCCCCGGTAATCTCCAGCTCCGCAGGAAGGCACGGCGTCTTCTCGCCCTGCAACACCAGCGTCCCGGAAGCAAAGAGGCTCACCGCCTCCACCGGAATGGGAGCTTCTGTCGTCAGCTCATAAACCTTGGGCACATGGCGACGCGGGCTGGTCATCGCATGCTCGAAGCGGCCGTCATCCGTCAGCAGCAGCAGACCGCTTGTCTCCTTATCCAGCCGCCCCACGGTGTTGACGGCTGGATTCCGCGCCAGCCACATCTCCGGCAGCAGGTCATAGACCAGTTCTCCCTCTTCCTTGTGGCTGCAGGTACACCCCACCGGTTTATGAAACGCCACATACAGGCCGTGAGCAAACGGCACCGCCTCTCCATCTACCCGCACCTCGTCCGCCTCCACCTTCTCCGAGGGAGATTTTACCGGCACACCGCGAACAGTCACCCGCCCACGCTTCACCCAGGCAGCGGCTTCGCGGCGACTGCAATATCCGTATCGGCTCAGAAGGGCATCAGCTCTCATAGTGCCCACTGATTGTGCCATGTTTTTTTTGAAAAAACAAGATTGAAATGACACTGATTTTGTGATAGAAATAGAGTGCAGCGTGGGTAAAAGCATACCCAGCGCTTCGTTTTTCCTATTTTTCACCGTTATGATTACTCTCATTACAGACCGCCAGCTCGCACCCGACCAACAAGGACTCTGGGTCAAGGGGCAGCAAGCCGTTCAGACGAAAAACTACAAGTATGCCGTCAGTATTCTCAAGACTCTTGTAAAACGGGCTCCCGGTTTTCTGGAGGCCCGCAAGGTGCTGCGCGCGTGCGAGGTCAAGCTCGCCCCTGAGGCCGGAGCCGCCCGCCGTTCTTCTCTCTTCGGCGGTTTCCGCGTATCGACCTCGGTGAAAAAGCCCGAAGAAGCCCTTGTCAACGTGGAGGATGCTCTGGAAAAAGACCCGTATTCGCCTACCGCCAACGGCACCCTGTATGCCGCAGCCATGGAGCTCGGGCTCACGGAGTTGGCCACCTTTGCACTGGAAACCATCTGTCAGGGAGCCCCCGGCGATAAGAAGCAGCTCCAGACACTGGCCGACCACTACATCAAGCACGAACTCTTCGCCGAAGCTGCGGACACGTTCCGCCGCATCCTTCAGGTCGACCCCACCGATGCAGCGGCTCTTCGCGCAGAAAAAGACTGCTCTGCCCGCGCTTCCATGAAACAGGGTAACTGGGAAGGCTCCGGCGACTTCCGCACCAAGATGAAGAATGCCAACGCTACCGCCGACCTCGAAAGCGGCGATAAGATGGGGCTGACTGGTGCGGAGTTGGAAGCCCGCCTGGCTCAGCTTTCCGAGCAGTATGCTGTCGATAACACCAACCTGCAGGTTGTCAAGGATATCGCTTCCTGCTACGAGCAGATGGAGGATTATGCCAACGCCTACTCGTTCTACGCCTATGCCTTCCAGCTGGGTGGAGAGGCTGATGTATCCATCAACGATAAGGCCATGGCCATGCATGAGAAAGCCATGGAGGCCGAACTCGCCTACTACGAGCAGGTGCTGGCTGATGATCCCGACAATGAAGAGGCTCGCGCCACGCTGGCCGCCCGCAAGCAGGAAATCGCCCTCGCTGTGGTGGAGGACGCTCGCGTGCGCGTAGAAGCCAACCCCACCGATGCGCAGCTGCAGTTCAAGTACGGTCAGGCGCTCTTCGATGCCGGCATGCAGTCCGAGGCTATTCCGGCTCTTCAGCGAGCCCGCACCAACCCCAATCTCCGTATCAAGGCCATGCTCATGCTGGGTAAGTGCTACCACGCCAAGGGCATGGTCGATATGGCTATCCGTCAGCTGGAAGACGCCGACAAGGAGCTCATGGTCATGGATGAGACAAAGAAGGAAATCCTCTACATGATTGGCCTGCTCTACGACGAACAGGGCAACAAGGAAAAATCCCTCGAAAACCTCAAGGCCATCTACGAAGTGGATTACGGCTACAAGGATGTCGCCACCCGTGTGGAAGCAGCCTACTCGTAACGTCTCGTTTCCGGCTCAACCCATTTGTAAGCGCCCTCCTCCGAGGGCGCTTTTTTTGCGCAGCCGCATGCGATGGAGCGCGGCTCAGCGAGCCGCAAATCTCGAAGAGCGGACAGGGTCACCTGTGTCCCAAAGATTCGACATCCATTATACACTGAACATCGGAACGTTTTATCAAATATCCCCAGGTGAGGTATCATGCAGCCCATTCATTGGCAGAAGTTCCTGTTTGTTTTTTTATGCCGACGTAAGTCACTTACTTTTAATTCATCAGTCGTCAATCGTCATTCGTCAATCAGCGTGTCCCCAAATCTTTGGGATACGTATGGGACAGGGTTTTCCTTGCCGAGAAGAGGAGGATATGATACCATGAGCCCCGAGATGAGGCAAATGAGCGCTAAGCATGAGTTGCGGGAACTGGTGGCACTGATGATGGCACATGGAGTCACGCGCTGCGTGGTGAGTCCCGGCAGCCGCAACGCGCCCATCGCCCTGACACTGGAAGCCGCCGGTATCGAATGCCGCGCCGTAGTGGACGAACGCAGCGCCGGCTTTGTCGCGCTGGGATGGGCGGCACAGGCGCAAGCCCCCGTAGCGGTCTGTGTGACCTCCGGTTCTGCCGTACTCAACCTGCACCCGGCCGTGGCAGAGGCATACTACCGCGGGCTTCCGCTGCTGCTGCTGACGGCTGATCGCCCATCCGCCTGGATTGGGCAGCAGGATGGACAGACCCTCCCTCAGCCGGGAGCATTCGGTGGGCTGGTACGTGGGGCGTTCAGCCTGCCGGAAGGCGATACTGATGGCTGGGTCGTCAATCGTATCATCAATGAAGCACTGCTGGAGCTGCACCACCGAGGCGGTGGTCCCGTACAGCTGAACATTCCGCTGAGTGAACCGCTGTTCGACACGACGGAAGAAGCCTTGCCTGCGCCTCGCGTCATCCGTCGCACCGAGCTTGCCACCATGACGGCTGACGATGAAGACGAGCTGCTGGATATCGTGGCGCAGTTGCCGCGCCGCATGATTCTGGTGGGACAGCTGCCACACGCAGCACTCATCCCCCCCTCGCTGGTCACAGAAAAACATTTTGTAACAGTCGGCGAACAGTTAAGCAACACCCCCCTGCTCTGCAGCAATCCGGAAACGCTCCTGAGCTGCGGTGCTGAGGGGATGGCTCCGGATTTGCTCATCACCGTGGGGGGCTGCATCATTTCCAAGCGTCTCAAGCAACTGCTGCGCAGCCACCCGCCGAAAGAACACTGGCATATCAGCCGCAGCGGCGAGGTGTGCGACACCTTCTGCGCGCTGACCCGCTGCATCGAAGGCGCGGCGGACGAAATCTGGGAGCTGCTGGCCGCCTTTGCGGAAGAAGGAAATGAGGACTATACGGCTCGATGGGCAGCGGTGCCGCCGATATTTGAAGGCCCGTACTGCGGCATGATGGCAGTGGGCACTGCCCTGGCAGCGTTGCCGGAGGAGGCCGTCCTGCACCTGGGCAACAGCTCAGCCGTGCGCTATGCCCAACTTTTCCCGCTGAAGGAAGGGATACAGGTAGAATGCAATCGCGGCGTCAATGGCATCGAGGGCAGCCTCTCCGCTGCACTGGGTTTCGCCGGCGCCGATGAGCGCCTGCAACTGCTGATTTGCGGTGATCTCAGCTTCTTCTACGATATGAACGCACTGTGGGCTTCACCCATCCGTCCGAACATGCGTATCCTCCTGCTGAACAATGGCTGCGGTGGTATCTTCACCGCCATCGGCGCACCGGACAGCCCGCTGGTGAATGCCCCTCACGACACCACGGCCGAAGCATGGGTTCGCAGCCGTGGCTTCTCTTACCACGCCGCCCGCAATGCTATGGAACTCGCGGAAGGCATCGCCGCGCTGATGGACAGGGACGCAGCCGAGCCGCGCCTGCTGGAAGTGTTCACCGATGCGCAGACAGATGCTGACCTGCTGAAGCAATTTTACACACACAACGCCTCCCGATGAGTACAACACGCGAATGGACAACAATTAAAGAATACAAGGATATTCTCTTCGACCGCTTCGGCGGCATCGCCCGCATCACCATCAACCGCGAGCGCTATCGCAATGCCTTCACCCCACTGACGACGGCAGAAATGAGCGATGCGCTCCGACTCTGCCGCGAGATGCAGGATATCGCCGTCGTGGTGTTGACAGGCGCGGGCAAGGTCGCCTTCTGCGCCGGGGGCGATATGAATGTCAAGGGCCACGGCGGCTATATGGATGAAGCCGGTATCCCCCGACTTTCCGTGCTGGATGTGCAAAAGCAGATTCGCTCCCTGCCCAAGCCGGTGATAGCAGCGGTCAACGGCTTCGCCATCGGCGGCGGCCATGTGCTGCATGTGGTGTGTGACCTCTCCATCGCCTCGGAAAACGCCGTTTTCGGCCAGACCGGCCCGCGAGTGGGCAGCTTTGATGCCGGGTTCGGCTCCTCCTACATGGCGCGCTGTATCGGGCAGAAGAAAACCCGCGAAATCTGGTTCCTCTGCCGCAAATACAATGCACAGGAGGCTCTGGAGATGGGACTGGTGAACAAGGTTGTGCCACAGGAGCAGCTGGAGGACGAGTATGTGCAGTGGGCTGAGGAAATGATGCAGCATTCCCCCATTGCCCTGCGGCTCATCAAGGCCGGGCTCAATGCAGAGCTGGATGGTCAGGCCGGTATCCAGGAGCTGGCAGGCGATGCCACCATGCTCTTCTACATGTGCGATGAGGCGCATGAGGGCTCCCGCGCTTTCCTGGAAAAACGCAAGCCGGATTTCTCGAAATACCCCAAGATTCCCTGATGCGGATTCAATGGCAGAAACGGGTGCTGCATTTCCGCCGCCCGGCCACGACCTCTCGGGGTGCGCTCACGGAGCGTGTCACCTTCATCATTGAAGCCCGCACGGAGGACGGCTGCGGCTATGGCGAGTGCTGCACCATGCCCGGACTGCTGCCGCAACCCACGGAAGCAGAGCTGAACCATTGGTGCCGCGAGACGGAGAAAGCGGGCGGCATGCCCTCAGCGCCAAGCATTCCCTCGCCTATCCGCTTCGGGCTGGAGTGTGCTCTGGCAGCAGCCGCTCGACCGGGTCGACCCCGCTGGGACAGCCCCTTTTCGCGGGGAGAAATGGGTATCGCCATCCACCACCTCATCTGGATGTCAGATACCGACAGCATGCTGGCCGCCATGTACGACGGGATTCAACGCGGCTTCACCTGTCTGAAGCTCAAAGTCGGCGCCCTTGCCTTCGAGCGCGAGCTGCAACTGCTGCGTGCAGCACACGATGCTTTCCCGCAAGCCGAGCTCCGGGTCGATGCCAACGGTGCCTTCTCTCCGGCAGATGCACGGCGCAAACTGGAAGCACTGGCCGCAGCCGGGGTCAGCAGTATCGAGCAACCCCTCAGCCCCGGGCAATGGGAGCAACTGCGCGGCCTCTGCCTCCGCTCCCCCTTGCCCATCGCTCTGGATGAAGAACTGATAAGCGCCCACGGCGATGCTGAGCGGCTGCTGGACACCATCATGCCGCAGGCTCTCGTCATCAAGCCCTCGCTCCACGGGGGGCTGGCGGCCGCCGAAGAACTGGCTCATCTGGCAGAGCAGCGAGGTATCCGCTGGTGGCTCAACTCTGCGCTGGAGAGCCACATCGGGCTTACTGCCCTGGCCGAATGGTGCGGGCTCCGCGCACCGGCCACGCTCCACGGGCTTGGCACCGGACGCTTATTTACCGACGATTTTCCCGGAAAAGTTCAGCTGTGCGGCACTGCCCTATTCTACAGATGATACGATGAAAAAATCCCGATTTCTGATAATACTTGCACTGCTTGCCGCCATCGCCCTCCTCATCTCCAACGAGTGGAGGAACTTGAGCGGCGAGCCCCGCTATAGGCTATTTGTCAATTTTGACAGCGTCAGCGTGACCCCGGACTGGCCCTGGTTGACCGGGCTGTACTACATGCTATGTGATGATTGGACTGCCGGACGATTCGGCCACGCTCTCGTCTCCAATGCAAACGAGTTCGATAACCGCTTTCCGGAGGTTCCGGCCGGTCACTGCTGCATCGAATTCACCGATATGGGATACTTCTCCGACCAAAATGAACAACACATCTGGACGGAGGCCAATCTGACGCTGCATTTACCACGCGAGCGAGACGCTTCCTCTCTTGTACTACAGCTCATACACTGCCCCGGGCTCAAAGGCATCGCCGTCGATTCTCAACAAAACCCTGCGGTGCAGGATGGGTTCCACTCCTCCTGCGAGTCACCGGAAGTTACGGTAAATAAACACCGGCTCTTCTATCTTCCGGCTTCCTCGGCGCAGCTGAAGCTCCCCTTCTCCACCGGGAAGGCAGACATCTATTTGATATACGCCCCGACGGCGGAGAATCGTCAGGGAGTCGTCAGCCGAATCGGAATCACGCGTCTGTGATTCCGCCCCGGGAGTTACAGATATATCTCCGGCTGTTTGGGGGTCAGGGCTCCGCACTGCGCCAGGCGCTCGCCCATGCCTTTCAGCAGAGCTTCGGGCAGTGCGCGGGCATCGCAGGGGCAGATCTCGATGCAGCGCATGCACAGGATGCAGGTCTCAGCATCCGTCGTCTGCGGATCATCTAATGGGATGGCACCCACCGGGCACATCGATGCGCAGCTGCCGCAGTGCCCGCAATCATCATTCGCCTGCGGTGCCACCGGCATCACAGGGCGCTCGCGATACGGCTTATTACCCGGCATGGTCGGTTCGGCGCCCCAGTTCTCTGACGGCTGAGCCAGCTTGGAGAGTACCGCACGGCCAAAATCGACAGCAATCTGCTTATCGACAGCATCCGGTCGGCCGGCGGCGACCCGGCGTACGATGGAATGCTCAGCAATGAAGGCCGCGGCCCCCACCACACGGAAACCACTCTCGCGCAAGGTATCGCACAGCTCCAGCAGGGCATCCTCATAGGCACGATTGCCATACACCACGACGGCTACCGCCGGGCCACCCTGCCCATGCAGCAGCCGCAGCCGCTCCACCGCCGGAGCCGGCACACGCCCCCCATACACCGGCACCACTACCAGCAGCGGCGTATCTGCCGCAACGGTCTGCGCTGCGATGGGAAAACTCAAGTCAAGCTCGCGCACGGCGGGCATATCGGTGGCGATGGCGTCTGCTATGCTGCGGCATCCCCCCGTAGGGCTGAAGATGGTTTTGAGCCAGGTCTGCTTGTTCATCATGGCGTGTATGCGTACTCCCCCTACTCTATCATATCAGCTGTATTTTTCAAGCCTGCGTTTCGTCCGCCAAACTTATTGTTCCGGCAATGAAAGATTGATCGGTCGATGGGAAGTTGTAGGGAAGTACGATTGACGAATGACGAAGTACGAATGAAAAGCTCGCTGCGCTGCGCGCAGATACTTTCAACTAACACTAAGCGTCCTTCATCGTTCATCATGCGAGCAGAGCGAGCGGAATTCTGTACCTTGTCCATCGTCCTTTTGACTTCGTACTTCCCGGCAAATTTCCATTTGGCGTATCGGCAGAGCAACATCCTTTAATTGCCGGAGCAATAACAAAACATTCCGATTTTTAGTGTACAATGGATATTTTTGCCGAATCGTTGGGACACATGAGACTTAATTCTCATATTTTAACTAATAATGCCATTTTTTCCTTGAAAAAAGCGACATCATCCGTTAGAGTACACGGTGATGAAAATCCTTTTTTGCGGAGCAGCTGAGACAACGACCGGCTCCCAGCACTTGCTGGAAGTGAATGGGAAGCGTATCCTCCTGGATTGCGGGATGTACCAGGGGCATCGCGAAGATCAACTTCGTATCAACCGCGACTTCCCCTATTTCGACCCGAAATCCGTCCATTGCGTTGTACTGTCGCACGCGCACATCGACCACTCGGGTAACTTGCCCAACCTGGTCAAGAAGGGCTTTCGCGGCTTCATCTACAGCACTCACGCTACCCGCGACCTGTGCCAGATCATGCTGGCAGACTCAGCCCGAATCCAGGAAAGCGACTGCAAGTTCCTCAACAAGATGCACAAGCGCAAGGGTGGTGAGGGCAGCGTCGCAGAAATCATCTACACCGAACAGGACGCGGAGCTCTGCCTGCGCCATTTCCTCAACATCGGCTACGAGATACCCATCCCCATCGCCCCGGGGGTCACCCTCTCTTTCTACGATGCCGGCCACATCCTCGGTGCCGCGCAGGTGGTGCTCGATATCGATGACGAGGAAGACGGCCGGCACAAGCGCCTGCTCTTCTCCGGTGATGTGGGACGCGGTAATAACGAGCTGCTCAAGGATCCCATCGCAGTGCCGGACGTGGATATCATGCTCATGGAATGCACCTACGGTGGACGGCATCATGAGTCACCCAGCCGCGATGACCGGACATTCTGCCGCGAGGTACACGAGGCCATGAAGCGCGGGGGCAATGTCTACATCCCCGCCTTTGCAGTAGAACGCACACAGCAGCTGCTCTATATCCTGAACCGAGCCTATCGCAATGGCGAGATGCCCAACTATCAGGTCTACGTCGACAGCCCCATGGCCGTCAGTGCGACAGAGATTTTCCGACTCCACCCCGAATGTTTCAACAAGGAAGTATACAGTTTCCTGTTTGAAGAGCGCGACCCCTTCGGCTTTGAACAGCTGCACATGGTGCGCACCATCTCCGAATCACAGAAGCTCAATCACATGCACGAGCGAGCCATCATCATCTCTGCCTCCGGCATGTGCGAAGCCGGGCGCATCCTGCACCACCTCAAGAATGGTATCTCCCGACCCAACAATACCGTCCTTTTCGTGGGCTATTGCGCCGCCAACACACTGGGACGGCGCATCATGAACGGTGCTCAGGAGGTGCGCATCCTCGGCGATCTCTTCCCCGTACGCGCCCGTATCAAATCCCTCGATTCGTTCTCCGGTCATGCCGACCACGATGAACTACTGCACTACTTCCGTGCCACCGGTGGCTCCAAGCGGCGGGTATTCCTTGTGCATGGCGAAAAAGATTGCGCGGAGGCCATGCACGAAGCCCTCAGCGAGATTCATGATGGCGAGATACACATCGCCCGTCTGAACGAGAGCGTCACCTGCTGACGCATCGCACCGAAAAGCCTGCCCGGCTAAAGCACAGGCCGCATTCCCCACGGCGAGGGAATGCGGCCTGAAAACTTGATTGGCTGTACGCGAATCAGGGCTTGATGACGGAAGCCAGCACCACCGTGCCGTTGAACGGCGTGGTCACATTGGCGGGCAGCTCCACCTGGGAAAGACGCAGGGATTCCTGGTACTTGACCTCGGAGATATCAGCCACGATGACGGCGGGGATATCCTTGACGGCGCACTTCACGGGCATCTCGTGCACAATCTGGTGCACCACACCACCCATGGCCACACCGACGGGCGTACCCTTGAGCTTCACGGGCACCTTGGTCTTCACCACGGTATCGGGAGTCACGGCGCAGAAGTCGATGTGAGTCACAGCGTCGGTCAGGAAGTTGCGCTGCACGTCCTTCACCATGGCGAGCACGGCGGTACCGTCCAGATCCAGGTTCACGAGGATGCAATCGGTCGGAGCAGCGTTGAACAGCGTACGCACATCAGCCACGGTGGCCTGCACGTTCACATTGCCCTCCACGTTGCAGCCGTACACAACAGCGGGAACGAGATTCTGAGCACGGAGAGCGTTGAGCTTGCCGGTGCCGACAGCCTCACGCTTGGTCACTTTGAGAGAATACTGAGTCATGATGGGATGATTCTATGTATTGGAAATTATGGTTTTGTTCGGAGTTCTTCCGACGTCGGTGCGCGTATGTTGTCACCCGCCGGGTTGGTCTCACCCATGCCAGCGAAGCATGAGCGGACGCCCAGAATACACCTTTGTTAAGGAATGTCAAGCAAAATCAGGAGAAATACGCTTCATCGCCCGCAAATTCAGTCATTTTCATCCGTCTGTCATGCCGCAGCATAACAAAATCGGGCATTGTCAAGAGAGTCGAGGTATGCTAAGGTAGGCGCCCATGGACACGACAGCCTCCCCCCGCATCCGCAAGGTCATGATTCTGCTGCTGGCCGCCATCTTCCTGGCACAGCTGGGCCACGGTATATGGGATTTGCTGTTCAGCAACTATCTGAGCAATGTGCAGGGACTCGATGCCGGGCAGCGTGGGTTCCTGGAGCTTCCGCGCGAGCTGCCGGGGATACTCTGCTTCGGGGTCATCTGCGCCCTGTTCTTTCTGGATGAAATCAAGCTGACGGTGCTCGCCTGCCTGCTGACAGCCATAGGCGCCTTCGGCTTCATGCAGCTGCAGCCAGACTGCGGCATGGTATCGCTGAGTCTCTGGATTATCACCGCCAGTCTGGGTGCCCATATCCTCATCGGTACGATCGATTCCATCGTGATGCATACCGCCCGCCCCGAAAACCGCAGTCTCCGCCTGGGGCAGATGCGGGCGCTGGGCACGGCCGCTACCCTGACGGGAGCCCTCTACATCGGGATCAAGTGGAAGTTCTTCAATCGGGATTTCTCCGTTGACTATGCCGTCATGGGGGTGCTGATGCTCATCGCGGCTATCCTGCTCTCCTGTGTACGGGGCACCCGCTTCCCGGCACGTCGCTCCTGGAGAGAAAGCTTCATCATCCGCCGCGAATACGGCATCTACTATGGGCTGGAGATACTGCACGGTATCCGCAAGCAGCTCTACCTCACCTTTGGCTATTGGCTGATGGTCAGCACGCTGGGGCAGCAGCCCTCAGGTATCGGCTTCATCCTGCTGATTGCCGGCGTCATCGGGCTCTTTACCCAGCCGCTCATCGGCTGGAGCATCAAACGCTACGGCGAGCGCCGCGTGACGATCTTCGACAGCATCGCGCTCTCCGTCCTCTGCCTGGCCTACGCTTTCGCGCCGGGGCTGCTGCCGCTGAGCTGGGCCGTCGGCGTGGTAGCCACCTGTTTTGTGCTCGATAATCTTCTCTTCGCCATGGGCATGGCGCGTACCACCTACATCGCCCGAATCTGCGGTGAGCGTCGCCACGAAATCACCCCATGCATCTACACCGGTATCGCCATCAACCACGTGGCCTCCATCGCCTATGGTATCATCGGCGGTATCATCTGGGAGCTCACCGGCGGCCCGCAAGCCGTCTTCCTCATCGGCGGTCTGGCCGTCGTCGGAGCCGGTTTCCTGGCAGGGCGTATGCGAGAGGATACTCCGTCGCCCTCAAAAAACTGATGCTCAACAAAGCATCCGCTCAGCATCGCCGGCTTTTCTCAGGCGGTCGCAGAGGGCTTATTTTCAGCGCGTCCATGATTACCTTGCACATTTGCCTTGATTGTGGGCGTTTTTCCTATATAATATCGCGCACATCTACAAGCGCGCACTTATGATTGATCAGCTTCGTAAACGACTTCTCGATCGGGAGCATCCCGTTCGCATCCATCTTATCGGCGTAGCCGGTTCCGGCATGAGCGGTCTGGCTCGCATGCTCCTGGAAATGGGGCACCGCGTCAGCGGCTGCGACCGCGTGACCAGCACGGAAACAGAGCGTCTGCAGCAGGCCGGACTCATCTTCTCGAGTCCTCACAGTGCTACAGCTGTCAGCGATGCCGAGGTGGTCATCTACTCCTCCGCTATTCGCGAGGAAAACGTGGCTCTGCACGCCGCACGCGAGAACGGCTGCCTCTGTCTGCGCCGCGCCGAATGTCTGGCCGCCATTCTCAACAACAAGAAGGGCGTCGTCGTCGCCGGTACGCACGGCAAAACCACCACCTCATCGCTGACGGCGCACCTGCTCCGCGAGGGTCGCATGCGCCCCTGCCACTACGTCGGCGCCGAGATTCCCGTGCTGGGGGCCAACGCCCACTGGAACTCCGACAGCGAATACCTCATCGCCGAGGGTGATGAAAGCGACGGCACCCTGGTCAACTACCTGCCCGAACACAGCATCGTGCTCAACATAGAAGCGGAGCACCTGGATTTCTACCGCGACCTCGACCACATCAAAGAGGTCTTCCACCGTCTCTGCCGCCAAACCCGCGGCAACATCTTCTACTGCAAGAGCGATGCCGGTGCGCAGGACGTCTGCTCGCAGTACCCCAACAGCATCTCCTACGGCTGGGAAGATGCCGACTACACCGCCACTGATGTCACCGTCAAGCGCGGGCGCACCCTCTACACCATCAATCACCACGGCACCCCCCTGGGGCGTGTGGAACTCGGCATACCGGGACGCCACAACGTCCTCAACTCGCTGGCAGCCACGGCGGCAGCTCTCGAGATAGGCTGCGATTTCGCCAGTATCGCCCGTGGTCTGGTCAGTTTCGCCGGTGCCCGCCGCCGCTTCGAGACAAAGTACCTCTCCCGCGATTATCGCGTAGTCGATGACTACGGGCACCACCCCACCGAAATCGGCGCCACGGTGCAGACAGCCCTGAGCCTGAAGCCGGAGCGCCTGGTCATCCTCTTCCAGCCGCACCGCTACACCCGCACCCAGCTGCTGCGCGATGACTTCGGCAAGGTGCTGCAGAATGTCGACAAACTGTTCGTGGCCGATGTTTACCCCGCCAGCGAACTGCCCATCCCCGGCATTTCCGGGCAGACAATCGTCGATGCCGTCAAGGAACACGCGCCTGAGGCCGATGCCTGCTTCCTGCCGGATCTTTCACTGGCACACCACGTCGTGGGCAACCAGCTGCGCCCGGGGGATCTTTTCCTGACCCTCGGCGCCGGCAATGTCCACGAAGCCGGCACCCGCATCGCCCAGGATCTCCGCGTGCTGGCCGAGATGCAGCAGGAATGCGGCAAGAATGTCCCCTGTCGCCTCTACGAGCCGATGAGCAAACACACCACCATGGGCGTGGGCGGTGAGGCCCAGTACTGGATTGAACCCTCCACCTTCGCTGATATGCAGGCCGTGGTCAACTTCTTCAAAGACCGCAACCTGCCCGTCCACATCGTCGGGCGCGGCTCCAACCTCATCGTGCGCAACGGCGGTATCCGCGGTGCCGTCATCCACCCCACCGGCGGGGAGTTCGACACCCTGGAGCTTCGCGGCAACCTCATCGTCGCCGGTGCAGGCGTCCGCCTCAAGAAACTGGCAGCATTTGCCGCGGCCAACGGGCTGTCCGGCTTTGAATGGATGGATGGTATCCCCGGCTGCGTGGGCGGCAGTCTGCGCATGAACGCGGGCTGTCTGGGCGGCGATATGTGGCAGGTTTTCCACTCTGCCGTCGCGCTGGATGAAGACGGCGAGCAGGTCGAATTCGACCGCGACAGCATGGCGACCCCCAGCTACCGCTGCATCCCTGAGTTCCGCCACAACATGGTCATGCAGGCCACCTTCATCGGTACCCCGGCTGAGAAGAGCGTCATCGCAGCCACGATGGAGGACTTCCGCAACCGCCGCAAGTCTACCCAGCCGGTGGAGCCCAGCGCCGGATGCACCTTCAAGAACCCGGCTGAGATTCCGGCCGGCAAGCTCATCGATGAAATGGGGCTCAAGGGCTTCTCTATCGGCGGGGCGCAGGTATCGCCCAGACACGCCAACTTCATCGTCAACACCGGCAAGGCCCGGGCCACCGATGTGACCGAGCTTATCGATGCCATCCGCGCCAAAGCCAAGGCCGAGCGCGGTATCACCCTCCGCACTGAGGTACAGGTCATCGGTGACCGCGACACTGAATTCTAATATCAACCATCCCCCGATTTTGCGAATGAAACAACTGACTAAAGATACCCGCATCGCCCTGCTCATGGGTGGCCCCGGTTCCGAGCGCGATGTCTCCATCGCCTCCGGCAACGGCGTACTGGAAGCCCTGCGCAGCGAGGGCTTTACGCAGGTGACTCCCGTTATCGTCGACACGGAGCGCCCCGCCATCCCCGAGGGCACGGAACTCTGCTACAACATCATCCACGGCACCTACGGCGAGGACGGCGGGCTGCAATCCTACCTTGAGGAGCTCGGTATCCCCTACACCGGGGCCGGCTCTGCCACCAGTCGCAACTGCTTCGACAAGGTTCTCACCAAGAAAGCCTTTGTGGCTGCCGGGGTACCCACCCCGCGTAGTGAGACCATCACCACCGATCAGCTCCCCACCATTCCTGTCCCCTGTGTCATCAAGCCGCCCTGCGAGGGTTCCTCCGTAGGGGTGCAGATCGTCCGCGAAGAATCAGAACTCGCCGCAGCCGTGGCCGAAGCAGGCAAATACGGCAAGGAACTGCTGGTCGAGGAATACATCGCCGGCAAGGAGCTCACCGTGGCCATCTTCGACGGCACTGCCCTGCCCGTCATCCACATCTGCCCCCGCTCCGGGTTCTACGACATGAACAACAAGTACCCCTCCATGTACGGCGGCGTTGGCTCTGACTACATCTGCCCCGCCGATATCAGCGAACAGGAGACCCGCGATGTACAGGAAGCCGCCCTCGCTGCCTACCGTGCCCTCGGGGTCGAGGTGTACGGGCGTGTCGATGTCCTGCTGACGGATGACGGCAAACCCTACGTACTGGAGATTAACACCATTCCCGGCATGACCGGCGCCTCCCTCTTCCCCAAGGCCGCCGCCGCCGTGGGGATTTCATACGGCGAGCTCTGCACCCGCATCGCCGAAGTCTCGCTGCAGCAGCCGCGTGGCTGATGCAGCACCGACACATGCCGGCATGAAAAAACTGAACAAATATCGCCGTCAGGGCAACGTCAAAATCCTGGAGAAAGCCCTCTCCATCAGCGATCGTTTGTTCAGCATGCTGGCCGTGCGTCGCGGGGCTGCCCGCCTGAAGCGCTTCATCCTCATTCTGCTGCTGGTAGCCCCCATCATTGCCGGTATCGTCTGGGGGATTTCCTACACCATCGACAAGGCGTACAGCCTCAGTATCGAGCACATCGCCTATGATTCGCGACAGAAGCTCATCTCCAAGGCTCAGGCCATGCAGCTGCTCGGTATCGAAGGCGCCATCAACATGGCCACGCTCAACGCCTCGGGTATGGAGGAACTGCTCGAAAGCAACCCCTGCATCGAGTCCGCTCACATCCGCGCCGAGCTCCCCGATACCCTCAGTATCGAAATCGATGAGCGCATCCCCATCGTCTATGTCGAGATGGAGCATGCCGCCGACCTCGGCAAGCGCACCCGCCTCTTCATGGACCCCAAGGGCTACCTCTTCCCCGTAGTCCCTGAGTACCACAGCAAGTTCATGGGGGTTCCCGTATGGTATCTCAACCCGAACGACATCAAAGAGTTCAAACCCGGCGCCCGCATCGAGGAGAAACACTACAGCCCCATCGTGCAGCTTGTCGCGGCCTCCAACCGCTATGGCCTGACCGAGATCCCGGCCATCCGCGAAATCTTCCGTCCCAAAGAATGGAAAATCGTCCTTTCGCTCGACGGCGGCATCAGCGTCCTGATGCAGGTATACGGCATCCGCGCCCAGATGGAACGCCTCGCCATGATTCTCGAGCATGCCCGCGCCACCGGCAAGCAGGTCAACAGCGTCAACGTCTTCCCCTCGCTCAACCCCACTGCCACCTTCATCTCCCCGCCTGCCGCCACCCCACAGGCCGATGACAAAAAAGAGGATAAACCGGCACCGGCTCAGCGCCGCCGCTCCCGCCGCCGCTGAATCCCTCCCCCTACGCATCATCCGGCACCACTCTTTCACCGCCTGACACTCTTTCGGATATTTTTTTGTCAACATCCGACTTTTTGCTTGTCATACCACCCAACTTCTGGTAGACTATGCCAGTATTCTTCGCCCTGAAAAGAGCGAATATGCCATTTTCCTTTAGAAAACTTTAATAATCAACGACTCTGACAACATGTTCAAAGCCTTTACCACCACCCTGACCACAGCCATCATCGCACTGGCTGCAGCCCTGGTGCCTGCACATGCTGCCAAGGCCAACCCGCACGCCACCAGCCGCGACTTCATCCCCCCGGCTGCACCGAGCCCCGATGCCGCGCCCGACAAGGACCTTCCCAACCTCGGTCGCGACAAGCATGGCCTGCCCTTCTATCATCCCAAACAGATGAATCGGGTCGTGCGCACCACCGCGTACACGCACTCCGAGAGTGACCACATCGCCTACGGCCCGAAGAGCGCCTCCGGCACCTACCTCAAGTACACCGAAGAAGTGCGCAGCGCCGCAGCTGACTGGTCCGTCTACCCGCTGGGTACCAGGTTCCGGATCAAGGGCGAGCCCTACACCTATATCGTCGATGATTACGGCAGCGCCCTCGTCGGCACCGCTACCATCGACATCTACCACCCCACCAAGGCACTCATGCGCAAGTGGGCTACGCGTATCGTCGAAATCGAGGTCATCGAATGGGGCTCCCCCACCCGCAGCATGCAGCAGCTCGCAGGCCGCCGAGGCTACAAGCACTGCCGCCGCATGTACGCCGCCCTCGAGCGCCAGATGCAGGCCGCTCAGCAAAACAGAGGCTGAGCTCGCGGTGCCTCTCCCCGCTTTCCGGAACGGCTGAATGTGCAGCATGCACGTTCAGCCGTTTTTCCTGCCCCCCCTGCTCTTCGCCCCGGCCAAAGACATCGGCAGCCGCACGCCGAGACTACAGTGGCGTGCGGCTGCCGGGTGTTCGTCCTATACACCAGGGGGAGCGGGGCTCTGCCGGTGCGCCGAGCTCTTATTGCCCGGCGCCGGACTTGCAGCAGCGGCGGTGCACCTGCGCCCGGCGCAACTCATTCATCCACAGCAGCGTTACCCCCAGAGTCAACCCGGCGAGCACCACCGCATTAGCAGCGCACATCGCCACCTTGCAGCAGCGGCGGTGCTGCTTATCCTGCAGCCAGTGCTGCACCTTCTCCCCGGTTTCTTTTATCTTTTCCGTGTCCATGCTGCTACGACCACCTCTCCCGACCACCGGCTCAATAACCTTTATTTCTCGCCTCCGCGTGAGCAGAGGCTCTCGTCCAGCCGCTACATCGTACCGAAAATCACCCCGCAGAAATCGCTTCCTGCGGGGTGCCGATAGATAAACCGATTGAACAGGAATTACCCCCTGCCCCTTAGCAGCGCACAGCCCGGCGGCGGCGCGTGTCACGCCAGAGCTTCAGCGGCGGCGGCGCGTGTCACGCCAAAGCTTCAGCGGCGGCGGCGCGCAGCCAGGCCGGCCAGAGCCAGCAGCGATAGCGTGGCGCTGGCTGGCTCGGGAACAGTAGGAGCAGGCGTGGGATGTTGAATATCTGCCGCAGTTACCTCACCCTGCCAGGCTGTGAATTCAATTTTCTCAACCGGAGGAACATTGGCTCCACCATTCGCGGTCAGCGTTACCGTAGATTTTGTAATCGTGGAAGGCATTGTACCTGTGATGGCGCCGGACCACAGCCTGGTCCATCCGGAGCCGTCATCACCACACCAGGAAAGAGAGGCCGAAGGAGCATCGCCAAAAAGATCGCTTACCTGAAAGACCAAATTGCCGGAGTTCTCGTTGAAGAATACCATATTATTCATTGATACCCCCCCCTCAACATTGCCACCAATTGACATCATGTAAAGCTCAGGATATAACATGGTCAAGGCGTTAGGAGCATAGGATAAAGACAGCCCACCCGACTGCGATCCATCGCCGAAACTCAATAGAAAATCGAAAGTGTCTCCTGTATATTCCAAAACTAAATCCAAATCAAAAGAAAAGGCAAACGAGCCGGAACTGAATGACGGCGTAATGTCATCGAGGGAAACCTTGCCGCTGGAGTCTTGCGTAAAGTTGGCATCTTTGGACACATAGGTAGATTCATCGTTCGCCAGTGCGATGCAGGAGAGAGCCATAAAGGCTATAAACGTCTTTTTCATGATAGGTAATTAAATAACTTCAGGATATAGGTACACGAGTGCAGATGGGACAATCGCAGCCATTCCGGTATACGTCAGACTGCCGATTTTGCCCGCAAACAGCCCCTCGTGGGTATTATACATCATTATAAATGCTGTAGTTGCGAGAAAAATCGAAATATGAATACGTTAGCTTGATTCAACGTTCTCGAAACAGGCTTTTACAAACATTCTCCATCTCCGCAAGTGAATAATTTTTAATAATTTTCTAACTTTTTGCTTGCTACAGCATTTATAATGCTGATACACCTTACTCCGCATCCTTCACGCTTTCCTGACCAACGAGCTTGAGCATGGTTGCCACGGCTGCCTGCATGGAATCGTAGTCAAAATAGAGGTTAGCGCGGGAGCTCGTTGCATTGAATGAGCCTTTTACCTATTATTGTTCCGGCAATGAAAGATTGATCGGTCGGTCGATGGGAATTTGTCGGGCTGAAAGCCCGAGGAATGTTGAGCCCGGAGGGCGGTATAATCGTAGAGAGGGGCGGAGACGCGTAGCGACGGAGCCCCTTATATGATGAGATTTTGGTATGGTACACCCCGCAAGCATTAGCTAAAATGCTTGCGGGGTGTTTTAGTTACTAAACTCTGGGGTAGCTATCCAGATAGGCAACCAAGTGTCCCGTCGCCCCAACTCTTCAAGAGTCATAACGAGCAAACGCTGTTTGCCTGACCCCATGCTCCGTAGTTCG
>JAFQSQ010000017.1 GCA_017409465.1 Akkermansia sp. | reverse complement strand
GAAAAGTTCGCTGCGCTGCGCGCAGATGGTTTCAACTAACGCTAAGCGTCCTTCATCGTTCATCATGCGAGCAGAGCGAGCGGAATTCTGTACCTTGTCCATCGTCCTTTTGACTTCGTACTTCCCGGCAAATTTCCATCGACCGATCAATCTTTCATTGCCGGAACAATAAATGAGAGACAGATACAGCTAGTGTAAACTTCTTTCTGTAAAATCGAATGAGCACAGTGTTTTCATCCTCTACCCCAATCCAGCGCTGGGCGAGCCCCGAGGGGCGAGGCCTGCGCTGGTTTGGACGCAGGTTGAATGATGGCCTTACATCGCCATGTCTGGATGAAAACTTGAAGAGTTCGGTCAATTGCTGCATTGTTCGTTTATCCTCAACTAACTCAACGACAAGAACCGAGCAAGACAAAATTACCATATTCGACGCGTTAATCAAGCCTTTTCTATGTGATGATTTCTTAATAACTAAGCATCAAGAAGATAATTTGTTTGCTCCGACAATTCGCCGGCCCATTGACTCTTCGTTACTCGCTCAACAGGATGAACACTTGGGCTGCGAGCGTTACCAGCGCATGTCTACACGGAATGGTCAGCGTAATGGTTTCAAAGCTCGCACCATTCGGACTTCCTCTGGGTAAATTACGCTTGAGTGCTTACTCCATAAATGAAGCCCCCGTGGTTCGATGAACCACGGGGGCTTTTCTGCAAAGCGAGCAGAAAGTATTACTTGCGGCGGCGGCGAGCAGCCAGAGCGGCCAGAGCAAGCAGAGAAAGCGTTGCCGTGGCGGGCTCAGGAACCACCTGCTGCAGATAAACCACTCCCTCCCTGGAGTCGTACACCAGCACGGTGTTATCGTCGATGAACTCACTGCCGGTAAGGTAACGGCTCGCCATGGTGTAGTAGATACAGCCGGAATCGCTGCTCGCATCCACCATATCATGGACGAAATAAACGCGGTTCACACCGCTGAAGAGCACCAGCTGAGCTTTTCCGGTGGAGGCATCGTATTGCACATCCGGAGTTGTGTGGAAGGTCAGCAAGCTGTTTTCCATGGTATCGAGCGTCAGCGAGCCGCCCATCAGGCTGGTATGGCCCTTCGATGTTTCATAGGTGGAACCGCCGTCAAGCGTCAGCCCGCCCTTTGCCTGCACAGCACCGACAGCCTGAAGGTTTACTGCGTTCGCGGCATCAAACCGGCCATCATAGGCTACAGCTGCGGAGCCAACCGTTTGATAAGCTCTCACCTCAAGCAGATTGTCGCTCTGAATGCTGCTCTGTACAGCTTCTTCCAGCGTGAAGGTTACGCTATTCTGCAGCCCGGTGAGGTCGTAAGCGTAAGACGTCTCCTTATTCTGCACGGAGAAAACAGCGCCGGCATCAATGTTCACGGCACCATCCGTTTTCACCACAGCTGCGGTATTCTGAGTAGCATCACCCAAAGAGCTCAGGGACAGCGAATTTGCGTCGGTAATGTAAATATGACTGCCGGTATTGACCGAGGCATGTTTACCTGCCACATGAATGCTGCCGTCGATATACGTACCGGTTTTCACCGAGATGGAGGCATTGTCACCCTCCACACGGAAGTCGCCGCTGTAGTCAATCATCGAGTCAAACGT
Source organism: Akkermansia sp. (assembly GCA_017409465.1). Lineage (GTDB taxonomy): Bacteria > Verrucomicrobiota > Verrucomicrobiia > Verrucomicrobiales > Akkermansiaceae > Akkermansia. The sequence continues at coordinate 34,298 of JAFQSQ010000017.1, read as the reverse complement.
GGCAGAAGCACCGGAGCCCGAGGCATCGGACACCACGACTTTGCCGCTGCCGGTGAGCAGAGCAGACTCAGCCTTTACCGCCGTACCGTCGATGGCCGCACCGTTGAGCAGCAGCGTACCATTGTCATTCAATGTGGTGGAATGGGCATTGTAGCCGTTGCCGTCCATGTGCAGAATACGCTCGGTATCTGCCGTGCCACGGATGGAAACATCACCCTGAATATCATTCACATCCGCCGCGAGGCTTGTTACCAGGCTCTTGCCCGTGTAGCCCTCCTCCACAGTGACGCGAAGGTCGGCATCGCTCTCTATGGTCACAGTACCCACCCCGCATGCCGTGGCACCCAGACCATCCGCACTCTGCACCTCCACCGTACCACGGGAGGCATACGTGCCGCCGGTGTAGGTATTATCGCCGTTGAGCACCAGCACACCCTCACCGGAGTGGCGCACATTACCGCTGCCGTCAATATCGCCGCTGAGCGTGAAGGTCACCGCAGGGCCGACAGCCGAGATGAGGGCGGCCGTATCTCCGTCCGTGGCTGCATGCCCCAGCCAGCGGGCATCGCCACTGCCGGCAATGGTGATATTGTTTGCAGCACTTGTGGGCTCATTGCCGTAGCCACTGTTGTGCGTGAACATGAGGGTAGCACCTTCCTGCACGTTGACCGCGTTCTCCTTCGCATTCTTACCGAGAGAACCCCAACCACGCACACGAAGTGTACCGGCCTCGATTTCCGTGCCGCCGGTGTAGGAGTTGCTCTGATCCAGCACCAGCGTACCCACGCCCACCTTGTGCAGCCTGGCTGCCACATTGTTAGAATCAAAGAGGACGCCGGAGTAAATGGCCTCATTATAACCGGTACCAGAGAAACCGGTCACTGCCGTATTCTTCACGAGCTCCCAATCACTCATCTTCACCAGCAGCATCTTGTTGTGGTCAATGTCCGTACCGGCCACATACTCCGTTCCGTCAGCATACGTTGCATCCACGGCAATGGACTTCAGGTTATGTGTTTCGATCTCCACATATTCCACGCCGTTCATCTCCACAGGGTTATTGCCCTTGCTGTGAATACCGACAAAGTCTGCCAGCACACCATTGGGAGCACCTTCCACGCCGATGGTCATCACACCACCGGCCACGTTAACCGTTCCTTCGTTATAAATGCGGGTATCATGCCCCAAATACAGTTCTGCATTCTCACCGGCCCAGATGATGGCACCGGTACCTGCCACACCGAAAGCCACGTCAGCGCCCCCCTTGACAAACCCACTCTGAGTAGAGGTGCCCAACAGGTAGAGCCTGCCGTCTTCAATGCGTGTTCCGCCGGAGTAGGTATTGGCACTGCCGGACAAATAGTGTACGCCATCGCCGGCCTTTACGAGACTGCTTGCGTCGGAGCCCTCACTTATCGTCCCGCTGAATACGGCATAACCAAAGCCCGTCGTATCCAAGAACTGATTATAGGACTGCGTATTATCCATGTAATTGTCTCTGTAGGCAGAATCGCGAGTCGTATGCAGCGTAAGCACCGCGTCATTCAGGATGACACTGCCCGCACCACTCAGCGCACGGATAGCCGGAGTGGACGTTCCACCCTCCGATTTCACGGAATTCAGGTACAGAGATGTTCCGGCAGCCATCACGATATCGGTTTCTCTGCTCAGACTTCCCTTATCGATGTAGAAATCCCCCTGATGTACCAATATTGTACCCTCAGACATCCGCACGTTTCGGGCAACAAATGTACCCAGCCCCTGCTTGGTGAAGGTATAGCCATTTAAATCAAGAGTAGTTTCTCCCAGTTCATAGCTACTCATGTGGAGGAACTCATGATTCATTACACCGACAGAGGCACTGCCCGTGAGCGTGACAACGGGAAGAGAAACCATGCCGGCGGAGAGTGCTTTATCGTCATCCGTTTCTCGTACCGTCCCCTTGAAGATAGCGCCCTTACCCTCCACGCCGTCGCCGCATATTTCTGTTATAAAGCTCAGGCCGTCGTATGGTGAGGACTTCTCATAATCAGACTCTACCGGATAGCCGGTAAGATCCAGAGTCGTACCACTCGTCACCGAGATGGTGCGGTCATCCGCATCGTTGTCAGGCTCGCCGATAACGCTGGTGGACACTTTCAGCGTAGCTCCGCCCGTAAGCTCGATGTCACGCCCGAAGTTTGCGCCGTGCCCAATCACCTCAACCACACCCTTACCACTGATTTCGAGTGTTTTGGAGGGATCCATATCAATATCAAAATACCCGAGAGCAAGCACGGCATGAGCACCTTCTTCCAGGATAAATCGGTCGAAACCGGTCACGATGATAGAATCCGCAGAAGCCTTGTAGCCGTCTTCCGCAAGGCGCCCCAGATTATATGTAGCGGACTCAGCAAAATGAAGCGTGCTTGTACAATCTCCGATAAGATCTACATAGTTCGTACTCTCCATACCACCGTAAATACCGGCTTTAAGATCAAAATCAGCACCATGACCGAGTTCGAATGCGCTGTACAGATTTACCAGTACATTACCTTCAATCCGGGCTCGTTCCTCATAGCCATCTTCGTATCTCCAGCCCAAACCCGCAGCATCTACTCGGAACGCCTTGCCACTGATGAGGTCCATCTCGATATTGCCCTTCACATAACCAACATTCGAGCCACCCAGCAGTCGAGAAACAATCTCGGCATCCCCTTCCATGCGTACATAAATATCGCCATGGACTTCGCCACGCTCGCCGCCACCGAAAACACGCAGATCCCTTCCTCCGAGCGTTCCACCGGTAAGCACCAGCTCCACTGCACGAATACGACCATTCTCCATCACCTGTGTACCTGTATGGGTGGAGTGCATGCCGGCCGCAAAGATTTCACCGATTCTTCCTCCCTCTATAAAAACATGCGAGGTGCCGTACTGATGACCTGATACACCCTGTTTATATCCCCAATTTTCAGTCTCGTACTCACCACCGCACGAGCCACCGAAAATAGTGTAAATTTCGCCATCCAGCACCGTCACATAACTCTCGGCAACCAAAGGTTGCCAATTGGTAGCCTCAGTACCCCACTGCATGCCCTGATTAGTCCATCGGGAACCGCCAATGATGAACTTCTTCGCCCAGTTTTCTCTCTTTTTGATTACGTCGGGATCGTCAGGATTGGCGAGAGCGGCACTGTCGGGGTCTTTTTTAAAGTCTGAGTTCACCAATATATGAGTAGCGGCGGTCTGGACCGTATCTGACCAAGAGCCCGAAGAATTGTCCACACCACCGATAATGTTCTCGAACTTGGAGCGGTCCTCTATCCACACCTCATGGTCATAGGCGATCACATCATTCCCATCAATGCGACTGCCGGCGACAAGCTCACCACTAGCAACCGAGGACAAGGTTGCCACGATAGCATTCCCGTTATTAACGCTGGAGGCATCCTTTACGATAGAGCCGTACTTGTAATAAGCCGCAGCCAATTCAACTTCTGCAGCATCTGTTCCGACATATCGACGGGAGATACCGGGTGCATTTTCCATCTTGCCCCATCGCTCATCCCACTGCGGCATACCGACCGTACCATCGCCGATACTTACAGTAAAGGAGCCATTCCTATTATCCGTGAAATCCGCCACGATACCCGCTGCCAAATCATTAGCCAGGTTTACACCGTTGATGGAAACCTGTTCGGCGCGGAACTCCTGCGCCTGCAACCCATTCAGTTTTTCTGAGCTAATCAATTGATAATTATATGAGGCTTTGCCGGAGGTCGAATCAACAATAGGCGTATAGTTAATCTTACCTATTTCAACTTGGTTAATATCGGTCAATGTGACCTTACCTTTATTGACGAGCGTACCCTCAAACACAACATCTCCGGAAATAGTGTAGTCACCGGTCGCGTCCACCTCTACCCCCGAGCCTATTGTCACATCTTTCAAAAGATGAGAAGCAGCCCCCGCAGAAGAAGCCAAGGTAACGTCGGACAACGTCACGTTACCTTCTGCTTCAAAATCAGTAAGAGTAAGATATGCCAGATTGGCACTGCCCCGGACCAGCAATCGATCTGCGCTGCCGTATGACTCCTCAGAAGCACCTCTGATACCGGCGGCATCCATCGTTACACCGCTGAGCGTAGCAGATGTACCCGACACAATAGCAGATAGCGTATAGTTAAAATAACCATCAGCATTGGGAGCCATCTTCAGCTCATCATCTACAGCAAGACTGCCTTCCGAAGCAACCGTTACCGTGCCACCCACCGCTGCGGACGCTACGAATTCAAGAGTACCGTCTTGCACATCAATATCCCCCAATGCAGTATCGACCGTTGCGTTATTTTCCAAGTCCAACTTCACCGTAGCATCGCCATCCTTGTGGATTATCGTACCCTCAGCCAGTAAGCCATCGGTATCGGCACTCAGCGTATAATCTGTTTTATCAGCAACGAAATAAACATCTTCGGGATTGACCACGCCCTGCACATAAACGGTTTCAGAGTCGCCATTCAAATCATCGAAAATAGCCGCCTTGGGGTCGGTGTTTTCATTATAATTGCTGTGATTGCACCAGTTCCCGTCAGTGTTAGCCGTGGACCAAATTTGGCTCTCTCCTTGCCCCTCCCACACATTACCCATAAGAGTCTGCATGTAGAGCAAGCCACTTTCGGCATCAAGGGCAACCTTGTACTGGGAAGCATGCAACTCTACCCCATTGTGCTGCACGTTAAGCGTAATGCCATCCAGAGAAGAAAGACCGGTCAGGAGGTTATAGGTACGCAAAGTATCGAGCTCCTCAGCGAAAGAGATGTTCAGCGTACCGTCACCGACGGCAGCGTCCTTAGTGACATGCAGTGCAGCATGGTCAGCGGAGAATCCATCCGTATCGGTGATAGAGGAGAAAGAAAGAGTTGCACCGTTGTTGAAAGTGAGCGCGTCGAGATATACGGCAGTATCCGTATCCAGTGACAGTGTGCCACCGTTGTTGAGCACGACTCCGGCATCAGCCAGAGCGGCTGCATTCTGCAACGACAGGGTGGAGCCTTCCCCCACCGTCACCGAGCCGGTGAAAAGGTTGACACCGGTGAGCGCCACCGTGCCTGCACCCGAAAGCTGCACTGTACCTACTCCGGAGAGCTTGCCGGAAATATCCAGAGAGCTACCGGCCTGTTCGGAACGAATATTCAGCATATGGTCTACCACCATGTTGGCAGCAACCATGTTAGCTATGATAGAGTTATCTCCCTTATCATAGGTAATGGCAGCTCCATCGGCAAACACCAAAGCGGAGGAATCAGCAGCCCCCGTAATGGATGATGCAGAAGAAAGAGAAATAATATTGTCGGCAGATATGTGCTGCGTGGTCGAGCCGATATTCAGGACGGAGGCTTTCGTCAGCACAATGTTTTTCGAATCCTTCGCCATGAAATCATCGGACCCTTCACCCAGATTCAGCTTGCTGTTATTGAGAGAAAGCTCACCGTGAACCGCATGGGTAGAGTTCTTTACCGTTACAGAGCCAGAACTGAAGGAAAGGTTACGCAGATTCTCCATGTGCTCCACTGTAGCTGAACGGGAGTGCGAGGCAATGGACAAGTTTTTGTAGCCGGATTCATCTACCTTGCCGTATATCGACAGGTTGGCAATCGTGCAATCGGTACCGAAAGAAAGAGCAGCGGCGTCATCCAGCACATTCACCTCGTAGCCGCGGTCATAGGTTACGCCATGGGCATCCAGCGCCAGAGTGCCGGACAGGTTGATGACCGGGAATTCGGAGGAAGAAATAGCCACTGCGGCAGTAGCGGTCTGCACATGCACAGCGGCTCCCGCACCTACCGTCAGGCTGCCCACATGCAGGTGGTCGAAGTAGACATCATGTTCTTGAGTATTGACCGTCAAATCTCCGGCTCGCACGACACCGAGATAATGCTGCTCAGCTGTGCCGCCGATGGTGATTTGGCCGGATTCGCCGACGGAGAGGTCACCTGAAACATTTACCAAAGGTTCATTATAGGAGTTACCGACATCTTCACCGGCGCTCACGGCAATGTTCATCTCCTGCGCCGTCACGTTACCGGAGAGAGTCAGACTACCGGCATCAATCGCAGAACCGGCATTCACGCTGAACTTACCCAGAACCGTCAAATCTGCACCCACGTTGATATGGTCGGTGCCCAGGGTCAAATCCTTCACCACGGTGGTCGCACCGAGCAATTCCAGAGTTCCCTGCCCGGAAGTCGTCATATTCCCCTGAACCACCAGCAGGTCGTTGAAGGTAACTGTGTCCTCCGTACCGGTGTTGACAGTAGCATTTCCCAGCGTGGCAATACGACCGCCGCTGAAGCTGTAGTCGCCGCCTGAGAGGTTGAAATCCATGACAACCAGGTCCTGCACGACGGTGATATCACGGTTGGCAGCATCGGCTCCGAAGTAAACATTGGAAAGAGAAGTAAAGACCTCACTGCCGGAGCCATCGGGTTGCGTGCTCCAGTTAGCGTCACCGGAGCCCCACTTGGCGTCCTCCGTACCGTTCCAATACAGGTTGCCGCTATGCTCGCGGTTAATGGTCACCACGCCGGCTACGGAGGTATCCACCGCAGCTCTGTTCACTGTAATACCGCTGTATACGAATTTTGCCGTATTCCAACCGGTCAGGGTACCGGAGGTGCTGTCCACGGCATTGTTGACAATGAGAACCTTCTCCCCGCTCGAAAGGCCATGCAGGTCAAAACATACGTTATCCACCGTCAGGCTTCCGCCGGCGGCCACGCTCATATCGCGCTGTCGCTGGGTTTCCTCAAAGGTGATATAACCGCGCAGGGTGCTCGCCCCGGCAAAGGAAACATTCTGCAGGGTGGCATATTCGGTGGTTGTACCGGCATGAAGCGTCACATTCGTCAGCACGGCGGGATTCACACCATCTGCAGATGTGATGACATTATGCGCTGTCGCCACATCACCGGAAACAGGGCGCTCAATTTCACCCGAAATCAGCATTTCCACGTTCTCCAGCGTACCACCTTTGATTTCGTTGGCACCCACGTCCAAGGCCACGCCGGAACCGAGCTGCAGTTTACCTTCCTGCACAACAGCCTCCGTAATAAGCCCGGGAACAGCTCCTGTGACGCTCAAGGTACCGGCACCTGTTTTATGGAATGCCCCCGCCGTGTGACTGTGAACACCATTATGTTCCGTAAAAGGAGTACCCAGTTTATTCGTCTCCAGCACTTTGCCGTCAGCAACCTCAATCGTCAGCGGCGAAGTAGAGCTGCCCATCACCAGAGCGCTGTGAATAGTGGCGGACTCCGCAGCAACAAGACTGTTCTCCACAATCAATTCACCATCGCTGAACTGATAACCGCTGCCGGTAATCTCAACAGAAGAAACAGATACGCCCTCCGGGGCAATCTGCACAGACTTGTTCAGCTCTGCGCCCTCTCCGAACACGACCTGCGAACCGGTGGCAAAGGTCGTTTTCACCGAATTCTCATCCACCCAGGCCGAGGTATTGACCGTATCCCACACGGCAGACTCATCGGCAACAGAGTCCCAGTAAAGAGGATTCGTATTCGCCGCAAGTGCCAAACCGGAGCCGGTATAGAAGATCGGCTGTGTATATGCATTCGGAACAGCATCAGCGGCTATGGTCGTAGCGGGCAGACATACCACGGCCAGCAGTACTTTCAATAAACCGAGAGGCAGGTGAAATTTCATGTTTTTGTAAGTAAATGGTCGATCTGGAGAGCGGTCAGCGGCATAACGAGAGTCCGACCGAAACCAGAGACGGCATAAAGATTATCACTCCCGGATACCCCCTGCAAACATCTTTTGAGTCATTTTTGCTAGTGTAAACAAGCAATACAAGCAGGCCGATTGGTTTGAAGAAAGTATGGAAGAATGCCTGACCGTCATGGATTGTCCACCCGAGGTGCAGCGGGCAGAGCAGATATACTCAGAGCTAACGTGATTTACAGAAAAAAGCTTGCATCGTCGAGATGACGGTCAGTCGTTGAGTCTGTGGGCCAGGGGAAAGAGCAGGCGCTCTTTTGCTTCTTCCACACAGAGAATGAGCGGAAGCTGATAGCGCTTCAGGGCAGAGGCCAGGGTTCTCCGCTGGATGCGCCGCACATCGTTCTCGCGGAACAGGTGGCCGGCAGTATGCAGCAGGTCACCGGCGCTGATGTTGCGCTCCGTCAGATCGTGGATGATGCGATCCTGCTCGGGATGCTCCGGCTCGGTAAGGGAACCGAATAAATCGGGGTAACGGTCGCTGTACCGTTGGCTGAGCAAGTAGGTATCCATGCGGTACAGGTTACCCAGCGGTGCCAGATGGCCGCATGATTCACCGTACAGGTTGAAGTGACCCAGCAGGAATGCGGTTCGGTCCAGCGGGCAGAGGAGTAACAGGCCTCGTGATTCAGCGAGGGTGCTCAGCAAAGCCCCCTTCAGGCGTGCTGTCAATCCCGCCGGTTCATCAGTGGCGACAATGGCTGAGGCCTGAGTCGGCAGATCGCCGAGGGTAAGTTTGTGGACGGAGATGCAACCGGGCTCGCGGTCTTCAAAGGTGGCGCCGATGACATTGCCGGAGCCCAGAGCAGAGATGGCAATGGCGGTGAGTAGTGCAGAGTTGGGGTAATCCAGGGGGATGCAGACCCCGGTGTAGCCATTGTTGCGGACGGAATCACGCAGCCAGCGTTCGAGCGCTTTTTGCATGAGCTCACCGACTTCGGTGGATGGCTGCGAGGCTTTAGGCTTTCCCTTGAGGTTGATGATACGGGTGGCGGTTTCGAAGAAGGGAAGCCTGCTCTGCAGGTGGCCGTCCAGGTAGACGGCAGAGCCGCCGCCATGGATTTCGTCATCTGCTGCGCCGACAGCGTGCAGGCAGATAACGGGGATGTCGCCGAAGAGAGTTTCCCAGCTATAGATGTCGTCTTCGCGGGTAACGCTCCTGTTAGACCAGGCGGTTGTGGGCATGTGTACAATCAGGTCAGCATCTTCGGTCGGGAGGCTTTCTGCCTCTTCGGTGGTGACGAAGCAGCGTTTCCCTTGCAGTGTCAAGATGCTGCCGTCGGGAATGGGACGAACATTCCCCCTGAAAATCAGGCACGGGGTCATCCGGACAAACGGGTGTGTTTCGTAAGATGGCTCCGTATCATCGGCGTCGTGCAGCAGTTCGTCCTCCATTCCCCAGGAGTCAACTTCCGGGTAATCGGTCAGGTCTTTGCCCTCGGTGGCGTCGATACCGTAGCCCAGCAGCAACGGGACATTGGTATTGGAAAGCTCATCAGCCAGAGTGATGGCGGCATCCTCCTGCTGTCGCAGAAAGGAAGCGCGGTTCATGAGGGAGCGAGGATTCAGCCCGCAGAGGGCATACGCCGGAGCCAGTACCAGCTCGGCGCCGTGATCCAGACATTCGCGGTATCCTTGCACGATGGCGCGCAGATTATTGGGGAAATCACCCGGCAGGGTATCTGTTTGAATGATTCCGATTTTTTTCATATCAGGAGAGCAATTTGGCGGAAGTGGGGAAGAAAGAAACATGGCTTCATCAGAGAGAAGCCATGTTTCCGCTATATTCAGGATAAGGATATGTGGTGATACACCGGCATGAATTACAGGATGTTGACGGGCAGGGCAGTGCCGGTTTCTCCCAGTGTGAAGGAAATACCGAATCCCTGCTCATGCTTACCGCCGTTATCGCGCACGAAGAACGTAGCACCTATGTACCAGGGACCGGCATTGCGGAAAATGCTGTACTGCTGGATGGGCATGCGCTTTTCTGAGATGTCCCAGGTCCAGCGGAAGGCGGTTGTGTATTTCTCGCTGAGACGCAGGTTGACCTTTGTCTCCAGCTGCTCCGAATCGGCGTAGATGGGGTGCCCGTTGAAATCACGGTAGCCGACGTGGGCTTCGAGCCAGGCAAAGGGCATGTGCGCCACGTTGACATTGTAGCGCCGATAGCCTTCGCCGCCCTGAATAGTGGGAGTCTGGCTTTCGATGTAGAAGCGGGTCCGCATCGTCGGGCGGAATTCAAACACGGAGTACAGGTTGGAGTATTCGCGCTCGGTGAGCGGGTTGTCCAGGTTGTAGTCGATGAAGGTGTTCCAGTCAATCAGTCGTGTCTGATTACCGTCAATCTCTGTATTGAAGGTATTGCGCACGCCCAGTCGCCAGATGCTCCAGGAATCCCAGGCATCGATACCGGTGAAGCCGATGAGATCCAGCGGCATGGGAGAGTTGGTGCTGCTGCCCAGTGAGCTGGACCAGGTGTCGAGCTGAGGAACCAGTGTTTTAGCCGAGCTGAGGTTGGTGTGGCTGAAGCTCGCGTAGGGATGGAAAACGTGGGTGAGACCGTTATAGCCGAACGGTTCGAAGACAAAGTCGCTGAAGTGATTGTGGAACTTGATGTCAAAGTCGCAGCCCAGATAACCCAGGAAGCGATTGTCAGAGCCCACGCCGCCGACATCATAATAGCCGGTGTAGCCGGCACCGGCTTTCGGGGTCACATTGAGGAAGCGGAGAACCTTGAAGCTGGTCGACAGCTCATGCGTGGTGCTGACGCGCATGTAGCTGTTTGTGTTAATCAGGCGATCGTAATAATCGCGCAGCGATTCGTCTTTGAGATTGTTGAGCTTATTCTGATAGGAGATTCGCTCCGATATGGGCAGGTACTGGCGCATCACCCCGGCACTGTTCTTCGTTTCGTAGGTGATACCTGTCTTGCCGATGGGTTGGCGCACTCGGTAGAACGAACCCTCGATGCGCTCATCGGTGGCGTAGAAATCGTTGGGAGCAAAGCGGGTGAACACCATGCTGTGAGTATCTCGATCTCTGCGTTCGATACGCACCGTGTTGTCCGGTGACGAGTCCACGCGGCTTTCCTCTTCGAAGAAGTCACGCAGCAGATAACGATCACTCAGCGCGTTGATGTTGGTGACGAGCTGCCAGTCGGCCTTGGACTCGGAGTCGGGGGTGATATCCCATTCTGCCTGCATGGCTACTCTGTAGCGGTTGTGGCGCGTGTGCTTGCGGTTCCCTTTCTGAGGATTGATCATCGGGTTCTTATCCGGCACGAGATAGGTCTGCAAGCCTTTCATCTCGTGGTGCTTCTTGGTCATGGCTATATCCTCGAAATCCAGACCGAAAGCAAGTCCGCGGCGGCTGTAAATATCAGCATGGGTCGTCAGCAGGTAATCAGCGGTCGGCATGACTCCGTCCACTCTGCGATTCCCCAGCAACACACCATAGCTGTTGAGCAGGTAGGCACCCCAGATGGATTTGGTTCCCATGTTGGGCATGTAGCCTTCCCGTGGATTGAGGGAGTGGGAGAACGAGAACCAGCCCAGAATAGGGACGGTTATCTCGTGATTCGGACCGGCAATGCTCAGTCGGGTGACGCGGCCGTAGTCGCCGGGATACACCGTCAGAGTACCGGTACCTATCCAGGTGGAAGGTTTTTCCGCATCCTCAGTGGTGACGTAGGCATCGCGGATGACAACATAGCGCTTGCCTTCAGCATCTGTCTTGTACTCGATGGCCGAGCCTCGTACCAGCAGTCCATTTACCTTGGCTCGCACACCTTCCGCAGAGGCCGTATTGTCTTTCCAGTTGAAGGTGGCGCCTTTGGACGCCTTGGCCAGGATTTCTTTCTGGTAGATGGTGATGGGGCCATTGAGGTTGATTACCTGTTCATCCAGAAGCGCTGTGGCTGAGGGAGCCTGCATCTCAGTGCCATTGTCCGTGAGAAGCACAATCTGCTCGCCCTTACCCTCATAAGTGAGGCTGTTCTTTTCGTGATCGTACAGGATATCGCCCCCGTGGTTGTCGACCTTGATGGTGGAGGGAATAGTGGGGGTCATGCTTAATCCCGTTTCATTGATGAGCCTGTCCGGCAAATCCATGATGACGCTGCCCTCTTTCTTCGGGATGACCTCTTCAGGCAGCGGCAGGATGGCTTCTTGCTGTGCATGAGCGATACCCCCGCACAGGAGCAGTAGCGCCAGCTGATGCTGCACCCGTTTTGCGTGATGTTTTCTCTTCCCCATAACTGTGTTTATACTGCCTGATTGTGTTAAAAATGTCAAGAATGGAAAGCTTTATTGTGGTTGTGTTGTGCCCATGTAGCGCATGCAGATACGCTCACCGGCCTTCCACGGCTCTACGACTACGAGGCAATCGAGCGTATCGCCGAAATCATGGTCGATGTTGAAACTGAGCATCTGACCACCCAGTCGGAGATACTGCCGCAGCAGCACCGGGATGCTCTTGCCATCACTCTCAAGTTTACTGACCAGCGGGCCGAGCAGTTTCTCCTCCTCCATGGCTGTAGGCAGCAGGCGCACATCCTCGCTGTAGAGCTGCAAGCCATCAGGCGGGCAGAGAGACTGCACTTCGTGCTGCAAGTCGGGGTGCATCTTGTTACTGCGCAGGTACGAGAGGATGAGTGCGCGTGACAGTCGGCTGTACTCGTTGGATATACTGACGGTGCCGTAGAGATAGCGATACTCCGGGTGTGTGACGAGGTAGCGCCCAAGCCCCATCCAGAGGGTGTCCAGCGAGGCCGGATGCCGCTGATAAGGCTTGGTGATGAACGCTCTGCCCAGCTCCAGACCGTTTCTGGCGAACTCACAGAACTTGGGGCTGAGCTTGAAGAATTGGGAATTATAGATACCCTTGACTCCCATTTTGTCCAGGATTTGATCGGAACGACCGAATCTGTAAGCTCCGGCGAGGGCGTGGTGAACACTGTCCCACATGATGAGGTGGACGTAGTGCCGGTCAAAACTGTCTAAGTCGCAGCTCAGGCCGCTGCCCTCACCGACGGCTCGGAAGGTGATTTCGCGCTGCACCCCGATTTCCTTCATCATCAGCGGAATCTGCTCCGCTGTCACGGCGTATACCTCCAGCCCGGACTTGGCTCCCTTGTAACAGAGAGTGTCAGCCGGAAGCGCGGCGATTTCCTCTGCCAGCTTATCCGCCGCGATAGGCTCATCAATCGGTGCCATCTGGCGCGGAGCAGGGGAGCCTGCGCTCTTCTTCTCCTCCTGATAGCGCAGGAGCATGGTGTTGAGGCGCAGGTAATCCGACAGCGCCTTATCGTCTTTCAGCATGCTGAAGGTCGAGGGAGCGATAGGGGCGCCGATGCGAATGGAATGCCGCATTCTGCCGTCTCGTTTAATTTCGCGGGGCAGCAGTGAGGCGCGCTTGTCTTTGGCGAGCAGCGTCACCAGCTGGAAGAGTATCCCCGTGCGGCCGGAGATGTGCAGCGGTACTACCGTCGAAGCTGTCTTGCGGATAATCGAGGCGATGTTGGTCTGCCAGGGATCGTCGATAACCCGCTTGTCCTCGGAGGAATAGGATGCAGCCGACCCGCTGGGGAACACCAGCAGACAGTGGCCTTCTCGGAGCCACTGAAGCATCTGCTTCATGCTCAGCATGTTGGCTCTCTTTGCTTTGTCCCCTCCATAGACATCGACGATAATCTCGTAGGGACGCATGCCTCGAACGCAATACAGGAACTCATTGACGACGATGCGGATGTCATCGCGTACCCTCATGGCAATGTCGCCAAACATCAGGCCGTCAGACATGCCGTGGGGATGATTGGCCACGATGACGCAGGGACCCTCTTTCGGTATGTTTTCCAGGCCTTCCAAATCATATTGCAGGTTCAGGTATTTGCAGGCCAGCTTGAAAAAGTTCTCCTGACTCCCCTCTTCCCAATCATCTTCAATATGTGCATGAGCCGTATTCAGTGCATGAAAACCCAGGAATCGCTCACCCAGGTTGATGAGCCATCCCGGCCATTTTTTCCCGGCCGGGACATAGTCCCTCAGGTCTACCATTTTCTGTCGTTGCTTCATGTCTGATGGAGAGAATTGATGTGAGCAGAGTCTTACTCCCTAGATACTACCACAGAGTAGGTAGATGGTCAATGAATTCTCGCCTGAAGTTCGGTCGGAAATGAAAAAAAGTTAACTTTTGTAAGACAAACACGCTCTATCGCACACTTGCAAGGGCTAATTCAAAGGCTCGAATGGTGCTGGAGGGGTTTGCAATGCCTTTTCCGGCGATAGCGAATGCGGTTCCGTGGTCGGGACTGACTCGCAGGCGGGGCAGCCCCAGCGTGGCATTGACGGCGTTGTCAAAATCGAGTAATTTCAGCGGAATCAGCGCCTGGTCATGGTAGGGAGCCAGTATGGCATCATACACACCTTCTGCGGCATCCCGATAGACACAGTCGGGGACACAGGGGCCGGAGAACTCAGCCCCGACCATGCTTTGCAATACCCTGACAGCCGGTGCGATGATGCGCGACTCCTCATCGCCGAAGGCTCCGGCTTCACCGTTGTGCGGGTTGAGCCCGGCCAGGGCGATACGCGGATTCTCCCGGCCGGTTTGTCGCAGGAAATTCGCCAGAAGACGCCCGATGCGCACCAGGTCATCGATTTTGAGGATGGAGGGCACATCGCGAAGAGCCACATGCGTCGTCGCCAGTGCGACCGTCAGCCGTTTGCCTGTCAGGCACATCGCGAAATCCCGCACCCCCAGCCTATCAGCGAAGAATTCCGTTTGTCCGGGATAGAGGAAGCCCAGTTTATGCAGATTTTCCTTGCATATGGGCGCCGTAACGACGGCATCGATAGTTCCGCAGCGCAGCTCTTCGGCTGCACGTTCCAGCTGCTCAAGCGCTGCACGCGCCGTTGCTTCGGTGGGATTCCCGGGAGTAGCATCGATGCTCGCCCCCATAGGGCGGTACTCGGCGACCGATGGCAGATGCGCCAGGGCTGCTGCCATGATTTCCGGGCCAATACCCGCCTGATCTCCCAGTGTATAACCGATGACCGGCGCTTCAATACGGCTGTTCATGACGGTGTTTCCTGCGTGACAGGCTGCGGTTTGTTGTCTTTGCGCGGGGGAATTTGCGGGCGATAGGAGCGTTCGGTATTGATATACTGCGCGTTGGTGTCGCGTTGTTCAAATTGCAGCTCTGAATTGACGGAGGTGTGGTAGACCGCTGTGATAATCAGCGCGATTATCACGGGTATCAGCAATAAACTACCCAGGCACGTCTTCATGCCGCCTATTCTAGCTGTCTTCTCTCGTTAAATCAATAAAAATAAGGTTGCATACGCAGAATGAGCGTGACAAAACGAGTGTCTTTGCTTAAATTGGAGCCATATGCACTACACACCTTACACTCTTTATCCCATCGGCGCCATGAGTGCTCGCGCAGCGGCGCAGCCTCGCGAGGGCGTTCTGCTTCGTGGCGATAACGGTGGTTATGCCTGTTTGCAGCCCTGGACGGAGCTGGGAGATTCCCCGCTGGAGTATGAGCTTGATGCGCTGCGCGACGGTAATCCGCTTCGCCTGGGTCAGCGGGCTCTCAAGTGTATCGAAGTCGATGGTGCCGCTCGTGCAGCCGGGGTCAATCTGTTCGAAGGGTTGACGGTTCCACGCAGCCACGCCACATTGACAGTCAGCACGACTCCTTCTCAGGTGTATAATCTGCATCAGCGCGGCTTCCGTGTGGGCAAGCTCAAGGTGATTCCCAAGCTGGCTTCGACGGTGGAGCGCCTGGTGAATCTGGCTTCTATGGTGCCGGAGTGGAAGTGGCGTGTGGATTTCAACTGTACGCTTTCACCTGAAGAGGCGCTTAAGTTCTGGGACATGCTCTCGCCGGCCATGCGTGAGCGTATCGACTTCATCGAGGACCCCTGCTATTATGATGTTGAGGTCTGGCAGCGCCTGCAGGATGCCGGGATTCCGCTGGGCTATGATATGCCGGTACAGAACGAGAGTATCATCCCCAAGCGCACGACAAAGCCCATGATGCGTATCGTCAAGCCTGCTCGTCACCACAGCACGACCGGTCTGCCGGTGTTTACCACATACATGGATCACCCGCTGGGACAGTGCTGGGCTGCGTACAATGCCGCCGTATTCTATACGGATAAACCGGCAGAGGAGGTGCCGCTCTGCGGCCTGGTATCGCACCATGTCTACCGCCCCAATCCGTTCTCTGAGGAACTGGGGATGAACGTGACTCCCGACTTCCGGGCTCCCGGTGGTACAGGGCTTGGCTTTGACCATCTGCTGGCGGCTCTTCCCTGGCGCGTCCTCTGAGCCATCGGCTGCCATCGTCTCATTTCTCAACCGCACTTTCCGATCGGAGGGTGCGGTTTCTTCTTCGTCCTGAAAAAAAAGCCCATCGGATAAGCGTGTATCCGATGGGATGCTGCACTCATCAGCAGAGCAAATCAGAGCTTCGGCTTCCTGGGTACCAGCTTGCCGCCTTTGCCCTTGAACGTGGTGTTGGGCAGCCATGTCTGGTTGCGACCCAGGAACGCAATCTTCCCACGTACAATCAGGTTCTTTCCCTCGCGCCATATTTCGCAGCCGTATACCTTCCCCTTGGCCGGATCCAGAATTTCACCGCCGGAGAACGTGTCATCATCTTTCTCCAGATCCCAGATGATATCCATACCCAGTATTTTGGGACTTCCGGGCGTTTTCGCCTTGGCTTCCTTGTCCTTCAGCAGGTCAACGATGCGTCCGTAGTACTTGCCCTGATATTCGTAAATCTGAACGACACTCTTGGCTTCCTTGGTTTCGTCGTCAATCGTTGTCCAATAGCCGACAATGCCTTCTGCGGCCTGAGCCACCATGCTGCAAAGTGCCAGGGCACCCATCATCAGTACTTTTTTCATATGATTTCGTGATTAGTTGTTGTTATCTTTTTGAAGTTAGAGTTAGGTCGAGGATATCCTATAGTATACTCTAGCATTTGTCAAGCGTCATTTTTGGAAGAGGGAAAGTTCTCCGGCAATTCACCGGCAGTGTGGCGTTTTCCGCGATTTTTTTATGTGTCCATTATTATTCGCTCCGGTAAGGAACTATCAATTATCGAGCGGAGCGGGGTAAGAGGTGTCGCAGAGGTACTATGCCTGAGTTTTCACATTCATTCCAAGGATTGGCCAGTGAGCGCAAATTAAGCCACAGCGAGTTAGTGCGAGCCATTCGATTCATGATAGCGGCTGAGTACGAGGCCATACAGCTCTATGAGCAGTTGGCCGAGTCCACGACCAACGAAAGTGCCCGCAGGGTGCTGCTTGATATCGCCCGCGAGGAGATGGAGCACGTCGGCGAATTCCGACGTCTGCTCAGTGTTCTGGCTCCGCAGGATGAGCCTTACTATCAGAGAGGCACGCGGGAAACTGAGGAGATGCTCTCTGATATGGGGATTGCGCTGCCGGAGTGTACCTGCTGCGGGGAGGGCAAGTGCTGAGAAGAGAATGCCCGCTTTCTCCGAGGTCGGAGGAAGCGGGCGTATCGTAATCGGGTGCGACAGGCGGGAATCAGGGGTGAGGAACCCATTCCGGCGCACTCTGCAACTCATCGTAAAGCTTGCGGGCGGCGTCTTTCATATCCAGCGCCGCCATGCGCACGTACTTGTCAGCCTGAGCAGCATCGGCGTTGACGTTGTTGCCGCCATGGGCTGAGATATAGGCCATGTAGACATAGGCCTGCGGGAAGCCCATGGCCGCGGCTTCCTGCAGCAGCGTCATCGCTTTCTCGGCATCGGCCGGAACCCCGAGCCCCTTGTAGTGCGCGTATGCCAGCAGCACCACTGCGTAAGGGTAGCCGGCATTTGCCGCCCCACGGATGAGGAGGATGCCGCGCTTCGTGTCCGGGGTTACACCCTTGCCGAGCAGCAGCAACAGCCCCTGAGCCGCCCCGCAGGGGGCATGCCCGTTGCGGGCTCCCTGCTCGAAATGCCTGTAGGCACGCTCCGGGTCAGGATTGATGCCGAATTTCCCCTCGTAGTAGGCCGAACCGAGGGTGAAGTTGGCCGTCACGGAACCGAGCATGGAGGCCAGGCGCAGCAGGTGGCGGCCCGTCTTGTCATCGGGGGATATGCCGGCCTCCTTCAGCAGCGGATTGTGGGAGTTGATGTCGGTAAGAGCCATGCCCAGTGTAAACATGGCCTCTGCATTGTGGCGCTTGATAGCCTGCTGCAGCAAATCATAGCTTTGTTTCGGTTTGCTTTGCGAACAGAATGCCGACAGGGCAAAGATGGCATCGGAGTTACCTTGCAAGGCTGCTTTCTGCATCCATTCCATCTGTTCGCGAGCCGTGGGCGCCATCATGGCAAGGTAGTAGATAACGTGGTGATTTCCACGGTCAATTTCAGCCTTGACCTCGGGGCGTTCGCGGTCGTCGAACTGAGTCAGACGCCTGGTGTACTGCAGCCACTTGAAACGCGGTACAAAACCGCCGCCCTTGCAGGCTTCGAAAAGCACCTTTTCTGCTTCTTCTTCATTTTTCTCTGTCCCGATTCCGTTGCGGAGGCAGATGTAGGCATTGACGCTGGCCATGTGGAACCCGGCAGACATCGATTGGCGAACCATGCGGTAGGCCTCCTTGATTTCCGGCGATTGCAGCTTGTCCTTGGGTATCTGGCGCAGCCGTATGTCGGCGGCGTACTGCATGGCGGCGGCGTTGCCGTCTGCTGCGGCCTTGAGCATCCACTCTTCTGCGGCGAATTCATCGTGGGTGGCCGTCAGCACGGCAGAGAGAGCCGGGCAGAAGTCCTCAAGATTGCGAGAGACCTGCTCATCCAACCGCGAGACAAAGTCCTTGTATGCGTCCGGGTGTGCGGTGGGCGAGGTGTTTTCCGCACGGGGGGTATCGGGTGAATATTCGGCTGGGGGGGGGAGCTCCTTTTTCTCTTCCGGGGCAGGTGCGGGCTCCTGCACAGCGGGGGCAGGCTGCGGCTGCGCCTCGGATTTCTTGGCATCGGGCAGGAACGAGCGAATGGCCGATGAAACAGGATTTTGCGCGACTGCTGCCAGGGGCAGCGTCAGGGAAGTGAGCAGAATAAGAGGGAGCGGCTTCATATGCAGCATATCGACGCTCATATTCTAACGTGTCAGAGCCGATGGGCGCAAGTCCTAATCGTGTCTTGCGATAATAGTTGGAAAGTTCGATTGACGAACGAAACGTTCGTGGTGTAAAAGGGAGCTTCCGGCGACGTCGCCGTTGAACTACCCACCATAGATTCATATATGAAATTGCATCTACCCTCATGTCTGCGGGCGCTTCTGGCTGCCGTTCTGACTGCCGTGCCGCAAGCCATGGCAGCCACCCTGCCGTATTCCGGTACCATCTATACCTGGGTCGCCGGTTCTAATAACAGCTTCCACCAGGGATTGTTTTATGAAACAACCCAGAATAGCGATGGGAGCTTTACCTCGGCTGAAACGGCAACGGGACAGTGGAACAGAGATTTCTGTGCCGCATCTGCAACCGGCAGTAACGATACATCGCTGGATACGGCCAATACTCTGCGTCTGGCGGACAGCGGCGCTTACGCCACGGTTAATTTCTCCTTTACTCCGCTGACTATCGGCGGGCTGATTGTCGAGTCTGACTGCTCCGTGTTGCGGTTAACCGGCGGGAACAGAGCCATTCGTTTTGGTAATTCCTCCGATACTGTGGCTTATTCTGTCATTGACAGTGATTTTACTCTATCCGGGGGGACATCGACAACTTATCTTCGCGGGACGCAACAGTGGGATATCGCGGAAGATGCCGTTTTCACACTCGCATCGCCCTCACTGGTTCAGCGTTCGTTGAGCTTACAGGGAAGCGGGGCTGTAGCCTTCTCCAATACCCTGAGTATCGATACCGGAGCCACGCTGCAGCTCAGCTCAGCCGGGGAACTGCAGATCGGCCGGAGCATCGCCAACAGTGGCACCCTGCATCTGGCCGGACGGGTTAATCTGTTGTCTTCTCTGGCCGCTCCGACGCTGACCCAACCGGCCGCAGGCACCAATGGCTTTGCGAGTCGCGGAGCTCTCAGCGTTACCGTGATCAGCGGAAACGGTACGGTAGCCGGAGCCGACTCCGTCACCTGGGCATTGCAGGGGAGCCTGCTCGACTCGTCTGATTACAGCTATGCAAATGGTGTGCTGGATATCTCAGCCGGTGATTCATCGATTTATTATATTCAGGCAGACGATTCGACCGTGACCCGTGATGCTTCTACCCTCAGCACAGCCAATGGCTTTGTCATCACCGCCACCGGGACGAATCTGACGCTGCTTGATACCGATTCCCATGATATTTCCAACCGGGTTTCGTATTCCGGCGGCGGGAGCAATGCCCTGATAATCGGTAGCGGTAGTGAGCTGGCCGATACCGATATCACCCGTACCGGCGGTGGCACCCTTCGGGTAGAGGTGCAGGGTGCGCTCTCCCTACGGACGGCAGATGTGCCCGTGTTCAATGGTGCCATGAGCATCGGCCCCGGCGGTGAGGTGACGGCTGTGGCTCCGGATGCTTTCGGCTATAGTGGCGGTTCCGGCCGGACGGCCTCCCTTACCATGGCCGGGAGCGAATCCGCACCGGCCGTTCTGCGTGTCAATCAGCGGCAGACGATGAGTACGCCTGTCGCGCTGAACGGGTACACGCTGATTAACAATACGGACAATGCCGTCAGCTCCGGTGCTCAGATAGCCGGGTTTGAGGCGTTTGGGTATTCGATTACAGCTACCGGTGGGGATAATGAAATCGCCACCCGGCTTCTGGGACGCAATGGCACCAACGTTCCAATCAATGTTCCCGGTGAGTCAGACGAGCTGCTTATCAGTGGTGTCGTCAAGCCGCGCGGCGGACAGGGGGATTCGAATTATATCAAAACCGGCGAGGGGACGCTGACTTTCAGTGCCGAAGGCAATGAATTCACTCTCCCATACCAGCACCGTGAAGGTCTGACGGTCATCTCCGGTCAGGCCGTGTTCCGGGAGGGCTTTACCGTTGAATCCGGTAGCGTGCAAGTGGCTGCACAGGGCGAGGTGACTTCTGTAGTCGGTATCAATACCGAGGGAAAACTGGTCGTGGATGGCTTGCTGTTGCTGGGTGGAGACTCTTCGCTCAGTTCACTGAGCGGGGCAGGGATGGTTTCAGCTACAGACTCAAGCCTGTCTCTCGTGTCTTCAGCCGATATCGGGGCGATACAGGCAGAGAACCTCCGCATGACCGGTAGCGAGGGCAATCGCGACCTGACACTGAGCTCAGCATCGCAGAACTCCCTGGTGGGAAGCATGGTTGATATTGATACCCTGACTATCGGACCCGCGGCATCGCTGGCGGTCAGCGGGGCATTATCCGTCAATCGCATCGTATTGAATGTCGATTCTCTGACGCCGCTACTGACCGTCGGTACTCTGAATCCTGCCGGGGGCAGTGCGGAGGTGCAGGTGGATGCCGTGGCGGGCGAGGCGCTTCTGCTGGGCATGTCCAATGGCGATACGCTGACACTGGCCACTATTGATGCGAACAACGCAGCATTGCAGCTGACGGTCAACGGCGCCCCGGAGCATACACTGACCAATGCTTCGGGGTTCACCTACAAATACACCATGGTGGATATATCGGATGGCGGTGTTTCCCTGCAACTGACGGCCACACGCGATGCGGTCGGCTGGGTGGGGGATTCGCTGGATGTCTGGAGCGATGGCTCTGCTGCTGAGTGGGTCGGCACACCGCCCTCGGGTACGGCTCCCGCCCGTTTCTTCGGCGATGGTTCTTCAGACGTGCGGGTGTCGGCTGACGGGGTGACGGCTGAGCAGGTCATCGTCTCTGCCGGTGGACCGGTTACTTCGTATACGTTCAGTGGTGGGGCGGTGAGCACGACGGCGCTGGCTGTCAGCGAGGGCGAACTTCGTATTGCCAACCGTGTGGAGGTGAATGATACGGCTGATACTTCGAGGGCTTCCGGCCTGGTCGTGGTGGGTGATTCCGGCTCATTATCCATCCTGGCAGGAGGCGTGCTTCGGGCAGAGGGCGAATTGCAGGTGCAGGGAAGCGGCTCGCTGAGTAACGCCGGGCAACTCTCGGTCGCGTCGCTCCGGGCTTCCTCCACATCGGTGGAGAACTCAGGCACTATCAGCCTGAGCAGCGGTACCCTGGGCGGGATATCCGGCGGTTCCCTGGTGATTGCCCCTACAGGTAATACACCCGCAGGTACGGTGAGTGTCGGTTCCGATGTCAACCTTTCTTCCCTGAGTGGCAGCGGGCAGCTTGCCGCGGTCGGTCATAGCGTGACGCTCAGCAGTGCCTCTGGCTCGGTGGGTATCGCGGCCGATGCTCTTACTCTGCTGGCCGGAGGGGCGGAATTGGGTGATGTGCAGGTGGATTCGCTGACGCTGGGCGGCTCTGTAAGTCTGAATTCGGTATCGGCACCGCTGCGCGTATCCTCTCTTGCTCCTTCAGGTGAAAGCGTGGGCGTGATGCTGAGCCCCGGTGTGTTTGCCACGATTCCGACCGACGCTGGCAGCGGACGATATGTAGCGGGTGATTATCTGCTTATCGACGGCGTGTCAGCTGATACACCCGTCCGGCTGGCGGCAGCAGAGTCGATGCAGGCTATCCTGCGTTATGGCCTGTCTGCTTCGGCACTGGTCGAGGCCGATACCTATCTTTTGCGGATAGCTCCCCTTGCTGTTCCCATGAGCTGGGTGGCGACGGGGGGCAACCGTATCGCTGACAACGGTTATATCATCCCCGAAGGTTCGGGGTTCTATCGTGCGCTGGATTATGTGGAGGAGGTGCGGGTAGGCGACACTCAGACATTTGATTTATCACAAGCTGCTGTCGGCAATGCCGTCGTCGGTAATGCCACGGTTCCGGCGGCCGGCCTTTTCATCCGCAATCTGACGGGGGGCGGCCGCCTGAGTATCATCGGTGATGGTGTGACGCAGGATATCGCCACGCTGATTAATACCGAAGCCGATTCTGCGGCAGAGGCTGTCTCGCTGACGGCGCAGGGTGTTCGCATACAGCTGGGCCTTCCCGATGCTATCAACGGCATCCTGCCGGACGATCATGCCCGCGCGGCGATGCGCTACAGCTCTCTGAATCTGCGAGAGGCTTCAGAACTTATCATTGCAGAGAACCAGCCCGTCCTGGTCTCTCAGCTCAATGGGCAGGAAGATGCGGGTATAGCAGGGGTGCTGAGTATCGACGGTCAGGGCGGCGCTTACTCTGGCAGCTATGAAAATGCCCTGATTTACACATTGCCCGGCAGCGGGCAGACGCTTGCCTCCGGCAGCGGGCTTTCGCTGGTTGCTCGCGGAGGGCAGACCACCCTGGTCGTGGGGAGCTCCGACCCCGCTGTGCGGCGTTTGACCGCAGTAAACGAGGTGCTGACGATAGACAACACCGTGCTCGATGCCACCGGTACACTCTCCCGGCAGACCCTCCGTCTTGCGGAGCCCTCGTCTATCGAGCAATCAACGCTCAGCATATCGTTGCCCGTCGAATCGAGCGGGGCGACGCTGGGGACACCGCAGGCACCCATCCTGCTGCAAGGGGAGCTTCGGCTGAGTGAGAGCCATGTGATTCTCCAAATGGCGGGAAATGGCAGTGAGCCCGTATTGCCGGTCAATACATCAGCCGGTGCACAGAATCTGCTACTGGCCGTACTGGCTGAGGAGGGCGAGGTATCGCAGACTGACGTTGAGCTGACCGGTTCTGCGAATACACTGACTGCTCTGCGGAAATATTATACCAACCCGCGCCTGACTCCGCAGGGAGACCTGCTGGTTGACCGCGTATCGGATTATTATCGGACGCAGCTGCACCCCGTGAGCAGCTACGGGCATCAGGGGCTTACCATGGCTGATTCGGTTCTCTTGCAGCTCAATCCCCAGGCTGACGCGACCCGTTATCCCGCGCTTGCTGCCGTGCTGGATGCGCTGGATTCTTACGTGGCTGCCGGGGATGCCGCGCAGGCGAACCGCCTGGCGACGTCACTGACGGGGGCTTCAGCCGCAGCTCTCAATGCCGCCCTGGCCGGTGATATGGAGCGGCAGTTGCAGTCTATCCGCAATCGCACCACCTCCATGGGTGCTGACCCTGATCCCTGCCGTGGCACCTACGCCGAGATACCCGCATTCCACGCCTGGGTCAATGCCGAGGGCGACCACCGTTATCTGTCCTCTGATGGGGAACACCCGGGGTATTCCATCTCATCGTGGGGTGCTACACTGGGGGCAGATGCCGAGGTGTCTCCTGCGTTGACCGTCGGGCTTGCGTTCAGCTATATGCACGGTGATTTTGAGGCCAAATCGGTCGATTCGGCTGAGGGCGATGCTGATTTCTACTACATCAGCGCATTCGCCCGCTATGCCGCGCGGTGCTGGACTCATACTTTCGTCGGCAGTATCGGCTGGGCCGGGGCTGAGCTGGATCGGCACTTGCCGCTCAGCAATACTGCCGGCGGCATGAGCGGTGATGCCGATGCGCTGAGTCTCGGTTTCCTGTATGAATTGGGCTACTCCATCCCGTTGGATGAATACAGTGATACCCGCCTGCAGCCGATTGTCAACGTGCTCTTCAGCCACACCTCGGTGGATTCATTCAGCGAGCGCGGCAGCGATGTTGCCCTGCGCTATGGCGGGTGCGATGTGAATGCCGTTACCTTTGGCCTGGGGGCTCGTATTCAGGGGAATGCCGGCGAGACTATCAACGAGCGGGTTGCCCGCGCAGAGGCGCGCGCGTTGCTCAAGCTGCGAGCCGGTGATCGCTCGGCATCAGTATCTTCCTCGCTGGTTGCGTTACCCTCTGTGGGGAGCTCCACTCGCTCTGCCGAAGTGGGCATGATAGGAGCTGAGTTTGGTGCCGGTATCATCGTGCCGTTGGGGGTTGACTCCGGCGCGATGTTCCTGGATGCCTCGTTCGAGTTCAGCTCCGGCTATACCGAGGTCAATGGCGTCGTGGGCTATCGGCTTGATTTCTGAGCACAAGATGATATCGGGGAGCCCTTAAATGAGCCCCACGGCTATCTCGTCGGCCACGAGTCGACCGCTGCGCGTCAGTCGCAAGCATCCTTTGTCGGAGAGTTCGGCCAGCTGCTCGGCCTGCAGCATAGCGATAAACTCGCTGTCCTGTGGGCGGAGCAGCTCCGGCGGGAGCCCTTCATCCGTGCGCAGCATCAGCCCCAGCAGTTCCGTACGGCGCGTCTCGGGAGCCAGACGTTCCACGGAGCAGGGGGGCAGTTTCCCTTCGCTCAGGGCAGCGATGTAGCGCCCTGTGTGCTCGGCATTGTGGTAGCGTTCGCCGCCGACACTACCCACGGCTCCCGGCCCCAGGGCGTGGTAATCCTCGCCTCGCCAGCAGGCCAGGTTGTGCTGCGAGCGGCATCCCGGCCGGGCATAGTTCGAAATCTCGTAGTGGCGGTATCCTGCCGCCGTCAGCATCTCATCTGCGGTTTCGAACATGGCTACATCCGTTTCCTCATCCCCGGCATCTGCTCCGAATTGACGGAAGAAATCCGTATCCTCCTCGTACGACAGGTTGTAGGTGGAGATGTGGTCAGGTGCGAGGGCGAGAGCTTCATGCAGCGTGTGCTGCCATTCTGCCGGGGTCTGGCCGGGGAGTGAGAACATGAGATCCAGATTAATCTGCGGGATTCCCACCCGGCGTAGCAGTGCCACATCCTGCGCTACCTGTTCGGGACTGTGGGTGCGCCCCAGCAGCTGCAGCAGCCGCGGCTCGAAACTCTGCACGCCCAGCGACACTCGGGTGATACCCAGCTCGCACCACTGCTGTACCTTCGCGGCTGTCAGGGTGGCGGGATTGCTCTCAAAGCTCCATTCACGCACCCGCGTGAAATCTATCGTTTCGCGCAGCCCCTGAATCAGATTGCCCAGATGCGTGGGCGAGAGCATGCTCGGCGTCCCGCCGCCGAAATAGATGGTCTCCGGCGCATAACCCGCAGGCAGCCTCAGCCGAGCCTCGCTGATGAGAGCCTGCACAAAACCGCGCATGTCCGTATCGGCCGGGGTATGCTTGAAGAAGGCACAGTAGGGGCAGATGCGGTGGCAGAACGGTATGTGGATGTACAGGTGCGCCATGTTTCAAAAAAAGCCGGGGAGTGGATGCTCCCCGGCCTGTTTCGGTTGGAAAATAGTGTCTGCCTACGCTTTACAGATCAGCAGCAGCCGGCTTGTCCAGGAAGTACTTGGCGTCGGCGTGGTTCTGCAGATAGGATGCGGCAACCTCGATGGTCACGGGCCCCTGAATGGCCTTCTTCACGATGGAGGCCTTCTTCTCACCCCAAGCCATCAGACGTACCTTCTTGGCGCCCATGATGGTGGCCACACCCATGGTGATGGCGGTGCAGGGCACGTTCTCGAAACCACCGAATGCCGGAGCGGCATCCGTCTTGGTCAGGTCATCGAGCGTCACCTGGCGGGTGATGGTGGTGTCATCGGAGCCGGGTTCGTTGAAGCCGATGTGTCCCGTGCGGCCGATGCCGAGAATCTGCAGATCCAGACCTCCGTTGGCCTTGATCTTGTCCTCGTATGCCTGGCAGTGGGCTGCAATCTCTTCCTGGGGAAGGGTACCGCAGGGCAGGTTGATGTTTTCGGCCGGGATGTCGATGTGGTTGAACAGATTGGTGTGCATGAAGTACCAGTAGGACTCCACGTGCTCGTGGGGCAGGCCGGTGTATTCATCCAGATTGAACGTCACCACATTCTTGAAGGAAAGTCCCTCTTCCTTGTGCAGACGTATCAGCTCAGCATAGAAAGGAAGCGGGGTCGCACCCGTAGCCAGACCCAGTACGGCATTCTTGCCCTCTGCGGCGCGGCTGCGAATCAGTTCGGCTACCTCTGCGGCCAGCTTCTTGGCGGCCTCTTCCTTGGTTTCGAAAACTTCGTATGTCATAGCCCCTTTATTCTATACTTTCCTGCCTTAATTTCAACCCTAAAATGTCGTTTGTCTGCCAAATTTCGGAAAAATTAAGTAATTTTTTTATTTTTTAGGAAATTTTGCTTGCAATTCATGCGGAGTTGTGGTTAACTCTGCCCGCACACAGCATCGCCGCTGTAGCTCAGGGGTAGAGCAACGCATTCGTAATGCGTGGGTCGTCAGTTCAAATCTGACCAGCGGCTTCCCCTCCGGGAAACAGGTGCGAGCGTGTTCATGGACATAGTGCCTCCTTAGCTCAGTTGGTAGAGCAGCTGACTCTTAATCAGTTTGTCCGCGGTTCGAGTCCGCGAGGGGGTACCAGTCCGTGAGCAGGCTATGTGTGAACTACAGAACGCCTCCTTAGCTCAGTTGGTAGAGCAGCTGACTCTTAATCAGTTTGTCCGCGGTTCGAGTCCGCGAGGGGGTACTGAAAGGCAACCCTGAACCGGTTGCCTTTTTTGTTCGCGAGGAGAGGTGCCCCGGAGTAGGGGGCATTCCACCATTATTGCAGAAGAGCCGACACGTATGGCTGAAGCGGCACGATTGAAAAATTGGCATTGACGAGCAGCGGCTTATCTGCTAGTCTGTTGCGCATGAAATTGAGCAGATATTTCCGGATGCTGTTGTTGGCGATGTTTGTGTTGAGCATCAGCCCTCTGGCGGCAGAAGAATCCGCTGCGGCAGATACTGAGGTGACCACCGATGCCGAGGACTCTGACGCTCGCAAGAGCAAGAAGAAGAAAAAAAAGAAGAAGAGCAAGAAAAAGAAGAAGAGCAAGAAAACTGAGAGCGCAGCCGATGAGCAAGCTGCTGACACTGAGGATGAGGCAGATGCTGCAGAGGAGTTGAGCAAGGTTGCCCAGGCTCTGGGTAATTTCAAGGTGCTCAACGCCAAGGCAAATCTGAAAGCTGATTACTATCTCTACCTCTACTCTGCCAGCTGGTGCCGCCATTGCAAGGAGAGCATGCCTGTGGCGATGGCTGAGTACAAGAAAATGCGCTCCGGCAAGAAAGTGGAGATGCTGATTATCAGTGGTGATAAATCAGAAGACGAGGCTCTGAAATACCTCAAGGACTTCAAGTCCAAGAATCCCTGCATCATGTTCGATGCGGTGAAAGCCACCAACTTTACCGGGCTTCCCGGGTGTGGCATACCGACTTTCCCCGCGCTGTTCATTGTCTCCAAGGATGGAAGCAGCATTACTCATGCCATGGGTGGAGCGGCTGTCCGAGATATGCTGTCCAACTGGAAGAAGCACACCACCGACCGCGACAAGGGTAAGTGATGTAGTCATCATCTTTTGATACACAAATGACCGACACAGCATTCACGTGTCGGTCATTTTTGTGCTTTCGCAGAGAGGTCGGAAGCGTGGTATTATGATTTGAAAGCCGCGATATCACGCAGCAGCTGCACCGTGAGCTCGATGGTCGCCTGCAAATCGCGGGTATCGATTATGCCGTTGTGCGAGTGGATATAGCGGGTGGGGACTCCCAGTACGATAGCGGGAATACCATGCCAGTCCGGGTAGGCAGCTGCGGCATCCGTACCGCCGCTGCGGCGAACGGTCGGTTGGCAGGGGATATCGTGTGTCTCAGCCGTGCGGAGCACGAAGTCGGCCAGCTCCGGTTGGGTGATGTGGGTGGGGTCGAAGAGGCGCACCTGGACCCCTTTGCCCAGTACACCCTGGCGGCAGACGCTGCTCTGGCCGAAAGTATCGTCCGCCGGCGGGGCTTCGAGGATGATGGCGATATCGGGTACCTGGTCGCCCTGCAGGGAGCGGGCTCCCCGCGTGCCGACTTCTTCCTGGACGGTAGCAATGGCGCGCACGGTGCAGGGCAGTTGGCTGTCGCGGATGCTCTGCATGGTGCGAATCAGGCAGTAGATGCCGGCGCGGTCATCGAAGGCCTTACCCATCCACCGATGCTTGATGGCCAGCGGGCGGCAGTCTGATTCCGGCACGATGCAGCAACCCGGGCGTATCCCGAGAGCCTCGACCTCGCTGCGGGAGGAGGCACCGATATCCACAAAGAGCGATTCATTGGGCATCACCTGCTTGCGCTGAGCTTCCGGCAGCAGGTGCGGCGGCTTGGTACCTATCTGGCCGGGAATGTGTTTCCCATCGCGGGTGATGACGGTGACTCGCTGGCTGGGCAGGGTGTGGTTCCACCATCCGCCCAGCGGTACCAGCAGCAGGAATCCATCTTCCGTGATACCCTGTACCATGAAGCCGATTTCGTCCATGTGGGCGATGATGGCGACAGTCGGGGATCCTTCCGGGCCGGGTTTTTCGCAGATGAGATTGCCTGCCTGAGTGCGCGTGATGCGACCGCAGCCAGCGAGTTCGTTCTCAATGACCGAGCGGATGTCTCCTTCAAAGCCTGAGACACCGGCGGTATTGCTGCATTTGATGAATAGATTCTGATCGAACATGGAGTGATGGGTGGTGCTGTGGCTCGGCTCAGCGGCCAGGCTGAATCCGGCGAAAATGATGAAAAGTGTATAGCGAAGTCCGGGTGGCGCTATCATCGGCTGTAGGCTTGATTAGTCTGTATAGTCGGTGGTGTCGTCGTGTCTGCTATCCTAGCAGACGGAGGCCTGTATGGCAAGCGGCAAGTTTGTCCTCACGCCTCGCGTGTGGTCGCCATGGGCTGACAAAAGGGGGCGGGTGGCGAAGGGGCGTGTTACAGTAGGCTCTGCTGCCTGCCATGTAAAGCGGCGCTACTATCGGGGTGCGATGCTGCGTTGCCGCTTCAGCTCTGCCCGCCGATGGGCACGGTCAGCTCTTCTTCCCAGACCGGTAGCTCATGGCCGATGAGCCAGGGCTGGTATTCGGCGGGGATGGGGGATTGCAGTGCGATACGGCGCCCGTCTGCCGGGTGGTTGAAGGCCAGTCGCCAGGCGTGCAGCATGAGCCTGCCGGGTTTTGCTTTCTGCCGCTGTGGGTGAGCGTAGATGGGGTCGCCCACCAGCGGATGCCCCAGGTGCAGCATGTGGACGCGGATCTGGTGCGTGCGTCCGGTGTGCAGCGTACACATCACCAGGCTGGAATCCGTCGCCGCATCGTAGTGCAGCACCTGCCAGTCAGTGATGGCGGGTTTACCCGAGCCGGGATTGACGACGGCCATCTTGAGACGGTTCACCGGGTGGCGGCCTATGTTGGTGAAGACGGTGCCGCCGTCCTCCTTCGGGCGGCCCTGTACCACGGCCAGATAGATTTTGCCGGTGTCGCGGTTGGCGAATTGCGTGGTGAGCGACAGGTGAGCGTTGTCGTTCTTGGCGACGACGATACAGCCGCTGGTATCCTTGTCCAGCCGATGCACGATACCCGGGCGCTCGACACCGCCGATGCCGGACAAATCCCCGCAGTGGAAGAGCACGGCATTCACCAGAGTACCGTCCGGATTGCCCGCTGCCGGGTGCACCACCATGCCGCTTTCCTTGTCGATGACGATGACATCGCGGTCTTCATACAGCACCGCGATGGGGATATCCTGCGGCTGAGCCTCGGCGGGTTCCGGCTCGGGTACCGAGACGTCGATACGCATCCCACGCTCCACTGGGGTCTTGGCTTTGGTGGATTTGCCGTTGAGGGTGATGGCTCCCTCCTTGATGAGCGCCTGGATGCGTGCGCGCGAGAGCTCCGGCAGCTGTGCCGCCAGATACTGGTCCAGGCGTGTCCCAAACGAATCTTCTACGATAATCAGCATGGTGGCAGGCTCTCGGTAAATGCCGATTTACATCCCCGTCGGGTTATCAAGAAACACCACCGGTAGCCCGAAACGCTCGCTGAGCAGCTCGCCCAGTGCCTTTACCCCGAATGTTTCCGTAGCGTAATGCCCGGCAAAGAACAGATTCATCCCCATGTCCTCTGCCGTGTAGGAGACCCAGTGATTTTCCTCGCCTGTCAGGAAGGTGCTGTAGCCCAGCTTCTGCACAGCGTAGACCTCAGGCCCGCCTCCGCCGGAGCAGATGATGACCCGCCCCGCCGCCGCATCCGGGGTCAGCATGGGACCGGTGATGGGACCGCCGGTTACCTCGGCATAGCGGGCACGCAGCTCAGCCACTGTGCCCGGGAAGACGCCGGAGAGACAGTATTCAAGCTCGGCTCGCGGCTCCTGCAGCCCCAGTGCCTGCGCCAGGCGGGCATTGTTACCCAGCTCCGGGTGCACATCCAGCGGGAGGTGCGCCGCGTACACCGCCAGATTTGCCCCCAGGCAGGTCTCCACCTTGCGTTTCCACCAGCCGGTGAGCGGGCGCAGCCCACACCAGTACAGCCCATGGTGCAGCACCAGCAGATCTGCCCCTGCGGCTACCGCCGCATCCAGGGTACGCTGCGAGCCGTCTACGGCCAGGGCTACCTTGGTGATGCGGCCGTTGTTTTCCACCTGCAGTCCATTGAGGGCTACGGGTGCATCTTTCACCTCGGCCACTCGCAGGGTCGAGTCCAGCAGGGCGACGATTTCGTTGAGTTCTGTCATGGGGGGATTCGGTGTATCAGGTCAGGATTGGGCGGGAGGATTGGAGCGCAGGCTGATCTCGCGATGCAGACGGCGGTTGAATTCTCCCGCCATGTCGTAGCCGCTCTCGCGCAGGTACACACCCAGCGCGGCGACTTCGACCAGACGCGTCATATCGCGTCCCGGTGCCACGGGCAGGTTCAGGCGCTCGACTTCGACGCCGAGGATACTCATCATCTTGCGCTCCAGCCCCAGCCGCTCCAGCTCCGACATCTTACCATCGGTCAGGTTGATGATGAGGTCGATTTTTTTCTCTCTTCGGTATGCTTTGAGCCCGAATAGATTGGTAACATTGATGATACCGATGCCGCGGATTTCGATGAAGCCGCTGCTGAGCGCCGGGGCGCTGGCTATCAGCTCGCCGCCGATGCGGCGTATACGCACCATATCATCGGCCACCAGGGAGGAACCGCGCTCGACCAGACCGAGCGAAATCTCACTCTTGCCCACGCCACCCTTGCCGGTGATGAGTACCCCGACTCCGCGCACATCGACCATGCAGGCGTGCATCGTGGTGCTGTCGGCAAACTCGCTTTCGAGGATGAAAGTCGCGCGGTTGACGAAGTGCATGGTCAGCAGGTTCGAGCGGAACACCGACACCGTGTGACTGTCGGCCATGGCCAGTACATCCGCCGGCACATCCATCCCTCGAGCGAAGATGATGCAGGGGATATCCTCGCGGAAGATACGCTGCAAGCGTTCGTGGCGTTCCTCGCCCTGCAGGGTGCTCAGGTAGGCCATCTCAGCCGCCCCGAATACCTGGATGCGCTCGTGGGCAAAGTACCCGAAGTAGCCCGTCAGCGCCAGCCCGGGGCGGTTGATGGAGGGCTGCAGTATCTTGCGCGTCATGCCCAGCGGGCTGTTGAGCAGCTGCAGCTCCAGCGGCTCGCGGTAAGTCTCGTAGAACTTTGATACGGAAATTTGCTCGACTCTGCGGACTATGGGGTCTTTCATACGCTTACGTGAGCCATTCTAACGGAGTGCTTCGCATCGGTCAAGGTTATTTATACGCCCGATTCCCCGCTGAGGACCGCATGCACCCCACCATCGCGGGGCTGACCGGCAGCGAAACGCGCATCATGGCATGATTTTATGGGCATACCGGGAGATTCCGGCTTGACGACTCGCCGATTATCCGTTATTCTCCTTACACCTCAATACATACACACACACGCTATGCCTGCAACAAAACAGATTCACACGATTTCCGTCCTGGTTGAAAACAAGTTCGGCGTGCTCTCTCGTGTGGCCGGCCTTTTCTCCGGCCGTGGCTACAACATCCATTCCCTGAACGTCGCCCCCTGCGAGGACCCCCGCTTCTCCCGCATGAACATCGACGTGAAGGAGGCCGGCGAGAAGCTCGACCAGGTGATTAAGCAGCTCAGCAAGCTTGTGAATGTGGTAGAGGTCATCGACTTCCGCGATGAGCCCACCATCTACCGTGAGATTGTGCTGATGCGCGTCGGCTTCGCTGAGGGTGAGAGTAAGACTTCCATTCTTGAGACCGCCAATATCTTCGGCGCCAAAGTCTTGGATGCCACTCGCTCCACCATCACGCTCGAAATCTCCGGCGGCGAATTCCGCGTGGCGCGTTTCCTGAACCTGATGCAGGACTACGATGTCCAGATGGTCATCCGCTCCGGCAAGATTGCCGTCCTCAAGCCGCAGGAATGAGGCGCATCTCCTCTCGTTTTTCCCCGACGCACAGCCCGACTCTCCGGGCTGTGCTTTTTTACGCTTGACGAAATGAGCCACCGTTGTTAGCATGAGCCCATGCGCTTGTCTGATACAGAGTACAGCCTGGAGACGCGAGAGATACTGAGCCGCGTGTTGGAACGCGATGAAGACATCCTCTGGTGTGGGAGCCCCGGCGGAAAATCCCCCCTGTTCAGCAGCCTGCCTATTTTCTTCTTTTCCCTGGTGTGGGTGGCTATCCCCTCATTCATGGTGTGGTCGGAAATACAGCAGCCCGGAGAGGAGGGGATAGACCCGATGATCATCATCCCGTTTATTTTTATTCTCATAGGCCTTATCCTGCCCATCTGTGTGTATCGCTATCATCAGCGCCAGAAGCAGTCTATCTACGTCCTGACGGCGCAACGGGCGGTCATCCTCACTCCCAAGGCGATCTCCGGGACGCAGGTATATTGCTACCCGATAGCGCCCGACATGCTGCTCGAGGCGAATAAGAAGAAAGATGGCAGCGGCGACCTCGTGTTTGACTACAGCGACGTCGTCGTGAACAATCGCCCGCTGCCGCGCGGTTTCCTGAAAGTCGCTGATGTGGAAAAGCCGCTGACCCTCCTCCGGCAAATGGGCGTCAGAGCAGGGCAGGTATCCACCGAATTCTGAGAAAACCTCAAGCAGCATCCCTTTCCCCCGGCCGCTGCCATGGTATATCTCGTATGCCTCACTTCCACCCGGGCATCCCTCCTCCCTTTGCATCCCGGTTCTTGCGCCATCGGCAACGAAAACGCAGAAAACGCTCAATATAAATACCCGCCGCGCTTGAACAGACGAGCAGGAATGTACGTTCCATCGCTTGCAGCCTGTCTCGGCGTAGCAAGAGCCCAACAGGGCTACGCGAAGACGGACAGGGTAGGAAGGAGCCCCGTCAGACCAAGGGCTCCAGCGGCTGGGCATCCTAGGCTTGCGGGTCTGTTTTTGCGCTTAGTTGCTTGGAATTATCTCTCGGCTCCGAACTAACAGCTTGTAGCGCCTCCCGGATTCTGGTAACATGACACCGTAATAAATACAATCTTTTCCACACTGTGAAAGCACTTCTCCCGTTTATAGCCCTACCGGCCCTACTGCTTTCCGCCTGCGTATCCAGCAACATCGGAGCCAAACTGGACAGTATCGGTAAAGCCGTACCCACCATTCACAGAGACACCTACAACGGACTCTACCAACTCAATGGCGTTTATTACATGGAATGCGAGGTGCGCTATATGCGCTATGCCCCCAATTTCATGGACTGGTATCCGGATCCGGTACACTGGGGCATGCGCTCAGAATACGAAGAA
>JAFQSQ010000016.1 GCA_017409465.1 Akkermansia sp. | reverse complement strand
GATGGACAAGGTACAGAATTCCGCTCGCTCTGCTCGCATGATGAACGATGAAGGACGCTTAGCGTTAGTTGAAACCATCTGCGCGCAGCGCAGCGAACTTTTCATTCGTACTTCGTCATTCGTCAATCGTACTTCCCTACAGCTTCCCATTTGGCGTATCGGCAGAGCAACATCCTTTAATTGCCGGAGCAATAATTCGATGGCATGCTTTTTATCTTTCCTGTTCCGGATAATGGGATATTTGATATAACCCCCGTCATCCGTGGCAGAATGGCGGGGGGATTTTCAGAGGAGAAGGAGAGCCATCTCAGGCATGCTGCTGAAGCATCGCTTGAGCCATGATGTTGCCCTTCTCCGCCGCGTAGCGGAGGGCAATGAGTGCTTTGTCCGTATCTTTGTCGATGAGACGCCCCTCCAGAAAACACATGGAGAGAACAAAGAGAGCCACATGGTCACCGGCCTGGGCAGCACACTCCAGATCCATCAGGTCATTCCGGGTTTTCAGTCGCGCAAAATAGATGCGCGCGAGCTGATTCTGTGCCTCTGCGTGGCCGGCAAAGGCGGCGTTGCGGAGATGCTCGGCGCCGTCGGCTGCGCGTCCCTCGCGGAACGCGGCAGCCCCGGCTTCAAATTCTGCTTCAGGGGAGTCCTGCATTACTTCTGAATGGTCGGATCGACGGTCAGATTGTACACCTTGCCCTTGAAGGAAGTCCCGAGCACGTCCAGCGGGAGCATGACGTTGGTATTGATGGCCTCGATGGTCTCATTGCGTCCGGTCAGCTCGAGCTTGCCACAGGGTTGACCATCGATGAGGAGGGTCACTTCGCGGAGCTCACGGATGAGAAGGTTCTTGCTCTGGGGCGCGTTTTCCTTGCTGACCGGGGTTCGGGTGGCGATGAGCTCGAGCTTGACGCGCTTGCCGACAGGCAGCTTGACGCCGAAGCTGAACTCCATGGTATCAGAGCGGCGCAGTCCGATGGAGCCATCCTTTGTGGCGACCATGAGCTGCCCCCAGGGTGACTCCAGCAGTACCTGCTCCTCACCCGGTGCCGGGGCTTCGGGCAGCTCGAGCTCCATGGTCATGCGATAGTTGGGGGCCAGTGTACCCAGGTTGAGCTGCATGGGCAGGCTCTGTACGGAGACGGAGAACGGTATCTGCATGGTACGGAAGTTCAGCGTGGTTCCGGGGGCGTCGCCGATGGCTGCGGCCGTGCTCTTCATCTCGTCGAAGCTGAGCGTTGGCTGAGCCTTGCCCCAGGCCTTGCTGCTGACGACCTGTACGGAGTCTCGAATCATATCGGCGATATCGTAGATGCCGTAGCCGTTGTATCGGCGGTCAGTCATGTCCTGCCAGACGGCAAAGGTGCAGCCCAGCAGCTGCGGATGCCCGGCCGGCAGGGTCTCCTGACCCACGATGTTGGGCTTCCAGGAGTTGTACACCCACTTGTGGTTCAGGTCCATGCGGTAGTATTTGGCCTCCGGGACGATGTAGAGGGCTCCGTCATTGGTGTTGATGACGTCGAAGCCCTGTTGGATGGAATCCCATGCCTTGGCCCATCCGGTGCTCCAGAGGTTCATCTGCACGCCTTTCGCCTGCACCGGAGTAGTGCCTTTCTTGGTGTTGAGACTGCCCCAGATACGCGGTGTGTAGCCGCGCTGCATGACGTGCTTCAGCAAGCCATCGGCAAATTTGCGGTAATCCTCTGCTGCGCCGAAGAACTCGTCGGCACCTACGTGCACCACATCGCAGCCGGCGAATACCGCTTTCTTGTCACCCTGCGGCAGCAGGTATTCATCGAATACCTTGCCGACGAAGGACACGGTTTCCGGATTGGCGGCATCCAGCATTTCACAGCGGCGCTTGTCGTGATTCATCGGTCCCTGGTAGATGAGGTCGGGTCTCACGCGGGTGAAGGAGAGGGCATGGCCGGGGGTGTCAAACTCCGGGATGATGCTGACGTTGTGTCGGCGGGCATAGGCGATGAAATCTGCAAACTCGGCTTTGGAGTAGGCGAGGTCAGTGGCCGTCAGCGGGGTGCCGTCAGCGCCTTTCTGCTCTGATTCGAGGCGGAAGGCCGAGTAGCTCTTCTTGAAGGGATCCATCCCTTTGTCGACATAATCCTCGTGGAAGATGTAGTTGTTGTTGAGGGTGAGATGCAGCTCATTCATCTTGTACCAGGCCATGGTTTTGACCAGGTTGCGCAGGTAATCCATGGGTACCGGCATGCGGGCGATGTCGAGCATGAAGCCGCGCAGGGCAAAGCGCGGCGCATCCTCTGCCTTGCCGCAGGGAAGGGTGCCCTTGCCGGAGGCGACCATCTGCAGGATGGAACGCGTGGCCCAGAAGAGACCTTCGTTGCTCTCTGCTGCCAGTCGCACCTCAGTCGAGCTGATGCTGAGGGCGTAGCCTTCCTTACCGAGTTTGCAATCAGACTCGGAACTCAGGGTGAAGTCTGCCTGTTCGCCGGAGGGCACGAGTCGGGTGCGGATATCACGCCCGGTGGCTTTGCCGGCTTCCTCGGCGAGCTCGGCTGCAAACTGTTCGGCGAAGGGGGCGGTGCAGTGTATCCTGATTTCCCGGGGAAGTCGGAAGACGCCGGTGGAGCCATGCCACGAGAGTAGCTCGGGAATCACCCGGGGTTTGGCGTTCAGCCCGTTCTGCTGCGGAGTTGGTGCAGGAACCGTAATCAGGTAATCACGGCTGACGACTTTCTCATCGCCTTTCTGTATTTCGAAGCTGACGTGAACCGGTGTGTTTTCAATCACCGGGCGGATATTGCCGGCGGCGTCAACGATATGCTCATAGTCGGCACCCAGCAGGCGGACAGAGGCTCCGGGAACAACCGGCATCTCAAGTCTGGTCGAGGTCGGAGTCGGGCTCGGCACCGTCAGTGAATCTGCGATTGCCTGCAAATCATTACCCATGAGGGGGGCGGTGCTGAGCGCGGTCAACATGAGGAGGTCGATTTTTCTCATACGCGACTATGGTAGCATAATGCGCGGCCTCGTCAAGTTAAAATCAAGACAGACGCCGGCCGGAGCCATACGTGTGGAGCTTCGCCGAACTTCCGTCCACTTGCTTGTTCCGCCGAAGCGCCGCAGGAGCGGCAGCGGATACGTCGTGACTTGCACATCAAAAATGACACAGCCCGGTTTTTTTTGCTTCACATGGTGGAAAAAAGAGTTACAATAGCCACGTTCACAATTTTTCTATACAGCTATGAAAATCTGGCTCGATGGTAAACTGGTAGACAAAGAGGAAGCCAAGCTTTCTGTTTTTGATCATGGTGTGTTGTACGGGGATGGATGTTTTGAAGGTATCCGCTTCTATTCCGGCAAGATATTCCGCCTGCAGGAGCATATCACCCGACTTTTCGATTGCATGCGCTATCTCATGCTTGATCTGCCCTGGAGCTACGATGAAGTCTGCGCCGCCACGGAGGAGACGGTGGCTGCCTCCGGCTTGGAGGATGGGTATATCCGACTTGTCGTGACCCGAGGGGTGGGCGATCTGGGGCTCAATCCCCGGAATTGTCCTCGTCCCAGCATGTTTATCATCGCGTCTTCCATTTCTCTGTACCCGGCCGAGATGTACGAGAAGGGACTGAGCCTGATTACCAGTTCGTACAGGCGCGCCACGCCCGACGTGAATTGCCAGCAGGTCAAGAGCCTGAACTACCTCAACAGCATCTCTGCCAAGATTGAGTGCGTGCAGCAGGGAGCCGGCGAGGCGGTGATGCTCAACAGCAACGGTAACGTCGCGGAATGCACGGGGGACAATATCTTTATCGTGAAGAACGGTGTGGTCATCACTCCCCCTCTGACGGAGGGGGCGCTCGGCGGTATCACCCGCCACGCGGTCATGGATATCTGTCAGGAATTGGGAATCCCCTGCGTGGAGCGTGTGATGAACCGCTTCGATATCATCTGTGCCGATGAGTGTTTCCTCACCGGGTCAGCGGCTGAGGTCATCGCCGCTACCAGCCTGGATGGTCGCACAATAGGCGCCGGTGTGGCCGGCCCTGTGACGAAGAGAATCCTGGCGCGTTTCCAGACGCTTGTGCGGGAGTAAGGAAAAGGATTTATCCGGGGCGGCGGGGAGCAGGCTCGTCGCCCCTTTTCGCTTTTTATGGAAACACTGTATCAGGGAAAATTCCTGACGATGGTCAGGGAGGGTCGCTGGGAGTATTGCGAGCGAGCCGGGCAGACCGAAGCGGTCATGATTTTTGCGCGCACTCCGGAGGGCAAGGTCTTGCTGGTCGAGGAATACCGACCGCCTATCGGCAAGCGTTGTCTGTGTTTCCCTGCCGGGCTGAGCGGCGATGAGCAGCCCGAAGCCCACGTGGCGGCGGCACATCGCGAGCTGGTGGAGGAGACCGGCTATGCGGCAGAGTCCATGCGCTATCTCTTCACCGGGCCTTCATCGCCGGGGCTGACCTCGGAGACGCTGCATTTTTTCCTGGCAGAAGGGGTGCACCGGGTATCTGCCGGTGGCGGGGTCGAGGGTGAGTGTATCAGCGTGTGTGAGGCCCCGGCAGATGATATCGACGCATGGCTTGCTGACAAGGTCAGAGAGGGCGTGGCGATAGACCCCAGGGTATACACCGGTCTGTATTTCCTGAATCGCTGAGAATTCTATCTCATTTTCCCATTTCTCCCGATGGGGATATCAGAAAAAGATTGCCCGAGGGGGAGGATTATGCTAATCTGTGCGAAAGCGTATGAGTTCTTCTCAAGAAAAAGGTATGTGGCAGATTTTCAAGCCGGTACTCCGTGAGTATATAGCACCGCAGAAAGCGATGCTGATATCGGGTATCTTTTTCGGCGTTCTGGCTGCAGCGGCTGCGGGCTTTGGCCTGCCTTTCATGATTCAGCATGTGTTTCCGCTGGTTTTCGAGCAGGTGCCTACTCCGGAGTGGCTCCGGCAGCTGGTGGATACCTATGTCGCAGAGCCTTATCGGGCTGATGCCCTGCTGTGGGCGGCGGCGTTGATTATCCCGCTGGTGATGAGTGTTCGCGGGGTGGCGACGTATCTGAATGCCTTTTTGCTGACGAAGGCCGGTATGCGGGCGCTCTCGCATCTGCGCTCTGATTTGTTCGCCCGCCTGCAGTGGCTGTCGTTCTCGTACCACGACAAACAGACGCGTGGCGGGTTGATGACGACGCTGATACAGTTCACGCAGATGGCGCAGCAGGGCATGATAACCGTGATGAACGACCTGGTCATTCAGCCGCTCACTCTGCTGGCCGCCGTGGCATACCTGGTTTACGCCGCTGTCACCAGCGATGAAAGTGCCATGCTGCTGGTGAATCTGATTATATCCAGCGCCTGTGTACCTCTGGTGCGTTACGTCGGCAAGCGGATGATCAAGCAGATGCGCGCCGCCCTGGCCGGGATGAACATCATCACTTCGACGGTGGAGGAGACTTTTTCAGCGCAGCGCGAGGTGCGTGCCTTCAATCTGGAGGGGCGCCAGTCATCGCTGCTCAGCTCCTACATCCATTCGTACAACTCGATGCTGATCAAGATGGCGTGTTGGCGTCAGAGTGTCACCCCTGCGGTGGAAATCGTCTGTGCGCTAGCGCTGGCGTATTCACTCTATCGCGGGTGCAGTGACGGCTTGTCGCTGGAGCAATTCACGGCCATCGCCACGGCCTTCTATTTCTGCTATGATCCCATCAAGCGTCTGGGCACGGTGGCGAACCAGTGCCAGCTGCTCACGGTCATGATCAACGGTATCATGTCGGTGCTGCATGCCAAGGACGAAACACCGGAACCGGCAGAGCCGGCTGCGCTGCCGATGCCGGTGGCGGGCGATGTCGAGTTTGACCACGTTTCGTTCGGCTACAGCGCGGACGTCCCCGTGCTCAAGGATATATCGGTCAAGGTGCCTGCGGGGCAGATCGTGGGGCTTGTAGGACCCAGCGGATCGGGCAAGACGACCTTCATCAATCTGATATGCCGATTCTACGATGTGTCGGCCGGTTGTGTGAAACTCGACGGTGTGGATGTGCGGCAGATTACCCGTGAGCAACGCACGTGCTCGATTGGTCTGGTATCGCAGTTCTCAGCTTTGTTCCGCGACAGTATCCGCGAGAATATCCGCGTGGGCAACCCGAAGGCTGATGATGAGCAGGTGTATGCGGCGGCGCAGAAAGCTCGTGTCGATGAGTTTGTGGAGAGCATGGAGGAAGGCTACGATCGGATGCTGGGAGAGAGCGGCTGCGGGCTTTCCGGCGGGCAGCGGCAGCGCGTATCCATCGCGCGCGCTTTCCTGAAGAATGCTCCGGTGCTGATTCTCGACGAGGCGACCTCCGCGCTTGATATGAAGAGCGAGGCGGCGATTCAGCGCGAGCTGGAGGAGCTGGCCAGGGGGCACACGACCTTTATCATTGCGCACCGCTTCAGCACACTGCGCATGGCGCAGCGTATCCTGGTGTTCGAGGCCGGGCGTATCATCGCCGATGGGGCAC
This sequence comes from Akkermansia sp., assembly GCA_017409465.1. Taxonomy (GTDB): domain Bacteria; phylum Verrucomicrobiota; class Verrucomicrobiia; order Verrucomicrobiales; family Akkermansiaceae; genus Akkermansia. Next base: position 8,530 of record JAFQSQ010000016.1, on the reverse strand, counting down.
ACGATGAACTTTACGAAACCTGCCAGCTGTACCGGGCTCTGTACGATGAACAGGTGCAGCAGGCTCAACAGGAGAAGGAGGAGGAGGCATGAAGAATGTTATCTATTTTCTGAAGCGGTTTCTGATGCCGCATATTCGCTTGTTTATCCTGGTGCTGTGTACCGGTGTGATAGCTTCGGCGGCCAGTGGCCTGGGGGTGCCGTTGCTGGTGAAGTTCGTCTTCCCCGTCGTGTTCCGCTCATCGGCAGGTGAAGTGCCTGAGTTGTTGCAGATATTCCCCTCTCTGCAGGAGTGGGAGGTTGGCACGCTGCTGCTGACAGCCTGTGCGATGATGCCGCTTCTCTTCGCCATCCGCGGTGTTTCCATGTGGGGTAACGCGGTGTTGGTGAATGTGCTCGGTATACGCATCCTCGAGGTGTTGCGCATGGCGGTGTTCAACCGGGTGCAGGAGTTGCCTATCGCGTTCATGGAAGAGCGCCGCAAGGGCGATATCATCAGCCGTATCGTGGCCGATACCCAGAACGTGCAGAACATCCTTTCCTCCGTCGCCAACGACCTGGTCAAGCAGCCTATCACCTGCGTGTGCGCCCTGTCGGCCTTCATCTGGCTGCTGATTGATACCGGTCACGGTATACTTTTCCTGGTCAATCTCCTGTTCATCGGTCTGGCCGCCTGGCCCATCATGGTGTTTGGCAAGCGTATTTCCCGGAAGGCTCTGCTGGCTCAGCAGGGGCTGGGCGAGCTGAATACGACGATTCAGCAGAACCTTGAGACACAGCGTGAGGTGCGTGCCTATGCCATGGAAGAGCGAGAAATCCGCGATTTCAAGGCTAATTCAGAGAACTACTGCCGCAACTACGTCAAACTGGTCAAGTACCAGAAGGCGCTGATTCCCATCATGGAGGTGGTGACCTCGCTCGCGCTGGCCTTCCTGCTGGTGCGCGGCAAGATGATGGGGATGAGCCTCACTGATTTCATCGCCATGGCCGGCGCGTTATTCTTTGCCTTTGACTCGATGAAACGCGCCGGTACGGCGTTCAACCGTTTCAACGAAGCTCAGGGGGCTGTGGTGCGTCTGGCCGAGGTCCTGCACGAACCCAACACGATACCCGACCCGGAACAGCCGCTGACGCTGGCACAGCCGGTGCGCGGTGATATCACGTTCCGCAATGTCTCGTTCGCTTATGGGGATAGCGGTAAGTACGCCCTTCGTGATATTGATATCCACATCCCCGCGGGGCAGATTGTTGGTCTGGTAGGCCCCAGCGGGGCGGGCAAGACAACCTTTGCATCGCTGATACCCCGTTTCTATGAAGTCAGCAGCGGTTGCGTAGAGCTCGATGGGGTGGATATCCGCAAGCTGCGGCAGCATGACCTGCGCAATGAGCTCGCTCTCGTGGGGCAGCAGGCGCTGCTGTTCACCGGTACCATTCGCGATAACATCAGACTGGGGCGTCAGGATGCCACGGATGAAGAGCTGAATGCTGCTGCCGATGCTGCTGCCGTGTCCAAGTTCCTAGATTCGCAGAGCAAGGGGCTCGATACGATGCTGGGGCAGGAGGGCGCCGGGCTTTCCGGTGGTCAGCGTCAGCGCGTGGCCATTGCTCGTGCGTTTGTGAAGAATGCTCCCGTGCTGATTCTGGATGAGGCCACGGCCTCGCTGGATGCGGAAAGTGAGCGCGAGATTCAGGAATCGCTGGATGAACTGGCGAAAGGTCGCACCACGCTCATCGTCGCGCACCGCTTCAGCACCATTCGCAATGCTGACCGCATCCTGGTGTTTGAGGGTGGGCGCATCGTGGGCGATGGGCCTCATGAGGAGCTGTATACAACTTGCCCGCTATACAAGGAGCTGTACGACAGGCAGGGAATCCAGAGCTGAGCCATGTTTTCCTGCCTGCTGCAGCTGAGCCGTTTCCTGGCCGCGCATACCTCGGCCTTTGTGATGCTGGTGGGGGCGTTGGCGTTCTGGCAGCCCGGGCTTTTCGACTGGGTGCGCGGCAATGTACAGTCTGCCTTGCTGGGCTTCATCATGCTCACCATGGGGCTGACTCTTTCGCCGCAGGATTTCCGTATCGTGGCGCAGCGTCCGTTGGCTATCGCCCTGGGAGCGGCTGCGCAGTACACCATCATGCCGCTGCTGGCCTGGGCGTTGGTGGCCTGTTTTGATTTGCCGCGCGGCATTGCCGTGGGGCTGGTGCTGGTGGGTTGCTGTCCCGGTGGGGTTTCCAGTAACATCATGAGCTTCCTCTGCCGGGGAGACGTGGCCTTTTCTGTCGGCATGACTACAGTCTCCACGCTGCTGGCTCCGGTGGTGACGCCCCTGCTGGTGCTATGGCTGGCCGGTGCCAGTATCGATGTGGATGCCGCCGGGATGTTCCGCAGCATCCTGCTGGTCACCATTCTGCCGGTGGCGCTCGGTACTGTGGGGAATGCCCTCTGGAGCCGCCGGGAGGGCTACCGCCGCTTCTGCTCGGCCATGCCGGGTGCGTCCGTCATCGGGCTCGCCTGCATCGTGGGTGGGGTGATTTCGGCCTGTGGGGCACATTTCCTGGAGAGCGGCGTTCTCATCTTTGTCACTATTTTCCTGCACAATTCCCTCGGCTACGTGCTGGGGTATCTGGTGGGGCGCGGTGTGGGGATGAACCGCCCCCGCCGCCGCACGCTCTCCATCGAGGTGGGGATGCAGAATGCCGGGCTGGCCACGGTGCTGGCCGGGCGTCACTTTGCCGCCTTGCCGGAGGCGGCGGTTGCCTCGGCACTCTGCTGCGTGTGGCATTCCATTTCCGGCACCCTGCTGGCCGGTGTGTTCAATGCCCTGGATCGCTTGCGCGGCTTACAGCCGGATGAAGACACCCCGGCGGTACAGGAACAGACAGAGCAGCCAGGCAAGCGCTAATGCGCCTGCTGCATAGGCCGCCGGAAGCAGCTCTGCCGGCAGCATTCGGCGCAGTACCCCGCAGGAAAGCCGCTCTGCCAGCGCGGTAAAAGAGAACAGGTGAGTCATCATGTAGATGAAGAGCGCATTGCTGCCCACGATTACCAGCGGCTTGCACCAGGTGGTGATGCCGTTCACATCCGTCAGCGCGTGCAGTACCCCCATCAGCAGCATGCCGATGCCGCCACAACTCAGCACAAAACCCACTGTCCAGATTCCCTTGATGACCGGCAGCTGCATGCCTGCCCCCAGCAGAAGCACCCCCGCACCCAACAGAAGCACGCAGCGTTTGACCGCTCCCATATCCGGCCGCGTCAGGAGCAGCCCGGTCGCATACCCCAGCAGGCTCAGCGCACAGGCAGATATGATACACAGCGGCCCCTCCGGGTCGTAGCACCCGCTGTGCAGCACTCCCGGGCAGAGCAGGGCGTCTGCCTTGCTGTTGAAACAGCCGCAGGGTGTCATGTCTCCCCCCAGCCCTTGAGCAGCACCCACCGCTGCCAGTATCACCGCAGCCCCGATGAGTGCCCCTTTCAGCCGGCTGTGGCTCAGCACGACCCAGCTGCCGGCCAGTGCCCCGGAAATCCCGATGAGCCCCAGCACAGAGGCATAGCGCATCTGTGAGCTATCCCAGCTGAGCGGCCCGTTGATGACCCAGCCCAGCACCACCAGCACCAGCGCCCTCCACCACAGTTTTCGCAGGATGCGCCCGGTGGAGCTCCCGCTGCCCACCTGCCGCCGCAGGGAAAAGCTCATGGATATCCCCGCCAGAAAGACAAAGAGCGGGAATACCATGTCGTACACCGTCAGCCCTTCCCATGCCCGGTGCCCCATCTGTTCCCGAATCATTTGCCATGCTGCGTTGTCGGGATATAAGGCCGCAAGCCGATACACCAGCGCATCCAGCCCGATGATGAGCAGCATGTCCAGCCCTCGCAGCGCATCCAGTGACACCATTCTGCCGCTTTTCTGTCCGCTTTTGCTCCTTTTTTCCTCCATTTCTCCCATTTTAGCCCCCGTTTTCCCTTTTTTCAAGAATGAAATGTAAGAAAAAACGAACAAAATTAGAAAAGTTCTAAAAAAGTTCTTGCCAAACACACCATCTTGTGATAATTTCTCGCCAACGAAACACCTCCGGCAGAAAAAACGGAGAATCGTTCAGAAAAACGTCAAACAATAGAAAGAAACAAAAGACATGTTAATCGGAAAGAAAGCACCGGAGTTCAAGGCCACCGCAGTCATCAACGGCGAAATCGTCCCTGATTTCAGCCTCAGCCGCTACATCGGCGAGAAGTACGTGGTCTTCTTCTTCTACCCCAAGGATTTCACCTTCGTCTGCCCCACGGAGCTGGTGGGCTTCCAGGCTGCGCTGGAGGAGTTCAGTAAGCGTGACACCGTGGTCGTGGGCTGCTCCACCGATTCGGAATACAGCCACTGGGCCTGGACCAATACTCCGCTCAACCAGGGCGGCATCCATGGCGTGACTTACCCGCTCGTGGCAGACATCAACAAGGAAGTGGCTGAGAAGTTCGACGTACTGGCCGGCGAGCGCTGCACTGATGAGCAGGGCAACTGCTGCGTCAAGGGCGAGCTCGTGGCCTACCGTGGCCTCTTCCTCATCGACAAGAGCGGCGTGGTGCGCCACATGGTGGTGAACGATATGCCTCTGGGTCGCTCCGTTGAGGAAGCCATCCGTATGGTGGATGCCCTCCAGCACTTCGAGCAGTACGGCGAGGTTTGCCCGCTCGGCTGGCAGAAGGGTAAGGAAGCCATGGCTCCCACCCATGAGGGCGTGTCCGGCTACCTCAGCCGCTGAGCCCACCCCTACACTACGATATAGCAGATTTGTTGTTCCATAAGTGCTGACCCCGTGGCGAAAGCTGCGGGGTCTTACTCTACCCGCAGCTCTCCCCGTGAGTTGAGACTACAGCATCCTGATACCCCCAGCATTTAGAATGCTGATGCAAGCCTAAAAGTTGCAAAACACTAAAAAAATTATGGTAAGAGATAAAAAAGGGCATGCTTAATTTCCTCTTTTTGACGTTGAACATTCATCCCCCAGCTTGAAAATTAATGATTGGCTGTAGGTACAGCATTCTAAATACTGTATGTTGTCGTCATCAGCTCGGGACAGGTCTCTCAGCCTCCCGTCGCGCGTGGGAATGGGTATCCCTGTACGGGCTGATTAAAGTTCTTAAAAATCAACTTCTTATTAATCATGAGGAAAACACTGCTCACACTCCTTGCTCTGACAGGAATCGCAACAGCTTCTGTTGAAAGTTGGGACTTAAAAGTCATTACTTCCACTACAACCATGAGCGATGCGCATACTGCGGGGAACGCTGACTTCTGGTTCAATAAAGACAGCTTCACGCTAAACTCCTATATGTTCGACTTCACCATGGACAAGGTGACGTCGCTTTCGAACTTTTTTGCAACAGAGCGCGGTGATGCCGCAGGTTCATCGCGCAAGGGGCTTACAATTAATTCATGGAGCAGTGGTACTGCTGCCGGTATTTACTATAATGGGGCACACGTCACATCAGGTGGGGATAACAATATAGGCACCATATCTGAGGGGGATTCTTTGCGCTTTGCTTATGACTCGGAGTCAGATAAGGCTTATCTCTATAGCCTGAGCTCCAAGACTCTCCTTGCCGTGACTCTTTCTAAACATGCCGATTATGACAAAGAGTTATGCTACTTCACTTCGGGTAAAGAGGGAACGGTGCAAACTGTCGGCAGTTCTGCTTCCTATGCTAACGGCAATCCCGGGAATACAAATATAACATATGGCAAAATCTATGATATGAGTACACTTGCCGGTAACGATACAGGATTCTCGACATATGTTAAAACCTTGAGTATCCCCGAGCCGACTACGGCCACGCTTTCGCTGCTGGCACTGGCCGGGCTTGCTGCACGCCGCCGTCGCTGATGAGGGTGAGGTGAGACTCGCCATGCTTTCAGAACCGCTGCTCGTGAACCGGGCAGCGGTTTTTCAGCAGGCTGCTGCGATGCGGGGGATACGCGTACATATCATCGGGGAACGCGCAAATGTCATTGACAAAGCGAGTTGCAGGCGTTAGAGTAGGGGAGCTCGCACAGGGAGAAAAACTTTTTCAGTCGGGTGCTGTGTCGTGACTGGGCTGTTACATCACTGCCGCAGAAGGCTGATTCCTGTGCTATCGAACCACATCAAGAATATGTCCGAACTGATCATACGAGGAAGCGAAAATATAGTCAACCCCGGGTTCTACATGCCCAACCGAATCAGCCTTGCGGCGGGTAAGGCTCTGCATCGACTGCTGGATGGCCGGGTGTGCTACCTGGTTGATCCTACATTTCCGCCGACTGATGAAATCATGGAGTACCTCAAATCCCATGATGTGGAGGTGGAGTACTTTGATTTTCGTCACACGACATCACTGGCAGTGCGTGAGCAGATTCGCACGCGGTTGGATGCCGGTACCAGTGTGGTGTTCCTGCCGGGGCAGGTGGCCAAGTGGCGCGGTACGTACAGCGATGTGCCGTCACCCTTCCTGCGCCACGTAGGGAGCCTGCATATCTCCCCTGTTCCCTTGTTCCTGGGGTACTATGGTAATACGGTGAATACCCTCTACCGCGATTGCGCAGATGTCGACACCCATGAGGAGTTCTGCATTCTTCCCAAACTGGCGGCCGGTCCGCAGACGGGTGAGCGTCTGATGGCAGCATGGCTGGAAAAAGGAGCAGAGCTTTTTGCGGCTCAGCCCTTGCTGAATACCTCTGTCACCACCAATCTGGTGCATGCGCTGAAGCAATTTCCCGCAACGGAGATTGTGGATGGGATGACCCACAATTCTCTGTCGCACATCAAGGCTCTGGGGGTGAGTATGGCCGTGGCCGGGATACTGCGTAAGCGCGATGATAAGCGCATCGGCGTGATTCTCCCGCCCGGTGCCGGTGGCGTGATAGCCACCCTGAGCTGTATGCTGGCCGGTGTAGTTCCGGTGATGATTAACTATGTCTCATCCGCAGCAGCGTTTGCCAGCACAGTGCGCCAGGCCGGGCTCAAGACGTTCATCACGTCCCGCAAGTTCATCCAGAAGCTGCCGCAGTTCGCCTGGCCGCCGGAGGAACAGCTCATCCTGGTGGAAGACCTGCTCACCCGGACACCTAAATCAACTCTCATTGCCAATGTGCTCAAGGCGAAACTGCTGCCGGCCTCTCTCCTCTGCCGGATGTACAGGACGGATACCCGTAAGGGAGAGGATGAGGCGGTGGTCCTCTTCACCTCAGGTTCCAGCGGCGACCCCAAGGGAGTGGCGCTGACCCACCGTATGCTGATGGCCAATATCAGCCAGTGTGCCTGCCGCCTGGATATGACCGGCTGCCGTTTCCTGGCGAGTCTGCCCATCTTCCACAGCTTCGGCATGACGGTGAACATGATGCTCTCGATGATGACCGGCTGCATGGTCTGCTCGTATCCGAACCCGACCGATGCACGCACGCTCAATGAGCTCATCAAGCGCTATAAGCTCACGCTCGTGTGTGCTACGCCTACCTTTGCCCGTGCCATGCTGCGCCGCGCTGAGCCCGATACCTTCAAGAGTGTACGCTACTTTGTGATGGGGGCAGAGAAGCTGCCGCCCGACCTGGAGCAGGAGTTTATCGAGAAATGCGGAATATACCCGATGGAGGGTTATGGCCTGACGGAAACATCCCCGGTCATCGGAGCCAATATGCCCGAGCCGGAGCGCGTGAAAGGCTCCAAGTTCTACGTGCCCGGCACGGTACGTCCCGGTGTGGGAGCTATGCTGCCCGGCATTGCCATCCGTATCACCGATGTGGAGGATGATACCAGGGAACTGCCGCTTACCGAGCGCGGGATGATTTGGTTCAAGGGTGCCAATGTGTTCGGGGGCTACATCGGCCGCCCGGAGTTGAATAAGGAAATCTTCCGCGATGGATGGTTCAAGACCGGCGATATCGGGCAGATGGATCTCAATGGGTTCATCACCCTGGGTGGACGCCTCTCCCGTTTCTCGAAAATCGGTGGTGAGATGGTGCCGCATGAAGGTGTGGAACAGGCTCTCACCGAAGGTTTTGCGCTGACTCCTGAGGACAGCGGCGTGCAGATAGCCATCGCCGGTGTGAGCGACGCGCAGAAGGGTGAGGCTCTGGTACTGCTCTCCGCCATGCCGCAGCACCAGAGAAGCTCTGAGGCGAACGCGATTCTCCAGGATATCCGCACGATGCTGGCTGATAGGGGGATGCCCACACTCTGGGCTCCCAAGTATCTGGTGCCTGTGGAAGCAATCCCGGTGCTGCCCACCGGTAAGCTCGACCTCCGCGGATGTAAGCTCCTGGCAGAAGAAGCTCTTGGAATTCAGAGCTGATATACTGCAAACGGAGCATGTTATTGCTCCGGCAATTAAAGGATGTTGCTCTGCCGATACGCCAGATGGAAAGTTGTAGGGAAGTACGATTGACGAATGACCCGTCTCCGCCGAAGGCTTCGCCGTGGCAGGCGACTTACGAATGAAAAGTTCGCTGCGCTGCGCGCAGATGGTTTCAACTAACGCTAAGCGTTCTTCATCGTTCATCATG
>JAFQSQ010000015.1 GCA_017409465.1 Akkermansia sp. | reverse complement strand
ACGCTTAGCGTTAGTTGAAACCATCTGCGCGCAGCGCAGCGAACTTTTCATTCGTACTCGGTTAATTTTTTGTGGTAAATTGAACGCGTTCGGGGTAAAATCCGAGCCTGCGGAGAAGTCGATGAGAGATCGCAACTAACATCGACCGACTGGGGGTACACCCGCGTTCGTACAGGGGAAGTAATACTTTCCGATACGAAGTCAGGGGCACCCCAGTCCCTCCATGGTGGAGGCTCCGCGATTCGTCTCGAATAATTGAATGGACTTTAACGTCCGTAACCGAGAATGAGACAAGTCATGTTACAACGAAAATCGGTCATTAGCAAGTCGGAAGAGGCAGAGATGCCTCAAATATACGTCGGTGTAGACCTTTCTCTTCATAATTTGGATGCCTGGATAGGCGGCAAATATAAACGCTATGATAACACAGAAGCAGGCTTGAAACGATTTCTCAAAGATGTGAGAAAACTGAACAAACCTGTGTTGGTGGCGTTTGAATCTACTGGCAGCATTAGTTTACACTTTGCAGAGCAGTTAGATTGTGAGGGGATAGCCCGCACATGTCTTAATCCTGCATGGATAAGACATTATGCTAAATCTATAGGACGATTAGCCAAGACGGACAGAATAGATTGCGAATTGATATCGGAATATGCACAGCTGCATCAGATATACGCAGATAAGCCCATGAGTTCAGATGTGTTAAAGATGAGACAAAAGCAACGCTACCGTAGCATGCTTATCAAGCACCGCGCCCAACTCAAAGCATCGCTTTACACTTATCGCGATGATGATACCATTTCGCGGATAATGCAGCAGATATCACAGCTAGATATTGAAATTAAAGAGATTCAGAAAGAAATGGAAGAAATAATTCAAGCCAATGAAGAGATGCGAAAGCGATATCAGATATTCTTGAATATTGGTGGTATAGGAGAAAAGACAGCTAAACTTTTGCTCTGCAATCTTCCAGAATTGGGCTTTTTAAGCAGACGAGAAATAGCAGCCCTGGTAGGAGTTGCCCCATTCAACTGGGACAGCGGACGAAAATCTGGAAAGCGATTTGCTCGCTTTGGGCGGCGAGAAGTAAGGACACAACTCTACATGGTCATTATAGCCAGTATGAGGATAAGCAACAATTCATCACGTCAAACCTATGACGATTTGAGAGGAAGGGGAAAGACTCATAAGGTAGCCATCATAGCTTGTATAAGAAAGCTACTGGTTCGTATCAATGCACAGGTAAGAGATTGGATGGCTGCAGGAATGCCCGAAATAGAATCAAAGAAAGTAGCATAAAATAGGTTCCGTAGGAACCCCATACTACCCTAGCCTTGGGGGTGAGGGTTTGGGAGAGGGGGAAGTGGCAATGCACTTCTCCCTCTCCCAAGTCCTGCTACAGCATTGCCCAATTATGGGCAATGACGAACTACAAAATCGATTTTTTACAAAAAATCGAATCTTGCTCAGATTATAATTGACTTCGTCATTCGTCAATCGTACTTCCCTACAACTTGGCGGTGTTTAGGCTTTTATCGCAGGGAAAGTTGTGATACAATGCGCGGCGAGCGGGTGGAAAAGCCCGCCGCGACATCATATGAGTGATCCCTCCAAGTACCGCAATCTGGCCATTATCGCCCACGTTGACCACGGCAAAACGACCCTGGTAGATCAGCTGCTGAAAGCCGGCGGCACCTATCGCGAAAACCAGGAGGTGCAGGACCGTGCCATGGACTCCATGGATCTGGAGCGAGAGAAAGGCATCACCATCAAGGCCAAGAATACATCCATCCACTGGAACGGCTATACCATCAACATCGTGGATACCCCCGGCCACGCCGACTTCGGCGCCGAGGTGGAGCGCGTGATGAAGATGGTAGACGGCGTGATTCTGGTGGTGGATGCCTACGAAGGGCCGCAGGCGCAGACTCGTTTTGTGCTGCGCAAAGCACTGCAGGAGGGACTGCTGCCCATCGTTGTCATCAACAAGATTGACCGTCCGCATGCCGACCCGATGAAGGTGCACGACCAGGTGCTGGAGCTGCTGCTGGAGCTGGATGCCACGGAGGAGCAGTTTGAAGCCCCCTTTGTCTACGGCTCTGCCCGCGATGGATATTTCATGAACGCGCCCGAGGGTGAGCCGCCTGTAGACTGCAGCCCCCTGCTCCACCGGATTGTAAGCCATATCCCCGCCCCCAGGGAGGCCGACCCCGACAAGCCCTTCCTCATGCTCATCTCCAACATCGACTGGGATGACTACGTAGGCCGCGTAGCGGTGGGGCGTATCACCAGCGGGCGTGTACAGAAAGGCGACACCGTCTACCTGCTGCGCCCGGATGGCAGCCGCGTGCAGGGCAAAGTAACCAAACTTTTTGAATACAGTGGCTTACAGACGACCGACTCAGCCGTGGGAGAAGCCGGCAACATCATCGGCATCTCAGGCTTTGAAGATGTCGATATCGGTGAGACCCTCACCGGTGACCCGGAGGGCGAACCGCTGCCCTTCGTGGATATCGAACCGCCGACCGTGCAGATGGAGTTCAGTATCAACGACGGTCCGCTGGGCGGCCGCGATGGCAAGAACGTGACCAGCCGCGTCATCCGCGAGCGCCTCATGCGCGAGATGCGGACGAATATCTCCATCAAGGTGGAAGACACCGATTTGGCGGGTGTGTTCATGGTATCGGCGCGTGGTACGATGCAGATAGCCATCCTCGTCGAGCAGATGCGGCGCGAGGGGTACGAGGTGCTTGTGTCCCGGCCGAAAGTGATTGTGCAGGAGCATGATGGTGTGATGTGCGAGCCCTTCGAAACCGTGTTCATCGAAGTCCCGGATGAGTGTGCCAACGGCACCGTGCGTATTCTGGGCAACCGCCGCGGAATTCTGGAAAATATGGAGGCCAACGGCAGCGGACGAACCACCATCCAGGCGACTATGCCCACGCGCGGGCTCATCGGCTTTGAGTTCGAACTGGTGAACCTGACCAGCGGCCACGGCATTTTCTCACATCTCTTCAAGGAATACGCCCCCTATGCCGGCGAAATCGTCACCCGCCAGAGTAGTACGCTCATCTCTATGGAAAACGGTATCGCCCGCCCCTACGCCCTGCAATCCATGGAGGAACGCGGCACCCTCTTCATCGCCCCCGGTGATGAGGTATACGAGGGGATGATCGTGGGTGAAAATCCCAAACCCATCGATATCCCGGTGAATCCCACCCGCGAAAAGCACCTCACCAACCACCGCTCCGCCACCAAGAACGACTCCATCCAGCTGACACCGCCGCGCGTATTCACTCTGGAACGAGCCATTGAGTACATCGAGCCTGACGAGCTGGTGGAAGCCACCCCTCACTTCATCCGCATGCGCAAGCGAATCCTGGACGCAACCGCACGCAAGCGAGCCGGTATCGCCGAGCAGAACCTTGGCTGATGAACAATAATCCCCCCCTCCCACTACGATGGATTGGAGCTGGTTCACCCAGATGGTTCCTGACATGGATAGCACCATTTCCATGTTACTGTATGGTCTGGCGCTGGTACTGCTGGCAGCCGGACTGCTGGGCTGTGTTCTACCCTATCCCGGGCATCTGCTGATGCTGGGAGCCTGCATCGCAGCCGCCTTTGCCGAGGGGGCTCCCTATCCGGCCTGGTGGGTATGGGCTATCCTGGTATTGCTGATGGTATTCGGTGCTATTGTGGATAACATCACCACCATGCTGGGGGCGCGGCGCTTCGGCAGCAGCAGGGCAGCCATGTGGGGCACCCTGCCCGGCATCATCATCGGCGCCTTTTTCCCGCCCTTCGGGCTCATCATCGGCCCCTTTGCCGGTGCATTTGTAGCGGAAATCGCCTTTGCTCGCAAGACGACTCGCGAATCACTCACTTCCGGCATGGGTGCCACACTCGGCTACCTGGCCGGTGTCGTCTGCAAACTGCTCATCGCCGGGCTGATGGTGCTGGTATACATGCTTTTCTGAACCCACTCCCGGCGATATGAGCGAGCGACAACAGAACATTCTCATCCAGGTAGCCTGCTCAGCCTGCCTGTTCTGTCTGGCGGGCTGGGGGCCGGTTCTCTGGCTCACCGCCATTCTGGTGTGCCTGGGAGGGACAGCTATCAGCCTGTACCGCTACCGCTGCATGCAGGGGCAGCCATACCGACTCCGATATCTGCTGATTTGCCTGCTGTGGCTCTGGGGTAGTACGGCCATCAATCTGCTGCCGGGAGAGCTCTTCGAGTGCGCACCTCTCACCCTGGGCGGGCTGTTCCTCGCCGGGTGGCTGACCATGTGGGGCTCACGCCTGAGCACGGCTCAGAAATATGCACGTCTGGGCTCCTTTTTCCTTCCCGTCGGTTTACTCGCCCTCATCCCCTACGGGCCACGAGATATTGTCAGCGGCTCCATCATGGCCGCTATCGCATTCACTCTGATGGTAATCGATACCATCTGCAATCTCATCGGCACCGCCGCGCCCCGCACGAGAAATCACCCTCGATGGGTCACGATACTGCTGCTGGTGTTTGTCTGCCTGACACTCCTCGCAGCGCTTCTGTGCGAGCCGAGCTTCATCCTGCCGGCGGCGGCCATCGCCATTCTCGCCTGGGGCAGGAGAATCTCTGACCACTGTCAGATGCTCTGCGGCATCAGCGACCCTATCGCGCTCTGTGCACTGCGCACACTGCTGGCGCTCGCACCGCTCGGTGCGGCGAACTACCTCCTCTCCCTCCTCTGATACCGGGGGAGAATCAATGGGCGGGAGCCAGCGTATCGAGAGTCTCCCGGAACATCCGCGTACTCCACTGTCCCGGCGCCGTCGGCGTATCGCCGATATAGCCGTACACCAGGCAGGAACCATGCTGTGCATACAGCAGACGGCTCACCGGACCCAACACCCCCATCCCCATCACCGCCATGGGACCGGTGCGGCGGCTCAGCACCTCCAGCCCGGTACTCATGTCCTCAGCCCTCTGCAAACGGAAGGCAAACTTAACCACATCCGCACCGAGAGAGCGAGCCTGCTGCTCCAGCGCCATCAATGTCTCCACTGAAGGAGTCTTCTCAAAGTCATGGGCTGATGCAATAATCTGTACACCTGCCGCACGGGCCTCACGAATCAGCTCCTGAGCCGACTCCAGATATTGGATTTCCCAATCCAGTGCCACCGCTGACGGCAGCATCCGGCGAGCAGCCTGTATACGCTGTCCGATGTCGGTGAAGTCATACAGCCCCCCCTCATCTGCGGCACGCACCGTCAGCAGCAGCGGAGCCGAGAGCCGGATAGCCGCTACCTCCTCAACGGGCAGCTCGCGCAGCAGACCATCTACCCGCAGTTCCACCCAATCGCATGCCGCCGAATCACGCACCACCTCACGCAGCGCGGATACTGAAGCGACGGAACCCACAATCAGAGGCGGATAGGGATGAGGTATGGTTTGCTGCATAGGCGAACTTATAGCACAGACTACGCCAAAAAGCGAGCGCTATTCATCACCTCTGTGCAGAAAAGAGTTGCACACACGCTTTGCTATTGCCCGGTCAGTGATTCCATGATAGGATGCGCACATGGCTCGCAGCTTTGAAGAAATCATCGGTGACATCGTCAGTCGCCATGAAGACTACGCCCCGGATGCCTACGATTTTCTGCGGCAGGCGCTGGATCATTCCGCTCAGCGCTTCAAGCAGGATCGCAAGACAGCGCATCTCTCGGCGGAGGAGCTCTACCTGGGGGTATGCTCACTGGCTCTGGAGGAGTATGGACCGATGGCTAAGAGTGTTCTCGAATATTGGGGGATTCTCTCTTCCGTCGACGTGGGAGAAATCGTTTTCCGGCTGATTGAGGTAGGGGTGTTCGGCAAGCAGGAAGGTGACACCATCAATCAGTTCTACCACCTGCCCGCGCTTTCTACCATCCTCGATGCGCCCTATGCCACCCCTGCCGCGCCATAAACACTTACCCCATACCCACACGATGAACAGGCAACAGACCATGCAAGGCTCACAGCTCCGCTGGCCCGCAGAATGGGAACGCCAGGAAGCTGTATGGATTTCCTGGCCTCACCGCGATGACCTCTGGCAAGGGGGACTGGATGAGCTGCTCGAAGACTATGTCAGGCTCTCTGCCGCCATCGCAGAACAGGCTGAGGTGCGCATCAACGCCGCTGCCGCCCTGCACGACACCATCAGCCGCCGACTGAAACGCTCGGGCGTGCACCGCTTCCGCTTGTACGACCACCCGACCAACGATGTGTGGTGCCGTGACCACGGTGGTATCTTTGTGCGCCGCCGGGACGGCGGCATGCAGATTGCCAACTGGCAATTCAATGCCTGGGGCGGTAAATTCGCCCCCTGGAATCTGGACAACGCCATCCCGGAAGCCATGGCCGATAGCCTGCAGCTGCCGCAGCTGCGCAGTGAGCTTTTTCTGGAGGGCGGCGCCATTGAAGGCAACGGCGAGGGGCTCCTCATCACCACGGAGGCCGTTCTCCTGAATCCGAATCGCAACCCTCACAGCTCCAAAGCCGATGTGGAGGCAGAGCTGCACCGCATGATGGGTACCACCCACGTCTTCTGGCTCGGTAAGGGTATCGAAGGGGACGATACCGATGGCCATATTGACGACATGGTGCGCTTCGTCCATCCGGAAGCAGTCGTCTCCATCGTCGAACCCAACCCGCACTCCCCGCACTATCGGAATCTGGCGGAAAACAACGAACGCCTGCAGGACCTGCGCACCCCCTCCGGCCACAAGGTCGAAATCATCCCTCTTCCCATGCCTGAGCCGCTGGTCGTGAGGGATTGGCGCCTGGAGCAGCTGCCCGCCAGCTATGCCAATTTCCTCATCTGTAACGGTGCGGTCATCGTCCCCATCTTCAACCAGCCCAAAGAGGACGACCGAGCACTGGGTATCCTCCGCGAATGCTTCCCCGGCAGACAGGTCTGCGGTATCGATGCCCGGCGTCTTGTCATCGAGGGCGGAGCCATCCACTGCATCACTCAGCAGCAGCCGGCTTTGTAAGACATATCGACGCGTCCCCCACGGAAAACCCCGCCGATGGTTCTCACCAACGGCGGGGTTTTCATTCGAGCAGATTCAGGGGATATCAGATATCCCAGATATCCAGCCACTTGAACGACACAACCTTCAGCTGGCGACCCAGCACACGGTTGGCCTGCGAAAGCGAGCCGCTGCGGGAACCATCGGGATTGTACTCGACCTGATAGGGGTCATTGGACGGGTCTACATAGTTCATGGTGCGTTGTACAACCGCCTCACACCAGGCCTGCGCCAGGATGGCATTGTTGGGGTTGCGAACACAACCGTAGGAACGTACGGTAAAGGTATCATCACGCACGGTCAGGATATTGCCGAGCGACGCCAGGACATCACTCTGAATCAGATACCCGGGCGCAGCCGTGTACAGAGAGCCGGCTTCGGCCTCCGGGAACTGGAAGAGATTACCGTTCTTATGTGCCTGCACCATCACATCCTGGAAATCCTTGTTGATATCCGTGGCATCGATAGCAGCCTGCAGGGCACCTTTGAGCGCCATCTCACTACCGGAATCATCGAGACGGCGGTTGATGAAATCAGACATATTGAGGAAGGGACCGCGCTTGCGCACCTGCTTCACCATCTCCTCTGCCAGCTTGCGGATACTCTCGGGCTCAAGCATACGCACCTCGCCCCAGGCAGAGAGGACACCGTTGATATTGCGGAACTGGGTAGAGCCCTGCTTCATGCTGTAGCCGCCGAGAGAATCAACACTCTTGTCCGTGGTAGAGAGCATGAAGCGCGAGAAAAGCACCTGATCGTCAGCTTTTCTGGCCTCCACTTCCTTCAGCTGATTGCCATCGCTCATCACCAGTTTACGGCGAGCCAGCCCCTGCAGCACAGCCGTCCATGCCTCCTCCGAAGTGGAGTTGACGTTGAAGCCGCCGTCAATCATGAGGTACTGGGCGATATACTTCCAGCCATCCCCGGTCATGAGACGCGAGATAATCTGCGAATCATTGTAGGGTGTGAACGTCTTCTTGTAGCGCGAGACCGGCAGGGGCGATTTGCCGGAGAGGAACTTCTCCAACGCATCACGCGAGGTCATCTTGGTGGAGCCATCAGGCATATCCGATACCGACGAGCAGAACCAACGATCCCACAGAGCATCGTTGATCAGCAGACCATGGTCGTAGAAATCGCAGAACAACTGTCCGTTACCGCCTTCCGTGGGGATATTGTTGCGATGGAAAGCATACACATCACCCGAAGGCAGACAGGGGTCGGCGAAGGAATTGCCGATACCGACACCGGGAACGCCGGCCTGATACTGCATACGACGCATAGCAGCAGGCGTGGAGTGGTTGCCGTTGTATCCATTGCTGTACCAGCCGGGCTGCAGACGCATACCGGCGAACCCGGCCAGAGAGAACGGCGGATGCACCGGAAGCTCCATAGCCGAGACGAAAGAGACCTGCTCACCATCACCGTTGATACCCAGCACACCGTTACGCCCCACACAGTCCATGGGACAGGCGTTGAGGCCACCGCTGACATCCATGGCCGCAAGCTGGTAGGGGTGGTACTGGCGCTGCTGGTGATCCGGTTTGATAATCATGCTACCCCAGAATGCCGGGGAGGAGTGCTGCCAGGTCTTGGTGCGGTAGTCAATCCCCGGGAAGATTCGCACGTCAAGATTGTTGTTGGCAGACTTGGGCACGATACCGACAGCCGCGATGAAATAGGGAACAATACTGTCCTGCTGCGAGCCGTCGATGCGCCAGATAGCATCGTTGCGCTCTACGTCACAGAACACGGTCTTGTTACCGAGTTCCTCTGGATTATACCATCCCAGCAGGCCACGGTGCGGACTCTGACCACGCTTGCTGTTACCGTCCAGCCCCGTATCAGCCCCCATGCCATTGTAGCCGCTGTAGAGGGTAAAGGCTTCCGGATGATTGGGGGCAAACTTCGCACCATGAGTGTCGATTCCACCCTCAATTTCCGTACTTCCCAGACGCATGTTGAGGTAGAATCGTCCGGCGCGGATGTTATTCTCGGCAGCGCCACCGAACAGAGAGCTGGAGAACGTACCGTCATGGTAATATACCTTGGCCATGTAGCCGGCCACCGAGCTGGGATTGAAGCCGAGAATCCAGGGATTATCCTGCTTGGCTTCCGTGTATTTACGCGACTTGGAAGGCGAGAAGAACAGGATTTCGCCGGGCTGGAACACGATATCGCCGTACTTGTCGCCATCCGATGCCTGAAAGAACTCACCAAAGTCATCGCCCAGGTCTTTCTTCGAAATACCGCGTATACCCCATTCGTAGTCATCCCAGTTTCGCACCGGACGCGTCTGAGGGAAAGCATAAGTCTGCATCAGGGCTGCCTTGTACGGCAGCGACTGCGACCAGAGCTGGCGCCCGCGCACTCTCATCGGCACATTGTAGGGATTCCACCACAAGAACATGGGCGCAAAGCAGACACTCAAATCATACACCTTCTGCTTATCCGTCGTCAGCAGACCCGAAGGATTTTCCTCGGCTACCAGACCGAAGGTACAGACATAGGCCAGCATCACCGGCGTACGTGTATAACCGGCAGCTTTACTGCCCTGCTCCATCATGGCACGCCCCTCGAAGACGGTGCCGAGGCCATCATCGCCCATCTGGTCAGGATTGCCATCGACTACCCCGGGGTTGCGCTCCTTATAGGCAGCACCGCTCATACGGGTGTGGCACTTATCCACCTTACCGATAAGGCGGGCGGTAAAGTTGTTGCTGTCGTTGGCAGTACCATCCGGCCAGCAGTTGTAGTAAGCATACATATTCTGCCAGGAGCCGATGGGCATCTTCTGCTCGGTACCCTTGGGGATATCATTGTGTTCAGCGATGGGACAGTCCTGATCATGGCGTGCGGCAAACTCAGTCCCGCTCAGGCTGCTCTTGTTGAGCAGCAGACACAGGTCATGCTTGAAGCCACCGGTGCGGACGTTGGTGGGCAGTGAATACGACGAGGTCGTGATATCGAAGAAATAGGGCATACCCGCCGCCTGCGATGACGTGCCGACCAGCGGCAGCGTATTGAGGGTTATCAGTTTGTCCGGATGCTCCAGCCTGTCGGGCAGGAAATCCAGATCCTTGTTGTCCAGCACCATGGGAGTAGGCGTATCCCAGGTACGGCGCAGCACCTCCTTCATATCTTCCGTCGGCTCAAGCTGCGGCACATTGATCTTGGCCTTCTGGTTCTCACCTCCGATCCACCAGGCAAAGCAGGAGGAATTCTTACCGTGTGCCGGCATCTCCAGCAAATCGGCATAGATGTAATGCTGCGGAGAGAAATCACGCCCGAGGGTACCCTCGCCTACCATGCAGATACGGCGACCGGGCTGGCGCGAGCTGATAGACTTGGCTGATGAAATCTGACGGGCGGCATCTTTGTCGCGCGACGAAATCATCCAGCGGCGGAACATCTTGCTGCGCCCCCGGGTATAGGTCGCCTTGATATTGCTTCCCTTACTGGTGGGGCTATCGCCATAGAGAGTGCCGTCCCAGCTGTCCCACACACCCAGGATATACTGTGCGCCATCACCGGCATTCTCACTCAGGATACCGGAATTGGCCGAAACACGCTGATCCGGCCCCAGCTCCACCTGGAGCTCGCCAATAGCCACATCGAGCCCCACAAGCGCCTGCTGACGCGCCTCTGCCAGCAGCACTGTCTGCATGGCAATACGCTGCTGCGAAGAGGCGAGGGAAAGCAGAGCCACCGACAGCATGGCCAGCAGCATCATCAGCGTCAGTGTAGCAATGAGCGCAAAACCGCGCTTCTTTTGTTTTCGTTGTTTTGATGAGAGGAAAGAGGTCTTGTGCAGAATCTTCATAGCAGACTACGTGAGTACTGTATCAGTATAACCTCCCAACGGTTGACGTCAAGCAAAAACCACCGCTGATGTACAGTAAAACGCATCATCTTCACCTTTTCCAACAGCCAATGACCCGCGACTTCCTGATGAAATGGCGGGACTTCAGCCTGTACGGCACTGAACAGCGAATCAGATATCCCAGATATCCAGCCACTTGAACGACACAACGCGGAATTGGCGCCCCAGCACACGATTCACCTGCGACAAGCCCCTGCCCTGGGCACCATCAGCCCTGAATTCGCTCTCATAGGGATCGTTGGCGGGGTCCACATAGTTCATGGTGCGCTGTACCACCGCCTCACACCAGGCCTGCGCCAGGATGGCATTGTTGGGATTGCGGACACAACCGTAGGAACGTACGGTAAAGGTATCATCTCGCACAGTCAGGATATTGCCGAGCGACGCCAGGACATCACTCTGAATCAGATACCCGGGCGCAGCCGTGTACAGAGAGCCGGCTTCGGCCTCCGGGAACTTGAAGAGATTACCATTCGTATGAGCCTTCACCACCACATCCTGGAAATCCTTGTTGATATCCGTGGCATCGATGGCAGCCTGCAGTGCCCCCTTGAGAGCCAGCTCACTGCCGGAATCATCGAGACGGCGGTTGATGAAATCAGACATATTGAGGAAGGGGCCGCGCTTGCGCACCTGCTTCACCATCTCCTCAGCCAGCTTGCGGATACTCTCAGGCTCAAGCATACGCACCTCACCCCAGGCAGAGAGCATCCCGCCGGCATTACGGAACTGAGAAGACCCCTGTTTCATGCTGTAGCCACCGAGGGAATCCACACTCTTGTCCGTGGTGGAGAGCATGAAGCGCGAGAAGAGCACCTGCTCATCATCCTTGCCGGGCTCCACCTCCTTGAGCTGATTACCATCGCTCATCACCAGCTTGCGGCCGGCCAGCCCCTGCAGCACAGCCGTCCATGCCTCCACTGAGGTGGAGTTGACATTGAATCCGCCGTCAATCATGAGGTACTGGGCGATATACTTCCACCCGTCATTCGTCATGAGACGCGAGATAATCTGCGAATCATTATAGGGGGTATACGCCTTCTTATAGCGCGACACCGGCAGGTCTTCCCTGGCTGCCAGGAAATTGGTCAACACCTCCTCGGCCTCCCTCTTACGAGTACCATTCGGCATATCCGACACCGACGAACAGAACCAGCGATCCCACAGAGCATCGTTAATCAGCAGCCCATGGTCATAGAAATCACCGAAGAGCTGGCCGTTACCTCCTTCGGCCGGGATATTGTTGCGATGGAATACATAGACATCGCCGGACGGCAGACAGGGGTCTGCAAACGAATTGCCGATACCTACTCCGGGTACACCGGCCTGGTACTGCATGCGGCGCATAGCCGATGCCGCCTTGTACGGGCCGGCACTGGGCGCGGTACGGTACCATCCCGGCTGCAGGCGCATACCGGCAAATCCTGCCAGCGAGAACGGAGGATGCACCGGAAGCTCCAGCACAGAAGCATAGGAGACCTGCTCACCATCACCCGTGATACCGAGATACCCGTTGTTCCCGATATTGTCCATGGGTGAGCTGTCAAGACCGCTCGACACATCGAGCGCGGCGAGCTCGTAGGGATGATACTGGCGCTGCTGGTCATCAGGCTTGACGATGGCACTACCCCAGAATGCCGGGTTGGAGTGCTGCCAGAGCTTGGTGCGATAATCCATCTCGGTGAAGATACGGGCATCGGCATTCGGATTACCGGACTTGGCGACTACACCAAGAGAAGCGATGAAGAACGGTACATTACTGTCAGACTGCGAACCATCGGGAGACCAGTACGAATCGTTACGCTGCTTATCGCAGAACACCGTCGCTCGGGACTCATCGTTCGGGTCATACCAACCCAGCAGGAAGGACTGCGGCGACATGGCACGCTTACCACTGAAAGATTCATCCATCCTGAAGGCCGTCAAGCCGTTGTAGCCGTTTGTCACGGCCAACACCTCCGGTCGGTAGGGAGCCAGACGATAGCCATTGAGGTATTCGCGACCTTCGGTACCACCATCTTTGTACACCCCCAGACGGAAGCCGATATGCCAGTTTTTCTGCTCCATGCTGTAGCGGGAGGGCACACCGGCCTGTTTCTCCGGACGGCCACCCGTACGATAGCTGTGAATCTTGTAGTTAGCCACGTTACTGGGGTGATACCCAAGCACGAACGTACCATAGTCATTGCTGTCCTCCGGGATGTTTCCGGTCGAGAAGAACAACACCTCACCGGGTTTGAACACGATATCACCGGTCTGGTCAGACTCGCTGTTCTGGAAGAACTGCCCTCCGTCCATCTTGTCAAAGCCATTGGCCACCCCATCGCTGTTCTTGGCGGCGTCCGGCTGGTAGTACATACCGTAGCGGCTCCACTCGTAGTAGTAGGTATTGGCCTGTCGCACCTGGTAGGACTGCAACCACGAAGTCGTATAGGGAGCAGACTGTGACCACAGCTGGCGACCGCGAATACGCATCGGCACATTATACGGGTTCCACCACAGGAACATGGGAGAGAAGGCCACGCGGAGGAGGAAGCCCTGATTGCCCTCAGCCGTCTTTTCCGTGGGCGGCGCTTCCGTCACCAGAGCAAAGTTGCTCATGAACGCCAGCATGACCGGGGTGCGAGCATAGCCGGACTTCTTGTTCCCCTGATCCATCATGGAACGCGTATCGTAGAGCGAGCCACTGCTACCGGCGTTGACATTCTCCGGGTCACTCTCGTGCTTCATGGTGCTGCCGTTCATCACGCTGCCACCCATTCTCGTATGGGCTTTGGGCACCTCACCAATCAGGCGTGCCGTAAAGTTGTCGCTGTCGTTAGCCGTACCATCCGGCCAGCAGTTGTAATAGGCATAGAGGTTCTGCCAGGAGCCGATGGGCATATTGCGCTCCGTGCCCCGGGGCAAGTCATCATCCTCGACAAGCGGGCAGTCCTGATCGCTGCGTACGGCAAACTCGGTATCGTTGAGGCTTCGTTTGTTCAACAGCAGGCAGAGGTCATGCTTGAGCCCACCGGTGCGTACATTCGTTGGCAGCGAATATGACGAGGTCGTGATGTCGAAGAAATACGGCATGCCGGCAGACTGCGATGCTGAGCCAACCAACGGAAGCGAGCTGAGGGTAATCAGCTTATCAGGCTGCTCGATTTTCTCCGGCAGGAAATCCAGGGCGATATTGTCCAGCACCATGGGCGTAGGGGTATCCCAGGTGCGGCGCAGCATCTCATTCACATCCTCTGTCGTTTCCCGCCGTGGCACGTTTATCTTGGCCTTCTGATTCTCACCGCCTGCCCACCAGGCAAAACAAGCCGTATTCTTGCCATGCGAGGGCATCTCCAGCAAATCAGCGTAGATATAGTGCTGTGGCAGGAAATTGCGACCAAGCGTGCCCTCGCCTACCATGCAGATACGGCGGCCGGGCTGGCGCGAGCTGATGGTTCTGACACTCGAGAGCTGGCGGACGGCCTCCGTATCGCGAGATGACACCATCCAGCGGCGGAACAATTTATCTCGTCCCTTGGTATAGGTTCCCTTGATATTAGGGGCCTTATTGGTGGGGCTGTCGCCATAGAGAGGTCCATCCCAGCTGTCCCACACACCCAGCAGATGCTGAGGAATACCCCCACTTTCGTTCTCACTCAGAATACCGGAGTTGGCCGTCACACGCTGATCCGGCCCCAGCTCCACCTGGAGCTCGCCGATGGCTACGTCAAGCCCCACAAGCGCCTGCTGACGTGCCTCTGCCAGCAGCACCGTCTGCATGGCGATACGCTGTTGCGAAGAAGCCAGGGAAAGCAGCGCCACCGACAGCATGGCCAGCAGCATCATCAGTGTCAGTGTCGCAATCAGAGCAAAGCCCCGATGCTTCGTTTTTCTACTCCGAAACGTCATACGATTGCTCTGTCGGCGTGCTATCATTATTTACCCCCCAGATTGGTAGGTATATTGTACCATCTATACCACCTGTGTCAAGAAAAAAGCAAATTTGTTATCTAACACCCCATCTAACACACGCCGACACTCAGCCCCCCGTTGATGCAGCGTCTGCCAACTATCCTCAAAAGACTGATTTATCAATTTTTCCGGAATGTACTCTTGACAATCGGAGGCGATGCTGTTAGTGTCTCTTCTCCATGATAACTACCCTCGCCTATCATTTACCGGAACCAAACGTGTGGCTCTTCCGTCTCTCATTCTGGGGCATTATCGGCATGCTGGTGCTGGGCGGCCTCGGCATCTACCGTGCCTCACAGAATCAGTTTGCTCTGCACCGTGACACAAAGGATGTGTTCCTGAGTATGCCCGTGACTCTGCTGAACTGGGTATCGCTGGCTCTGCTGCTCTGGATAGGCAGGCAGGATAGTGATTTACTCAGGAGCCTGGGCCCTGAGGCAGCTCAGGCGGCCACCGTCTGGCTGGGTACATTTGCCATCGCCATCGTACAGGCGAAGAAGTGCAACCCGGAGCTATCACGCTCGCAAACGCTGATGGCGGCGGCCGGGCGTCTGATGCTGGGCACACTGGCTCAGATTGGCGCTATTCTGATACCGCTGGGCTGCCTCTTCATGTTCATAGGACATATGTACACGAGAAGGAGCTGGTTAAGCTGGTTCTATGGACTTGAAGTGCGCTTACTT
Source organism: Akkermansia sp. (assembly GCA_017409465.1). Taxonomy (GTDB): domain Bacteria; phylum Verrucomicrobiota; class Verrucomicrobiia; order Verrucomicrobiales; family Akkermansiaceae; genus Akkermansia. The sequence goes on along the minus strand of JAFQSQ010000015.1, from coordinate 47,261 downwards.
TTCCTCTCCCTGATGGTGGGCGCCTTCCAACTGGTATGGACTACTATCCATGAAACCGACCGGGAGGAGGTGAATGAAAAACGCGGCTGGGTCTATGGCGTGGTGAACGTGGTTCTGTTCGGCTTAATCTGCTGGGGTGGTACGCTGCTGTGCGAGCAATATGAGGCTGCCACCACAGAAGAGCTGCTCCGGGTCGTTGAACGAAAAAAGCCCGTCGCCATACGCCATATCATCGCGTTCAATCCCGAACTTCCCCGTGATGAGGCCATCCTGGCAGCCACTGATATCGGCAGCAAAAAAACACTCCGCGCCCTCATCCGAACTGACAGAGACCTCGCCACCGCCCGCGAGCGGGCAAACAAAAACGGCCATCAGCAAATAGTGGCCTTCCTCAAATAACTGTAACATTCGGCGCGCCGGGAAAAAACCCGACGCGCCTTTTCTACATACACGTTACAGCACAAATGGTCTTAGAAGGAGAAGACGGTCTGCACGCCCCAGATAACGGCATCATCCGCCGTGCTGTAGGCGGGATTGGCCACATACTGCACATGGGGCACGACTTTCAGATAATCGTTCAGCTGCAGGCTGTACATGGCTTCCAGCACATGCTCACGGTTGTTCTCAGTGGGTGTCTGGGCCTTGAACACGCCGTAAGAAAGGCCGAAGAAGTCATCCTCGCGGGAGGGGATGAGCTTGAAGTTTGCCCCCACGGAGAACTCGGCAGAGTTGCTCAGGTACTGTTTGGCGGCAAATCCGGCGCGGGAATATACTGTCAGGCGGTCGCAGGGGGTGTACTCTATGCTGCCCACCAGACCGGCGTTCTGACGGCGGTTCTCGCCCTTGCCATCATCCAGATCCACATCTGCAGAGGTATAGAAGGGGTTGATGCGGAGCGTCACGGTACCATCGGCCATGATGCGACCGTACTCACCCACCACGGCGTAACCATTGCAGATATCCGAGTTAAAGGGGTTGTATCCGGCGGAGCACCCGGTACGGGAAACACCCACCATGGCATAGCTGTTGCGGGAAAGCTCCACCTGCAGCACCGCTCCGAGATTGCTGTCCGGCAGCGGCAGGATGGTGGAGTTGATGAAGCCGCTGTTGGTGAATCCGGCAAAGGAATCATTCGCAATGCTCACGGCATCGAAGTAGTTGGTCATGTTCACCATACCGGCGATGATGCAGGCACGTTTCCCGGCAAAGTAGTGCCGAATAGAGATTTCCGGGAACACACCATCATGCGGTCCCCAGAGGTCGGCATGCGCATAGGTGGCACTACCCACCATATCGGCAAACACGGTATCGCTCTGTGCTGATTCTCTGTCCAGCCCCCAAGAGCCGGAGAACTCCACTCGCAGCCATGTACCGCCGTTGGCATTGTCCTCAATAAGTCGTTGATCCAACGCTGCATGAATCAGAGCCAGATTGGTGTGGCGGGTAGCTCCGGGAACTTTCTCGGTGTTCCAGAGCCCGTAAGCGGCATCCAGATACCACTCCGTACCGAATTTCTCCGAAGCGTTCACCTTGTAAGCGGGGTCTCCCTCTTCCGGAGCAAGGCTGTTGATACCCTGCAACAAATCACCCACGGCGGGGGCTTCGTCCTGAGCCATGAGGGGGAGAGCAAGAAATCCCGACAGGGCAATGGTCATTACGTTTTTTGTTATCATATCAGTTTGTTGTTTTGTTGAAATTGCTTTCAATTCCGGTGTTCATCCTTGGCTTTCCTGCCGCAGCAACCGTTTTCTCCACAGCTGCCGCACTCTCCGGCGCAGCATCCACCCTTCCTCTTTTTCTGAATCAGTGAGTAGATAATCCACAGCGTGAGTGATGCAAGAATCAGGATTACGATGATATCTCCCATAGTCGATAGTCGGGTTTAGTGTTTTTTGGTGTATTTATTGGGGCGGACAATCATGTAGAGCACGGCCGCAGCGATGATGCAGGCGATTGCCTGCCCCGGACCGAACTCTCCCGTGCTTGCCCAGGTGCCGAGCTGATATATCAGCAAGGACACCACATACGCCCACACGCACATGTAGCCAATGGCAAACCAGGTCCAGCGCGCGCTGTTCATCTCGCGGCGGATGGCACCGCAGGCGGCAAAGCATGGGGCACAGAGAAGATTGAATATCATGAACGAAAGCGCACTCATGGTACTGAACGCTCCGGCGGCTTTCAGATTGGCTGCCACTCCGGCGGTTTCCTCATCCGCCTCTGCACCGAAGAAGTAGTTGACGATTCGGAAGAAGAGGTTAGGCCGCTCTGACTCGGAAGCCGCTTCCTGCTCGGACGTCTCATCCGCTTCCAATTCTGCGGCGGCAGGAACCGTCCGGCGAATGTCACCGTCAGCCCTCCAAAGTCCCATAGTCAGTACCGAAAGGGCGTTCGCCTTGCTCACATCACTTGTGCGGGGAAGCGCATCGCCATCGTTTTCCTGCGCAGCGGCCTCTTCAGCCGCCGGGTACAGAACCCCGAACGTACCTACCACGTTTTCCTTGGCAATCAGCCCGGTGACCGTACCCACGGCGGGGCGCCAGTCACCCCAGCCCAGCGGGGCAAAGAGAGGTGCAAAGGTATTGCCCACGTTGGCGAGCATGCTCTGTTCAATGGCGGCTTCATGTTCTTTCGTGTTGAGATAACGGAAGCTCCAGGTGTAGTTACTGAGTGTCCAGATGAGGGCACTGGCCAGGAATATTACCGTGCCGGCTTTTCTGACAAAGGATTTGCAACGCTCCATGGCACGCACGTTGATGTTCACCCCGCTCGGCTTGTGGTAGGGCGGCAACTCCATCACAAAGGGAGTGTAGGAACCGGCAAACATGTGGGTCTTGCGCAGCATCCACCCGCCCAGTATCACAGAACCGATACCGGCAAAGTACGCTATGGTGGCAATAGAGGCATCCTGCCCCATCACGGCACCGATAAGCGCGATAATCGGCAGTTTGGCACCGCAGGGCACAAAACAAGTCAGCATCACCGACATGCGGCGGTCTTTCTCATTTTCTATGGTGCGGGTTGCCATGACGCCCGGCACCCCGCAGCCCATGGATACCAGCAGGGGAATGAATGATTTGCCGGAAAGTCCTATGGTGCGGAAGATTCTGTCCATCATGAACGCTACACGCGCCATATAGCCGCAGTCCTCCAGCGTGGCCAGCAGCAGGAACAGAACCGCCATCTGCGGCAAGAAGCCCAACACCGCCCCCACACCGGCCACGATTCCATCCGTTATCAGTGCACTGAGCTGCGGGCTGCACTCCAGCGTGCTGCGCCCCAGCAGAGCAATACCGAAACTCAGTACGCTCAATATCGGAAACCACACCACAAACTCACGCCGACTCCCGCGCCCGGTCAACGACATGGGAAACTTGCGGATGCGGCGGGGTTTCTCTCCGAAATCATTGAGCCCCCTGCTCCCGCGCAGGCAGAAGCACGCCACCAGAATGCAGACGTTCACCGCATACAAGGCGTACAGGATCACGGTATGCAGCATCCCGGGCAGGTGTGGGCACATATACTCCAGCAGAAACGGCAGTATCACCAGGTACAGCCAGGAGCCGCTGCGATTCAAATCATGCAGGCGGCGCAGCATCGTCGGGAACAGCAGTACCATGGACAACACCGCACTGAACATGGTCAGCGATTCAGCAGAAGCGGGTACGCTGCCGATGAAGCCCTCCAGCCAGCCGCCCACCACCGGCCCGAACAACACCTCGTTCGCCCAGGATGTCCCCCAATCGCCCACGGTGTTGATGGAGAGGTAGTACACGGCCCACATCACTCCCACAAATATCAGCAGTCCGAACACGCGGTGGGTCAGCACGGCATCCAGCTTCATACTGAAGTTGCTGCGATGCCCGGCTTTCGTGACTACCTTCGGGATAAAATCAAGGATGGCATCATAACGCCCGGCTGCTATCACGGAGGCGATGTCATCCCCCATCTCCTCTTCCACTGCCAGCCGCAGAGATTCCGCTTCATGCTTCTGCGCCGTGGTCAGTTTCTCAGCCTCGGCACTATCATTTTCCAGCAGTTTCACCTGCTCCCAGCGGGTGCAATGCAGCGTTTCTCCCAGTGCTGCAAGCGCTTTCTCCACACAGTCCGGGAAGCGGAGCGGCGTGGGCGCAGCGGGTATTTTCCCCAATATCAGTTGCAGCAGCTCCTGAATACCCTCCCGGCGCAACACGCTCACCGGCACCACCGGGCAACCAAGCGCTCGGCTCAGCGCGGTCGGATTTACTTTATCCCCACGCTGCTCCACCAAATCCATCATGTTGAGCACCACCACCATGGGCAGCCCTGTCTCCAGTAGCTGGCTCGTCAGGTACAGATTACGCTCCAAATTCGTGGCATCCACCACATTTACCACCATATCCGGCTTATCCTGGAGCAGATATTGCCGCGTGACCACCTCTTCAGGTGAATACGGAGACAGAGAGTATATACCCGGTAAATCCAGTATCTCCACCTCCTCATGGTCGCGCAGATAGCCGCCTTTGCGGTCTACCGTCACACCCGGCCAGTTACCGACGTATTGATTGGCGCCTGTCAGCTCGTTAAACAGACTCGTCTTGCCGCTGTTCGGATTGCCTGCCAGTGCTATCGTTCGCTTCATGTTTGTTTAAGCTAACTTAAATCCAAAAATTTAGTCCACGAAGATGCAGGCCGCCTCTGACTTTCGCAAAGAGAGCTCATACCCGCGTACGGTCACTTCCAACGGGTCACCCAGCGGTGCCATCTTACGCACGGTCACATCAGCCCCCTTGGTCAGCCCCATATCCAGAATACGCTGGCGCAGCGGGCCGTTGCCCGTTACCCGGGCTACCTTCACGCTACGACCAATCTTCACCTGGTTTAGTGTCAATTTGTCTGTTTGCTGTTCCATAATCAGTTCGCGGCGCATGTTAGCGCAACCTAACATATTTGTCAAGCATTTTCTGAAAAAAATGTAAGTCTTAACAAACATTTTCCGAATAAAAACCCCGATTCTTCCCTGTGCGAAGCGACTTTTCGCGTTTGAGGACAAGGCGAAAGAAGCGCTCCGTTGCCGGAAGAAATCCGGCCTAGTTTAGAATCGGGGGTAAAATCTTACTGCTGCTGACGAATGGAAGCACTCATCAGCTCGGCCACTTTCTTACCGCTCATGAGCATGCCGCCGAAGATGGGGCCCATTCGGAAACTGCCGCTCACCCCGTTGGCCGCCATGCCGGAGACAAAGAGGCCGGGGTAAATTTCCTTGGTGTTATCGATGGTGGAACGCTCACCCTCTGCGGCATCCATGCTCATTTCACCAACCACGCCGCCGGTGGGGGTATCAAGCTTCACGCCGTTCTTACGGGCAACGGTGCGGGCAATCTCACAGTCGTGGCCGGTAGCATCCAGTACCGTCTTGGAGAGCAGCGTCAGCGGGTCAACATGCAGCCCCTCCCGCAGCACGGGTGTCCAGTTCACCACCACGCCGCCGACTCTCCCCTGCTTGTACACCACATCCTCCACGGAATAGCAGTTGAAAATGACCGCCCCGGCCTTCGTGGCCTGATAGAGCAAGCCGGCCGTGGCATGCACGGAATCCACAATGTACGTTCCCTCGCGGTACGGACGGTAGGAAAGCTGCAGTTCTTCCACAATCGGCATGGCCTCCTCCTGCACCACAATATCGTTGAACATCATGGCACCGCCCCACATCCCGCCGCCGGGGGAAAGCTTGCGATCCAGCAGCGCTACCTTATGCCCGGCCTTGGCCAGATAATAGGCCGCCACGATACCGGATGGCCCGCCGCCCACAATGGCTGCATCCAGATTCAGACAGTCGGAGAGTTTTCCGAAATAGGACTCGATAATACCGCGAGAAATGAGCGTTTCCATAACGGCAGAAAGTGTACGATACCGCCCCCCTGCTGTCAACGTCAAATTTTGTACTTGCCAAACGACGGGCATTCATAGAGAATGATGGTGGCCATGAAATACATTTCGTCAGATTCCCGCCTGTATGGTATCGTTGACTTGGGTTATGTCCGCCCGGAGGAGGTGGAAAGCACAACCGCAGACCTGCTCAGCGGCGGCATACGCATCCTGCAACTGCGAGCCAAGGGCGTAGACACCGCCACGGTGGAACATCTGGCGCGGCGCATGCAGCCGCTCTGCAGGGAGGCCGGTGCCGTCTTTGTGTTGAATGATTACCCGGACATGGCCGCCCGCATCGGGGCTGATGCCGTGCATGTAGGTCAGGATGCCGGGCCGCTCGCCGCCGTGCGTGCCATCGTGGGTGAGGATATGCTCATCGGCCGCTCCACCCACAGCCCGGAACAGGCGCTGGCCGCCGTGGCCGAGGGCGCGAACTACATAGGCTTCGGCCCGCTCTTCCCCACCGGCACCAAACCGGGGCGCCCCTCCATCGGCTTGCAGGATATCGCCGCCGTGCAGGAGAAATTGGGCGATTTCCCCATGTTCTGCATCGGCGGTATCAACGGCACCACCCTGCCCTCCGTCCTGCAGGCAGGTGCCCGCCGTGTGGTCATCGTGTCCTGGCTGCTGCAACAACCCGACCCCGCCGCCGCCGCACGGGATATCATCAGCCGACTTGCCGACAGATAAGGGAGAATCCCTCAGGGATTTTCTCCCGCGTTCTTCAGCAACTCCGTACCAGCGGCAGCGGCATGCCCGCGAGTTGCCATCCAGGAATCCGTGATTCTTCACCGTAAAATCAAGAGGGAAAACACCCTCATCTGCTCCGAACCACACGCATGAGCTTTTGTGCTGCTGTCCCGTCCGAGGCTTGCCATCCAGAACAGTTCCCTATATAATACGCAGGAGTCATGAACCATTCCCGAACAAACAAAGAATTACCCATCCGCCAACACAGTCGTGGCTGGCTTATCCTGAGCCCGCTGGTGGTCTTTTTCCTGCTTTATGTAGGCGTATCCATCGTCTCGAGGGATTTCTACACCATGCCGGTGACGGTCGCCTTCCTTGCCGCATCGGCCTGGGCGCTTTGCGTTTCCCGCCCCACCGGCTTCATGAAACGGGTGGAGCGATTCTCTGCCGGAGCAGCCCACCGGAATATCATGATGATGATATGGATATTCATCATGGCCGGAGCCTTTGCCGCCGCCGCAAAATACATCGGGGCGGTGGATGCCACGGTGAACCTGACGCTTTCCCTGCTGCCGGCAAACATGGTGCTGGCCGGCATGTTTCTGGCAGCCTGCCTGATTTCGCTTGCCATGGGCACCTCCGTGGGCACCATCGTCGCGCTGATGCCGGTGGCTACCGGGCTGGCAGACAAAGGAGGGATAAGCCTTGCCCTCATCTCCGGAGCCGTGGTAGGCGGTGCGTTCTTCGGTGATAATCTTTCCTTCATTTCCGACACGACCATCGCCGCTACCCGCACGCAGGGATGCAGCATGAAAGACAAGTTCCGCGCCAATGTCCGCATCGTCATGCCGGCCGCCATCGGCGTCTTTGTGCTCTACCTTCTTCTGGGGCTGCGTCATTCTGCGGAGGTCACCACAGGTGGTTCGATTGAATGGGTGCGGGTAATCCCCTACCTGCTGGTGCTGGTTACCGCCATCAGCGGAATGAACGTGATGCTGGTGCTCACCATCGGCATACTCTCCACCGGATTGGTTGCCCTCTTCAGCAGCACCTTCGGCACCATGGCCTGGGCCAGTGCCATGGGCAACGGTATCGTTGGCATGGGCGAATTGATTATCGTCACCCTGCTGGCAGGAGGCATGCTGGAACTCATCCGCTACAACGGCGGGCTTTCCTATATCATCCGGCATCTCACTGCAGGCGCACACGGAAGAAAAGGCGGCGAGCTGAGCATCGCATTCATGGTAGCGCTTGCCAACATGTGTACCGCCAACAACACCGTTGCCATCGTCACGATGGGCGATATTGCCCGCCGCATCTCTCACCGATTCGGCATACCCGCACCGAGAGCCGCCAGTATTCTGGACACTTTCTCCTGCGTCATTCAGGGGCTTCTGCCCTATGGGGCACAACTGCTCATGGCCTCAGCCATCGCCCACATCAGTGCTCTGGATATCATCCCGCATCTGTACTATCCCTTTGTCATGGGACTGGTGGCACTCGGCTTCATCCTCTTCCGACGCAGCAATACCTGATTCACCACCGCCGGGAACATCTCAGCCTCGAATGCAACAGAGGCCGATCCGGCAAATCGCTCCCGAACCTCACAGAGAGCGCAGCAGGTGGAGCGTTTCCGTGAGTTTTTCTCCGGGGCGTGTTTTGGAAAGACGCGGGAAGCGTTTATTATCCAGAATATAGTCCCTGTTGCGGGTGAGCATGAGCTTCTGACCGGAGATTTCCACCTGCGAGATGTTGCGCCGCGTGGCAAGAATTCGGATTTTCTGGACGGTGAGAAGATGACGAACTTCACGCGGCAGACGACCGAAGCGGTCGTGCCAGTCGCGCTCCAGGTCATCAATATCATCCGTGGTGGTGGCCTGAGCCAGCTGGGTATAGGCCGCCATGCGCATCCGGGTGGATTCCATGTAGGAAGACGGCAGGAACGCGCCGATGAGGGCAGCGGCATCGGCACGGGTAGCCATGGAAGCCTCGCTCAAGCAGACGAAATCTGCCTTGAAATTGGCCTCTGCGCGGATGGTGGGAGCTTTTCCCTGCAGGCGCTCAATGGATTGACGCAGAAGCTGACAGTATAGTTCAAAGCCGATGGCGGCAATATGACCGCTCTGCTGCGTGCCCAGCAGATTGCCCGCGCCGCGAATCTCCAGATCGCGCATGGCAATCTTGAATCCACTTCCCAGCTCCGTGTACTGCTTGATGGCCGAGACACGTTTGCGGGCATCTCCGGTGCAGAGCGCTTCCCGTGGCAACATGAGGTAGGCGTAGGCCCGGTGGCCGCCGCGCCCCACTCGCCCGCGCAGCTGGTAGAGGTCTGCCAGGCCGAAGCGGTCTGCGCGGTCAATGATGATGGTATTGGCATTGGGGATATCGATACCGCTTTCAATAATCGAGGTGGAAAGCAGCACGTCTGCCTTGCCGTTCACAAAATCACGCATCACACATTCCAAATCCGACTTATCCATCTGACCGTGTCCCACCACAATGCGGGCATGGGGTACAAGACGGCGCAGCGTTGCCTCCATATCATGAATACTCTGCACGCGATTGTGGAGGAAGAATACCTGGCCGTTGCGCGCAATCTCTCGCTCAATGGCATCGGCAATCAACTGCTCATTATAGGGACAGACAGCCGTCTGCACCGGCAGGCGGTTCATGGGAGCCGTTTCAATGGTGCTCATGGCGCGGGCACCCATGAGAGCGGTGTACAACGTACGGGGGATGGGCGTAGCGGACAGCGTGAGCATATCCACCATGCGGAACATGCGCTTGAACTGTTCCTTGTGGCGCACGCCGAAGCGCTGCTCTTCATCTATGACCGCAAGCCCCAGATTCCTGAAATGCACATCCTTGGAAATGATACGGTGCGTACCCACCACAATATCCACATCACCGGCCGCCAGTCCCTGCAGAATCTCGCGCACCCGCTTGGGCGGGGTGAAGCGGCTGAGCTGCTCAATGCGGACGGGGTACTCGCTCATGCGGGCGCGGAAGGTGCGGTAGTGCTGATCTGCCAGCACCGTGGTGGGAGCCAGGATGGCTGCCTGCTTTCCTCCGGTCACACACTTGAATGCGGCGCGGATGGCCACCTCGGTCTTACCGAACCCCACGTCACCGCATATGAGGCGATCCATGGGCTGCGGAGATTCCATATCCGCCTTGGTCTGATTGATGGCACGGAGCTGATCCGGCGTCTCACGATAGGGGAAACTGGACTCAAACTGCCACATCCACGCTGAATCCGCCGGGTGTGCAAAGCCGGGGTTGCTTTCCCGCTCTGCCTGCACTTCCAGCAACTGGGCGGCGTAGTCTGCCACCGCTTTTTCTGCCGCTTTGCAGGCGCGTTTCCAGCGGGCATCTCCCAGTCGGCTCAGTTCCGGTGTTTTTGCCCCCAGTCCCACATATTTGGACACCAGATGACTCTGCTGCAAAGGAATACGCAGTGTCACCTCTCCGGCATAGAGGATATGCAGCTCCTGCTCACCGCTCTGCTCGTTGCGGATGATACCCAGGAACTTGCCCAACCCATGCGATGCATGAATCACGAGGTCTCCCTCCTCTATTTCCCGCAGGGGAGCCTGAGCACGCTCGCGGCGCAAGCGGTCTTCGCGGTCGTCTTTCCGGCGCGAGCGCGGCCCGGAATAGCGGCCGAATATCTCTGCTGCGGACAACACCGCCACACCGGCACCCGGTATCGTGAAGCCAAAGGGCAAATCGCCGTCGCGGCTCTGCACCGCAGACCATGCTTCATCCTCCCCGCAAATTTCCTCAAATCGCCGTTTTTCACCCTCATGGGGAAAGTACATCACCACGCGCCACTTATCACGGCGCCATTGCATCAAGCCGTTACGAGCCAGGGTACGGCGGGCTTCCTGCATCACAAAATCACCCGTCTCAAATGACCCGAGCGGTGAGCCGAAAAAGGCCGTATTGGCCTGCTCTTCGCGCTCATCCAGCTGCGGCAGAGCCTCATCTCTGTCCGGCGGCAGTTCAAACACCAGCACATCCCCCGGAACACCGCAACCCGGCAGACTGACGACCCAGTCCTCCGGCGCAATCAGGTGCTCCAGAAGCCGCGCGGAGGGAGGTTCATCCAGCACCAGTTCGGCTTCCTCCAGCTTACGGAAAGAAAGCTGAGAATCCACATCAAAGGCGCGAATACTCTCGATTTCGTCCCCGAAAAACTCCACACGCAGCGGCCACGCAGACTGCAGTGGAAACACATCCAGAATACCGCCACGCAGACTCCACTCTCCGCGAGCAGTCACCTGATCCACACGGTCAAAATCGCGCTCTGTCAGCTGCGCCGTCAGCTTCTCCGGCGGCAGCTCCTGCCCTACCTTCAGTGTCAGAGAACAGGCGACATCGTCCGTAAAGACAGGAGCCGCCTGTTTCAGGCCCGCAGCTGTCACAATCACCGCCTGCGGAGCCTTCGGGCAAGCGGAGATATTTTTCAGGGCCTCCAGTCGCTCTGCCGCCAGATCCGGGTCACTCAGGCCGTTGTTGATGTGGGTCTCACGCTCCGGCACAAACACTGCATCAGGTCCCTCCCACAGAGCCCATTCCGCAGCTACCCGCTCCTGCATGGGCAGGGCATCGGCCACCACCCAGATACGGCGAGGCTGCTGCGACTGCGCCGCCACCAAAGCCGCAACAAAAGAAAAAGCCGCCGGGCATACCCGGTCAAACACCACCGGCTCCTCTCGTGTACCGCCACGACACAGCCGCCCCAGCTCTCCGGCAAATGCGGGAGATTTGGCAACTATCTCTGTGAGTGGTCTCGCCACGCTGCCCTGAGTCTATCAGCCCCGGGAGGCTTTGTCAATGACGAGCTTTCACAGTTGTACCCGTATTCTGGGTGTCAGAATACAGCGGCTGTACTTCCCGGGTTCCACGTGGGTACGCGGCCAGACGATGCAATCATCAAGCACACAGCCATCCGGAATGACGGAATCCTGCCCCACCACGCAATCTTCCCCCAAATCAGCTCCCGGAGCAATACGAGCCGTGGGGTGTATACGCTCGCGACTGCTCATCTCCAGCACAGCATCGAGATACATCTGCGGCGAGCCAATTTCATGCCAGGAGGCCCAATCGAACACGACTCCTCCCACCTTTCCGCGACGAATGAGCTCCAGCCAGATGGGTACGATGGAGAATTTATCCTCCGACGGGAACATCTCGGCCACACAGGGCTCCATGATGTAGACGCCGGCAAACTGGTGTGTCCCGGGGTTCACCCCCAAGGCATGCCGCATATCGGTAATCCTGCCGGTCTCGGCATCAAAGCCGACATTGCGCTTGCCATCCACGCTACGAAGAGCCAGCGTCACCCAGTTGCCCGCGCGACGATGCTCTGCCAGCAACTCACTCACCGGGATATCCGTCAGGATATCGCCGTTATGCACCAACAGCGGTTCATCTGACGCCATCAGCGGGACGATTTTCTTCACGCCGCCCCCCGAATCCAACGGTTCATCCTCATGGCTGAAATGCACCGCGCACCCGCGATACGTTGGCTCGGGGAAAGCGCGCTCCCACATGAGTGGAAGGCAGGAGATATTGATAATGAACTCGCTGATTCCGGCTCGGATGTAGTGGTCCAAGGTATGCTGTATCAGCGGTTTCTGGAATATGGGAACCAGGGGCTTGGGGAGAATATGGGTCAGAGGAGCCAGTCGGGTTCCCAATCCTGCGCCTAAAATAAATGCTTTCATAAAAATCGTTCTATCACCAGAGATGCGGCAGATTCAGACTCACGGCGCATAGCCCCATCATCAGATTGGCCACGGCATGCATGAGAATGACAGGAAGCAGGCAGCGCGTGCGCAGCACCACCCCATACGCCAGCGTACCATACACGAAGGCTCCGGCGTAGTCCACCGGATGATGTGCCAGCATGAACGCCAACGTCACCACTATGTAAGAAACCCAACTCCCCTGCCCGATGGGTACGAGCTGCGGAAAATCGCGATTGATGCACCAGCGCATCAAATAGCCGCGCCAGAAAAGCTCCTCCACCAACGCGACCACGACCACCGCCCGGGCAAAGCGGAATGCGTACTGCACCCCTACCAGTGCCGAATCAGCCCCGAATATCTTTTCCGGTGTGAAGCCCCCCTCAGCCGGCACCCAGCCGGCAACGTAAGGCACAAGCCAGACGGTAATTCCTACCACACCGGCCAGAACGCCGAGCAGGCAGGCCGGAACAGAGGCTCGCCAATCTATCCCTCTGCGAATACGCCAGAGATACGCCCCGCACACTACTACCTGCAGCGGGTATATCAGCATCTCAGGTGCACGCTGATACCACGGAGCTGACGGATGATCCCACTGCCAGCTGCTCTCCGCGACAAACAACAGCATATTCAGCGCCAGAAACAGGACGAAGGGTACGACGCAGGTGCGAAACAGTTTCTGCTCAGTCATACGGAAGGAAACGCTGAATAGATCATCTTGCTGATTCACGGGTTACAACTGACGAACCGGCCAATAACGGAAAGCTTCTGCGCACCGGCGCAGCGAACTTTTTCATTCGCCATTCCCGAGCGCAGTCCCATTCTGTGATTCACCGCAGCGAATCACAGAATCTGGCCATCTTATCACACGCTTCCTCCAGCAGATTATATGCCGTGGCATAGCAGCAGCGCAAGTAGCCCTCACCACAGGCGCCGAATGCCGTACCCGGCACAGCGGCCACTCGATATTCAGTGAGCAGGCGCATCGCAAACTCCTTGGAGGATATGCCGAAGCGCTGCACGCTCGGGAACGTGTAGAATGCACCGCCGGGCATGTGGCAGTCCAGCCCCATATCGTTGAACCGGCCAACTACGTAATCGCGGCGCATGTGGTAGCTGTCGCGCATCTCCCGCATGGCGGGCACTCCGTTCTTCAATGCCTCGATACCGGCCTCCTGCGAGGTAATGGTCGGGCAAATCATCGTGTAGGAGTGTATCTTCATCATCTGCTCGATGAGTTCATGCGGGCCGCAGGCATACCCCAGTCGGAAACCGGTCATGGCAAATGCCTTGGAGAAACCATGCAGCAGCAGGGTACGCTCTTTCATGCCCGGCAGCGAAGCGATGGACACATGCTTCACACCGTCATAGCGCAATTCGGAATAGATTTCATCCGTCAGAACAAAGAGGTCATGCTTCACGCAGATATCAGCGATGGCTTTCAGCGTCTCCAGCGGCGCGATGGAGCCGGTGGGGTTGGTCGGGAAGTTCAGCATCAGCACCTTGGTCTTCGGGGTGATGGCTTCCTCAAGCCGTGCCGGATTGAGCGCAAACAGGTCGTCTATAGTCGTCTCCACCACCTTCGGGATGCCGTAGCACAGCGACACTGAGGGAGCGTAGCTCACGTAGCAAGGCTCGTGGTACAGCACTTCGTCCCCGGGATTAATCAGGCAACGCAGTGCCAGGTCTATCGCCTCGCTCACCCCCACCGTCGGCAGAATTTCGCAAAGCGGATCATAGGAAACGTTGAAAAAGCCCTCGACATACTTCGCGATGGCTCGGCGCAATGACTCCAGGCCATAGTTACTGGTATAGGTGGTATGTCCTTTTTCCAACGATGTAATGGCGGCTTCGCGGATATTCCACGGCGTGACGAAATCAGGCTCACCCACTCCGAGGGAGATGATATCCTTGCTGCCTGTCACGAGGTCAAAGAACTCACGGATACCCGAGCGGGGCAGATCCGTCACCTGTTTGGAAAGCATGCGGTTCCAGTTCATGTTATGAGAGAAAAGGTTAAATCCGGAGAGAGAGAGGGAGAAGTATCAGGGGGCAACAATCAGGCGTTCATGCATCTTCTCTTCCTCGAAGAGAAGCCCGTTGTTCTTATAGGTCTTGAGGCGGAAATGCGTGGCCGTGGAGATGACACCGTCTGCGCCGGAAAGTTTCTCACTCACAAAACGAGCCACGTCCATCAGCGAACGAGCCTCCACCATCACCAACAGGTCGAAACCTCCGGAAATCAGATAGCAATGACGCACCTCAGGAAAACGGGAAATACGGCGAGCCAGTTTGTCAAAACCACCACCGCGTTCGGGCGTACAGCGCACCTCGATAAAGGCAGACACTCCATCCTCGTCGTCATTCACTATCGTACGATAGCCGACAATTCGCCCTTCGCGCTCCAAGGCGGCGCGGCGTGCGGCAACAGAGTCTGCACTCACCCCCAGGCGTTCCGCTATCTGTTGATCGCTCAACCGGGCATCCGCCTCCAGCAACTGAAGAAGAGCATCTTGCGTCATAGTGTGCTCATATTAGCATCCACCGGGCTCAAGTCAAGCTTTCTGCGCGGCATTGCCCGCAGTTTGTTGTGGTGTCGACCCGGCACCATCACCGGACATATCGACATACAGAACGTCCGTCCTGCGCAACACCCGCCACAGGGCGATGTAACGATAGCAGCTCCACCCCCACCACAGCAGGAAAGCCAGGACTACCCCCGGAGCTATCAGCACCGATTCGTCATCCATCGTCGCTCGGGTCGGATTCGCGGCATCGTAGAAGATTTGGACTTTGTCGTTCTTGCCAAAGGGCGGTTCTTCGTATCCGTAGAGACTCAGCGCGACCCACGGAATCCCCGTTGTTGTTCGGAACGCAAGTACGGGGTAATTCACAGTCACTTCCCGCTTCCGGCGGCGTCCTTTTTTCTCCTGCACCTGCTCAAAATCGACAACCAGAGCTTCCGTCTTCTCACCAGTGAAGAACAGATACGCCCCTTCGGACTCCACCATCCGCGACAACACCCAGACAAGACCGCACACCACCAGCAGGTAGCCGACCACACCCCAGGCCGTTGCCCTGGGACACTCAATGGTATGAAGCTTGCGTTTCTCCTTTCGCTCCGGGAGGGTCGCGCCCAGCTCAGCCAGCAGCATCTCGGGGTTCTGCTCCGGGGGCACACGCATGAAACCCAGCTCCTGCGTGACTCGACCTGTTTTCTCCTCGGCAAATATGTAATCAACGCTGCCGTTGCGATGCCGACGAACTTTGGAAACCAACATTGGAGAGATTGGCTTCACCCATACCACCATCTGCCCCCCGGACCGACGGGGTTCATCTATCAGAAGCGCCCGCTGATCTGTCAGCACAAACAGCGTGCGCTCCATCTTCCGGCCTCTGCTCACGTAGCCCCATGCACACAAGCACAGCAACCCCAGCCAACCGGCTGCGAACATCGCCAGCGTACCCACTGTCAGACTGACGCGGGCGCAACCCCACACCACCACCGGCAGCACCATGAAAACAAAGCCCACGAGGAGACAAGCCGCGCGGGCATTGTTGATGTACCGGCGCTGGCGCATCATCCATAGCGGTTTTTCATCCTCCCCCAGTAGCTCTGTAACGTTCTCAGGTACACTTTCTTTCATGTGCCTGAGTCTAACAGGTTCTGCCCGTCGAGTCAAGGGTGCTTCCCCCCGAAAAAAACATCAACGGCAGCTGGGATTCGCCCAGCCTATTGAAAAAGGCGCCGGAGCCCGTTGAACTCCGACGCCGAAAAGAAACTGACAAAAGTTCCTATCAGTTACCACGAACCGTTGTAACGTAAGTGGTAACCACACCCAGTGTGCTCTTCACCTGTACATCGACGGTATTCACGGAAGAGATGCGGCCATTGCGCTTGGCGGCTTCAACGGATGCATCGCCCAAAGCAATCAGGCCGAAATAAGTCGTAGACTTGGAGGTGCCAATGCGATTGCCGGAGGCATTGCCGGCTGCTACGGGCATGGTGATATCGGTATAGAGAACACCTACGCGAGGTGCACCGCAGCTGGTCAGCACCAGTGCAGCGGCGGCCATAAGAGACAGAGTAATGTATTTCATTGCAGTGTGAATTGATTGAGAAACAATTATTGCGTATCGACACATTGCGTATCGCATACGCTCCGCATGTTATATCAGCACTCCCACCATGTCAACAGAAAAACACGACACCTTGCGAACGATGTTTATCATACCGATGAAAGGTATTACACCCCGAAGATAAAATGTCTGAGCGGAAACTTGACCGACTGCGTACTTTCTGCTAGTCTGAGGGGTGATGATGAAGCGTATGGTGAGCTACCTGGCTGTCGGACTGCTGGCACTGGGACTGGGAGGGTGCAACAGGGAGAACCCGGACAGCCGGGAGATTCGCATCGGCTGTTTCCCGAATGTCACTCATGTGCAGGGGCTTGTGGCTCGCAACATGAGTCGGCACGGCCAGGGATGGTTCGAACGCTACCTGCCCGGCTATACTTTCCAATGGCATACGTTCAACGCGGGCCCCACGGCTATGGAGGCGCTTTTCGGAAAGACTGCCGATGTCACCTACGTCGGCCCCAGCCCGGCGCTGAATGCCTACGCCGTGGCCGGTGGCCGCGAAATCCGGCTGCTGGCAGGCGCGGTCAACGGCGGAGCGGCGCTGCTGACGGCACCGGACAGCGACATTCAGAAACCGGCGGATTTCAAAGGCCGCAGCATTGCTACACCCCAGCTGGGCAACACGCAGGATGTATCCTGCCGCGCATGGCTGCAGAAAAACGGCTTGACCTGCACACTGGAGGGCGCGGGGGATTGCCGAGTTGCGCCTACGCCCAACGCCATGCAGCTGCAACTCATGAAGCAGGGCGATATCGATGCCTGCTGGACGGTGGAGCCCTGGGTCACCCGATTGGAACTGATGGCGGGCGCCCGTGTACTGGTGCAGGAGCCGCAGGTGGTCACGACTGTACTGGCTGCCCGCACCGGCTGGCTGAAACATCACTCGCGTGAAGCTGCCCTCCTCACCCGCGCCCACCGAGAGCTGACGCAATGGATTAAGGAACACCCGGCAGAAGCGAAGAAGCATATCACCGATGAGCTCACCGAACTGACTCAGGCGCCCATGGATCCGGAGATTGTAGAGCGGGCATGGGAACGGCTGACACTGACCACAGAAATAGACCTTCCCGGGCTGGAACAGTTCGTCAAGGATGCTCAGGCAGCAGGACTGCTGGATCGCGTACCACCGCTGCAAGGTCTGATTTACACCCCCGACACTCAGGAATAACGAGATGCACGATAAACTAGAACAGGAAATCAATGCGTTCCCTACCGCCAAATTAAGCGTAGAGCACGTGTGCAAGGACTTCCACACCCGTAATGGCGCCGTACGGGCACTGGATGATGTATCGCTCACCATCAATGAAGGTGAGTTTGTCTGCTTCGTCGGGCCTAGCGGCTGCGGCAAATCCACGCTACTCAATATCATCGCCGGCCTGGAGAAACCGGACAGCGGTCTGGCTCTTATCGACGGTGTACCGATTACCGGGCCGGGCCGTGACCGCATGGTGATGTTTCAGGAGCATGCGCTCTTCCCCTGGCTGGATGTCATCGGTAACGTGATGTTCGGACTGAAACAAAAGCCCAATCTCACGGATAAGGAGCGGCTGGAAGTGGCAAAATATTACCTCTTCCTGGTAAAAATGGACCGCTTCGCACACGCCAACATCCACGAGCTCTCCGGCGGCATGCGCCAACGCGTGGCACTGGCGCGCTCGCTGGCTCCGAATCCGAAAATACTGCTGATGGATGAGCCCTTCTCTGCGCTGGATGCCATGACACGCGAACGGCTCTACGGCGACATCCAGGATGTGTGGGCCAAGCGCCGCAAGACGATTATCTTTGTGACACACAATGTGCGCGAGGCTGTCTGTCTGGGCAGCCGGGTGGTGCTCTTCTCGCCGCATCCCGGGCGCATCCGTGAGCAATTCGCCGTGGGACTGGAGCGTCCCCGTAATATCAACAACCATGACCTCGCAGACCTCTCGATGCAGATTACCTCTGCACTGAAGGGCTACACTGCCGCTGAATCCGATTAATCCTCACCCCATCTGACATGAAGCGATTTCTCATCTCCCTGTTATTCTTCATTCTGCTCATCATGGTATGGGCCGGCTGCACCGGCGAGCTGGCTTTCCTGGGGCTGAGCGATAGCCTGTGGTCGCCTTTTGTCCTGCCCTCTCCCAGTGTGGTCGCCCAATACCTGTGGGACAATATCGTCAACGGTAAGATTCCGCTCTCCATGCTCATCACCCTGCGACGCCTGCTCATCGGCTACGCCATCGGGCTGATACTCGGCGTGCCGCTGGGGATGCTCTCCGCGCGATTCCGATGCGTGAGCGACACGCTCGGCGTGCTGGCTCTGGGGCTGCAGGCTCTGCCGAGTGTCTGCTGGGTGCCGCTGGCCTGCATCTGGTTCGGGCAGACGGAGGCGGCTCTGCTCTTCGTGGTCATCATGGGCACACTGTGGAGCGTGCTGCTCTCCACGCAGAATGGGATGCGCAGCGTACCGCCCATCTACGCCCGCGCCGCCCGCACCATGGGCTCAGGGCCGCTGCATACGCTCGTGTTTGTCACCCTGCCGGCCTCGGCTCCTTTCGTCGTGAGCGGAATGAAACAGGGATGGGCTTTCGCCTGGCGTTCTCTCATGGCAGCAGAGATTTACGTGTCGGTGGTATCCGGATTCGGTATCGGCCAATACCTGCACTATGGCCGTGAGCTGCAGCGCATGTACCAGGTCATCGGCATCATGTTTATCATCATCCTGGTGGGGCTGCTGGCAGACAAGATTCTCTTCTCTCCGGCCGAGGCATGGCTGCACCGCCGCTGGGGCACAGACAAAGAGTAAGACACGAGGTACGATGAACTGGATTGATGAACTGAAAGATTCGCTGGGCGATTGCGTGCATACCGACAAGGCTGTGCTGCAGGCGCATGCCGGGGATAAGTGGTACGCATCGGCTCTGCCGGAAGCTGTGGTATTGGCCAGTTCCACAGAAGATGTTGCCACGGCCATGAAGGTGGCGCACGCCCACGGTATACCGGTCACACCGCGCGGTGCGGGTGTGGGCTACGTGGGTGGATGCGTACCGGTGAAAGGTGGATTGGTCATCTCAACTGCCGCGATGACGCGTATCATCGAGGTGAATCCCGCCGACGGGGTGGCGGTGGTCGAAGCCGGAGTTCTGACTGCCGATTTGCAGGATGCCTGCGCCCGTCTGGGCTGGTTCTACCCACCCGACCCGGCCTCGCGCAAGGAATCCAGCATCGGCGGCAATATCGCCACCAATGCAGGCGGTCCGCGATGTCTGAAATACGGCGTCACGCGCGCCTACGTGCTGGGACTCACCGTCGTACTGCCGGACGGCAGCATCCTGACCTGCGGCGGGCGCACCCACAAGAACAAGCAGGGATTTGACCTCGTGGGGCTATTCTGTGGCTCTGAGGGTATGCTCGGTATCATCACGCAGGCCACGCTGCGCATCATCCCGGCTCCACCTGCTCGTGCAGCGCTCCATGCTTCATTCCCCCGCTTCTCACAAGCCGCACAGGCCGTGCAGAATGTGCTCCAGGGGGGGCACCTGCCCTGCGCGCTGGAGATAACCGATGCATTCACCCTGGCAGCAGCACGCCGATATCTGGGGCCCGGAGTTCTGCCGGAGGCGGCACAGGGGCACATCATCATCGAAATTGATGGTCGAGCTGATACCGTTTCCTCCGAACTCGGAGCTATCGCTGACATCCTGCGGAATACAGGCGCGGTGGATATTGTCCCAGCACTAACGGAAGATGCAGTAGAAGCCATCTGGCAGCTGCGGCGCGAGTTCTCATACAGTCTGAAGGCCACAGGCCTCACCAAACTCAACGAAGATATCGTCATCCCCCGCTCTCAGCTGGTGGCGCTGGTGGAGTTCTGCGAAAGCATGCAACAGGAAACCGGAATTCCCGTGGCGTGTTTCGGCCACTCCGGTGATGGCAACATCCACACCAACATCATGGTGCTCAAGGATGCGGAGGGGCGAGACATCCGCCCCCCGGCTGACGCACTGGTAAACCGACTCTTCGACTGGGTCGTCAGCCACGGTGGCAGCATCACCGGCGAACACGGCATCGGGCTGGCCAAGGCTCCCTGGTTCGAGCATGCCGTTGGCCCTGTTGCCATGAGCCTGCACCGTTCGCTGAAGAAAGCGCTCGACCCCGCCGGCATCCTCAACCCCGGCAAGATGGGACTCTGACCTCTGGTTCAGTCCAGTGTCGGCATATCACGCAGAGGAGGCGCAGCAGACGAGTTTCCCCTGTCCGTACGCCCGGGAGCCGTGCGGCCACCGCCGCCGGTATAAGGCTCCAGTGTCGTGGGGCGGTAGTTTTCGACAGTGGCTATTTTGCGCATAGGAAGCAGGATTTCGTCCTCCTCGATATACTTGGCATAGGGAGAATCCTTGGTCCATATCCAGGAAAGAATGGTGCTGGTCTGCGTCGGTACCGTTTCAGAAGCCACCGTGTAACCGGGTTTGTACGCCACGATACCCAGGTTCTTATCCTGCTCAATCTCCACTGTTATCGGACTCGCACCCACGTCCTTGCCATTGATGGCTATCCGGGCGCCCTCGGGAGCGGTTCTGATGGTAAAATCTTTAGTGCCATAGCAGGAGACAAGTCCGGATACCACTGCTGTGAACAGAAAAATACGCCCTGTTTTCATGCAATTTACCCTACATTATTTTCCACCGTCACGCAAGAAGATAGAGAGACATTGCGCATTTTATCAGTGCAGAAATCCATCGTCCTCTGATTACCGGCTCCCTGTCTGATTGTCAGCTATGCCATTATGCTTGATATTTACGCAAGTCTGTGGTAGCATACGCACCCGTCATGATAGCAGATGCAGAGGCACTTTTCAATTGGAAGCAGCGCGCCGCGCGGCAGCCGCAGGGGCGTACTGTGCTTGATCTGGAGGCCGACAGTCTGCACCGCCACCGCGAAAAACTGTGCCTGATTCAGTACGCTGATGCCGATGGCGTCACCATCATCGACCCCCTCGCCATCGAAGATATGACCCTCTTCACGCTCTGGCTTCAGGATGCTGATGTATGGATGCATGGTGCAGACTATGATATGAGTCTGCTGCAGGGAGCCTTCGGAGTACTCCCGCACATGATACTCGACACCCAGATTGCCGCGCGGCTGGTCGGGTTCCGCCAATTCGGGCTGGCGGCTCTCGTGGAACACTTCTACGGCATCGTTCTCAGCAAGAAAAACCAGAAAGCCGACTGGGGACGCCGCCCCATCCCCCCGGCCATGCAGGAATACGCCCAAGGCGATGTGAAATACATGCTCGAAATGGCAGACAAATTAGTAGCAGAACTGAACAGGCTGGGGCGCTACGACTGGTTTCTTCAAAGCTGCGCCCACAATCTGCAGCATGGCTACGAACGCTTCAACGCAGCATCGCAGGATCCGTGGCGTATCAAAGGCTGCGGCAAGTTCACCCCTCGTGGGCTGGCAGCTCTGCGGGAACTCTGGCTCTGGCGCGACCGCGAAGCCGCCGAGATGGACAGACCCTCATTTATGGTTTGCTCCAACAACGACCTCCTGCGCTGGAGCCTGGCTCTACAGGAGTTCCGCACCGTCTCCCCGCTGCACAGCTTCCACAATCACCGCGCGGCTCGGTTCCGCAAAGTCATCGACCGCTTCCAGCTGATGGATGAGGAAGACTACCCCATCCAACCACCCCGAGAGCGCCACGAGCAAGACCCCCACTTCGACTCCCGTCTGGCTCACTGGTCAGCCATCCGCGACGCCCGAGCTCAGGAACTCAACCTCGAAAACTCCCTTATCGCCTCCCGCTCCCAGCTCGAATCCATCGCTAACCACGAAACCACCGGCCTCGCCCGCCTGATGCCCTGGCAACGCAAGCTGCTGGTGGGGTAAACATCTTCTACTATGAATTATTTCAGACAGGACGCGAACCATAACCTCATCAGATAAAATGAAGATCTGTTTTTATTCTGTGCACGACCCCGAACCAACGGTTGGAGGGATTGAACGCTTTTGCCTGAACCTTATCCCGGAATTACAGAAAAAACATGATATATTTTTTTGCTGCTTACACCAACATCGCCGTGAACCTTTGACTGGTGTTGTGATGTGTAAATTACCAGATACAACACCCATTAATTCAAGCAAAAACAAAGAAGTCTTACATAACTTCTTGTTAGAGAACAATATTGATATATTACTAGCTCACAGCTACAATCCGATATGCGAAAACTCCATCCTTGGAACAAATGTCCGACTGATATATGAACATCACTCTGAACCAAGAGCTCTTGGTTTGGATGCTTTCGACCTCCTCGCTGAACAAAGGTACAATGCTTTGCAAGGGGGTAGCATTTTCCCCTACCTGTATAGCTTGCTTAAGTTCCCTATTTCCTACCTGGCTAGAAATTATCGTAAGGGAAAACACCTAAAAAAGATGTACGATGTATGTGATCAATTTGTGCTTCTCTCGCCCCACTTCTTGTCCATCTTCAAAAGATATGCCAAAATCAAAAAGCTGGATCATGCGTCATACATATCAAATCCAGTTAAACCCATCATCAACACTGTGGATTATACTCTCAAAAAGAAGCAAATCCTAGTTGTTTCGAGAATGGAGCTACGAGCCAAACGTATTGATCGAATTCTTCACATATGGAAAAAATTACAATCTGAATTTGATGATTGGGAATTAGTCATTGTTGGTGACGGTCCTCGATATCATTTTTTTCTCGATTTAGCGCAGAAATTAAATCTTAAAAGAGTCCTCTTTACGGGTGCTCAGGATCCCTCTGATTTCTACAAAGAATCTCCCATTTTATGTCTAACAAGCACACATGAAGGATTTGGGCTTGTCCTAGTTGAAGCTCAGCAACATGGATGCGTTCCGGTAGCATTTTCATCATACGCCTCCGTCCGAGATATTATTACACATGGTAAAAATGGTATGCTTGTTCGTCCCTTTAGTATAAAGCAATATGTTAACACGCTCCGATGGCTGATAACGCATCCAAACGAACGAGAGGAAATGGGCAGAAACGGGGAATTAAGCGCCCAACGATTTAACCCCACCAGCATTGCAAAACAATGGGATGCCTTGTTTCAGCGTGTTATGGATACACCAAAACACAAGGTAAGCTCTTAACCAACGACATTGTAGACAGGCATGCGATAATGGTATGCTATGTTTACCTTACCACACAAAACGCCGATATACCTGTACCATGAACGCCTCGATTTACGTTGCCGCATGCTCACTCTGCAAGGGGTGATATGCAGCCAACGGGAAGAAAGCATTTTGCAGGGCACTTACTACGCATTCATCAACAAGCCCGGCACGCTGATAAACATCGTGTGGCACGATGAAAGCGGTTTGAATTTTTTCAGCAAACGGCTCGAACAAGGCACCTTCAGCTGGCCGAAACCTGCAGCTGATACGGCTGAAAATTGGCTGCAAATCCAGCCCACGGCTCTGACCCTTCTACTGGATGGAATCGAGTTAAAAAAATGCATGAAAAAAACGTGGTATGAAGTGTAATTTTCTTGTAAAATCAATACTTTTAGTGTATAATCGCGCGCGTGAGCGGCTCCTCTGAAAAGCAACTGAACTTCATCTTCTCCCCGCAGGTGGAGCTGGATATGCTGCGCTCATCTAATCAACAACACAAGCAGGAGAATCAGGTTCTGCAAGCTGCGGTAAGTCGGCTGACAGAGCAAGTCAATTGCCTCAAACAGCAGCTTTACGGCACCAAAAGCGAGCAGGCCGAATTCATCTCTATCCCGGTAGTCGATGATGAAGGGGAGAAGGATACTCCGGATGAATCTCAGAAACCGCAGGAGAAATCCGCACCGGGGAAAGAAAAAGAGAAGTCTTCCCCCAAGAAAGCGCACAAACGCAAACTGCTGATCAGGACAGACAAGGTGCTGGAGCACCTTGTTATCCCGGAAGAAGTGAAGCAGAATCCGAATACTTATCGGCAATTACCGGAAAGTATGGATAAGTGCTCATATCGCCTGGAAATGGTGCCCAGTCATCTGGAATTGCATCGTTACCGTCGCCCCGGCTTTATGCGCCTCAATGAGGGGGAATCCAAATCCACCAAAATTGTCTACGCGGCGGCACCGGCAAGCATTTTAGCAGGTTCCAACATGGGAGCAAGCATGCTGGCTCACGTGCTGCACAGCAAGTTTTGCCTGCATCTGCCCTTTTATCGGATGATACAGGAGTTGGAGCGCATGGGGCTCAGCGGGCTGGATGAGGCAACGGTGTGCAATTGGCACAAAGCCGTAGCCGAGGCGCTGAGCCCTATCTGGAAGGCGATGCACAGCGAGCTGTTGGATTCCGAAGTCTTGCATGTGGACGAAACCCCATTCCGATGCCTGCGTTCCGGCAAGAAGAACGGCTATATGTGGGCCATGAGCTGCGCAGAGAGCGGAATGAACCTTTATTATTGGCAGGATGGGCGAAGCGGAGATGTGCTCGACACGCTGCTGCGCGAGGGAATGAAAGAAAAGGGACGCCCCTATGGCGGCACCATTGTTTCGGATGGCTATGATGCCTACGAAAGCTGGATAAAAAAACTTGAGGAAGGTGCAACGAAACCAGACCGGCAGAATTGCTGGGCACACGTACGTCGCAAGTTTATAGAAACCGCCAGATGCGGCAATGACCCCAAGTGAAGTCTCGACATAGTGAAGCAAATCGCCCCCCTCTATGCGCTGGAGCGAGAGTTACGCGAAATCGATGCACCCCCGGAAAAAAGAGCCGCCGAAAGAAACGAAAAACCCCGACCATTGGCAGATGCATTCTTCAAAGAACTGGAGCGCAAGGCAAAAGACAGCGAAAATCCTCCCCTTAACAAGCTGAGGAACGCCATAGACTATGCCCTGGAACGAAAAGACACCCTCATGCACTGGTTGGATAACCCGGCAGTGCCCATGGATAACAACCATGTGGAGCGAACCATCCGACCGTTGACCATAGGACGCAAAAATTGTCTGTTTATCGGAGCCCCGGAAGCCGGGGACGCTCGGCCATCCTCTATACGATGGTGGAGGAGTGCAAACGTGTGGGAGTAGATCCCCGGGCATGGCTGACAGAGGTATTACGAAAATTGCCCACCTACCGAGCATCCGGAGGATATCTGGATCTTTTACCGGGTATTCTACCCATACCCGATTTGCAAAAAGCCACCCCCAGACAGCTATAGCAAGTCACGTGGTAAGTCGTGGGTGACCAAAATGGCTCAAGGCATGTCGCTGGTTAAGTGCTTACGTTGTAAAATCAAATGCGATACCTGCGTCGACTCAGAACATCCAACACCATGGAACCTGGATTTCCTGCTGATTTTTCGGTTACTCTAACGATGCCCCAGTATGGAGGGGTGTTACTCCCAACTGCGTGTAGAGCTCACTTTGCTTTTTGAGCATCTCACCCACAAAAGGCCGCTGGCTTAGACGTAATTCCCTTCTGTCAACAAGTCTTTTGCTCGTGCTTGTGCGAAAATCCACAAAACGGCAAAAAAAACTTGCATATCATCATAAATCTGGCAGAATGTGCATAGGCTTTTCTGCCCGAAATTCTGTATTTCTTCTCAATATTTCAATTCTGGCTACACGTATGAAAATAACACACTCTCTCAGGCGGTCTTTCTATATGCTTCTCTGTGCGTTACCGATCGTCAGTGGGGAGGTTATCATACCCGGAGGAGGAGGGCCACACGCCAACAAGGATTTTGTTTTCAACGGGAATGTGCAGGTGTGGGCAAATGAGTTGTATAACTATGATGATGGTCAGGCTGTTATATTCGACGGTGCCGGCGAGGTGATGATAGATGGACCGGTGCTTCCCAAATCTATGCTGGTACGAGGTGAGGGCGACTCTACACTGGGAGGGCTTGGGCAGATAAGCGGTGAGACCTCTCTGACTAAGGAGGGTTCGGGTACGATGAGCATGAACAGTATCAACAGTTACTCCGGCGGCACTCTGCTCAAAGAAGGGATTCTGAAAGCCGGGGGTGATGCTTCTTTCGGCAGCGGAGCCATTGTTGTCGAAGGGGGACAGCTGAATCTGGGTGACTATGCGGTGAATAATGATATCTACTTCAAGGGTGGAGCCCTGGAAAAGGCCGGGTGTTTCTGTGGACGACTCCTTGTAGAGGAGGATATGGTTGTTTCCTCCCGGACTTCTGCACGCAAGCTGCACATCAGCCCAGGCAAGGGTATCAGAATCAGTGCCGGAGTTGAACTGTCATCAGACGAAGAACTGGAGCTGCACTCCCATTCGATGCTCGATTTATCAGGTGGAGGAGCTTTCAAGGGCAATCTGAAGATAAACTCCGATGGGGTGCTGCATCTGCCGACTAACGGTACGGCCGCCATCAGCGCGGGGTGCACCTGGCACCTGAATAACGCAACGGTAAGCGGCAATCTGGCAACGGCCGGACAAGCCGCTGCTCGTGCCCTCTCCACGAGCAGCTCCGGTGCGTCCCAGCTGCGTATCAGCGGAACGAACTCCCTTAGTGCGGCTCTGACTCTCAATGGCGGCACCCTGATTCTCAGTGACGCATCGTCTACGTTGCAGGTCGGCACACTTGTCCTCAGCAGTCCGACGACGCTGCAGCAGGAGCAGCCTGCCGCCATCGGTAAGAGTCAGACTTTCTTGCGATACAATCGTCTGCTAAGCGGTGCCGTCACAGATTACTATGACTTCTTCGGCATCGATGCCGCCGATTACGAACTCACCGTGACAAGCGGAAGCATCACTATCACCACACTTGAGCCGACTACCCCCGAGCCTGCGCCTCCTATCCCACCCGTGAGCCCGGATACTCCTCCGAATGAGCAGCCTGAAAAACCGATAAATCCTGAAGGGCCCGTCATCGACACCCCGGAGCAGACTCCCCCCTCCGATAAGGAAGAGCTGCCGGGCGAAAATGATGGCTCAGATGGACCTCACGATTCCAAAGATCCGGGACCGATCATCGATACCTCGGGTAACAATAGTAACGACCCTCACCAGAATAAGGGAGAAAGTGCAGGAGAGGGGAGCAGCGACTCGGCAGAACAGGAGGGGCTCTCCGCTGAAGCCGGCAGTGCACTCAGCCAGGCCGGTATGCAGAGTGCTTGGGGAGCAGCTCTGGCGTCCGACATCTTCATGCAGACCATACACGACCAGAGCCGTAGCGGTATTGTCGGTACTTGGCTCGCCTTCATGGGCGGAATCACGGAAACCGATTCTGGTAACAGTCTGCCCGGCGGTGACTGCAGCGCGTATGGAGTTGCCATCGGAGCCGATGCCGCTGCCTCAGACAGCACGCGGCTTGGTATTGCTGTCGGTGGCTCCATCGGCACCGTATCCGGCGATAGTTTCGGAGAATTGGATCAGACTACCCTGCAGGCCGCCGTTTACATGCACCATGCTTTTCTTCCTGCCGATAGTGATCAGCAGATTGGACTCTACCTTGCTTTCGGCGGCGGACGCACGGAGACTGACCCCGGTGCCTACTCCGGCTATGAAAACTGGCACCACAACAGCATCATTGCCAACAGCCGTCTGAATTGGGCTCTGAAACTCAGCGATTGCCTGAGCTGGAATCTCTATGGCGGGGTCGATTACTATAGCTCGGGCGATACCACCGCCGGTGAGGAAGAAATCCGGGTGCTTAGCTATACCCGTGGGCGCATCGGCTCCGGCATCGTCTGTCAGGCGAAAGACACCATTCTCTATGCCGAGGCCGAGTTCAATGGTGACATGATGCGCGATACTCCCACCGCCATGCGCAAGGGCTTCGAGTTCCATACGGCTGAGCCGGATCGCTGCGGCTTTGCGCTGCATGTTGGTCTGCTGCTGCGTCCACAGGAAAGCGAGCGAACCATCGGGCTGCACTACAGTTTCGAGAGCCGAGGAGATACCTCCGCCCATGTCATCAACATGAGCTTCGATCGGATTTTCTGAAATGTTGAATTATCGACGAAGTCTCTCTTCTTGGAAAGGTTGTCTTTCTCCGGCACAGACATGGTAAAATAAGTGAAATAATGTCCAGTCAAACAACGCAGATTCCCGAAATCTTCACACTATATTTTACAAAAACGTTGTATAATGTATTAGTTATGCAAATTGAACTCTAGTTACACTATTTTATGCACCCCTATATTTGAGATGAGCAGTCCTTGTGTAACTCATTGATTTTACACTGTTGTATTTTTTAACATAGTGACGAGACAGGAATATACGAAACAATAACATCCAGTTGTTGAATATTTTTTCATTGAAAATAAAAAAATCAGATCATCATGATAAAAGCTTGCAGTTCCGCTCTAAGAAAAATGGTTCCACTTTGGGCATATCGCTTGCGCCGACAAATACGCTGGTGCACCAAACTCCTTTTGCGAAAACGACAAATTAACAGATTAAGAAAAAAGGATAAAATTAAGGTTTTGTTCCTAGCTTTTACTCCGGCCATGTGGAAAGCAGATTCCTTTTACCGAGCTCTGCTGAATCACCCTAAATTCGAGCCTGAAATCTTTACTATTCCACACATTCACTGCACCACCATAGAAGACAGAAAGAAACAGCTCAAACAATTGAGGGATTTTTTTGATAAAAAGGGGTACCACTACATTGAATGGATCAATGATGAGGGGGTTCCTAAATGCAATGAACTCCCGAGAGAGTACGACATCCTTGTTTATCCCCAGCCTTGGGTAGGAGCCGTGCCGGATATGGTGGATTTCCCCCGTCATTCCGACCGCTGGTTTATTTGCATTGCATATGCAACACACTCTCATACAACTGAATGGGAATATAACAAGTGGTACCAGAATATTGCATTGATTGATTGCTACGAGAACAAAATAACGAAACGCCAATCAGCAAGGAAAAAATACAATTTAGGTTTGAACTCGGTCATCACGGGGCTTCCTATTGTCGATGAATTTTCTCGTTCAGATTACGTATCACCATGGAAGAAGCAACCGATGTCCGTTAAAAGAATCATATGGGCTCCACATTGGACGATTACAGATACGTCCAGCCTACTACCCAGTTATTCAAACTTTCTGAGCATAGCAGAATCAATGCTCAACTACGCTCAGGCCAATACGGATAAAATACAAATTGCCTTTAAACCCCACCCTTGGCTGAGGAAGGAATTGTATAAACACTCGCAATGGGGTAAAAAACGAACAGATGATTACTATGCAGCATGGGAAAGCAGCTCTAACACACAACTGGAACAGGGAGAATATGTGGATCTATTCATGACATCGGATGCCATGGTGCACGACAGCTGTTCTTTTTGCTGCGAATACATGTTGACGGGTAAACCTGTTCTCTTTTTACCTAGAAACGAAGAAGCTCAAACTTCTATTCTCAACAAAATGGCTTATGATATCTTTTACGCTCAATACATGGGAACCACCATAGAAGACATCAATATGTTCATTGAAGAAAAAGTCATAAAGGGATATGACCCTATGAAAGAAAAACGCGCTGAACTTGTTTCCAAATACCTGATTCCCCCACACGGTCGCTCAGCAGGCGAAAACATAGTCAACGCTATTCTCGGAATTTAGCGCATGAAATGCCTCCATATTATAGCACACAAAAAAATATAGAAGCCCCTAAATATATTCTTCTATGTGACTAGACACATTGACGCATAACATGTAAACAATACGCAACCTAAAGGGTTATATGACAGATATTCGGAATAAGCCATGAGCAGTCTCAAACAGGAAACCATCAGCGGCGTCAAGTGGGGATTATTACAGAAACTGACGATGCATCCCTTGCAACTGGTGTATGGGATGATACTGGCACGATTGGTCACGCCGGCGGAAATGGGCATCATCGGACTTACTGCTATCTTTTTTGCTGTAGGCAATCAGCTGGCATCTGCCGGATTTGGTATGTCACTCATCCGCAAATTGGACCGTACAGAAGTCGATATGAGCACCATGTTTTGGTCCAATCTGATGATGAGTTTTGTAATAGGAAGTGTTCTTTTTCTGCTTGCCCCTTGGTTTGTTGACTTTTACGGGCAACCGGAGCTGTTGTGGCTGACCAGAGTATCATCTATTATGATGTTTCTCAATAGCAGCGCAGGAGTTCATTGGGCTCTCTACCAATGCAAAAGGGACTTTAAAACGCCGGCCATTGTCAATTCCATTACCTCAATTGCCGGTATGCCTCTGTGTCTTATCCTGGCATGGCAAGGATGGGGAGTATGGGCCTTGATGTGGCAGAGCGTCTTTACCACATGCTTAAATCTCACCATAGTATGGTGGATATCTCCTTGGAAGCCCCAATTTATCTTCTCAAAAGATTCTTTTATATCCTTATTTTCCTTCGGTGGAAAATTGGCATACGGAGGGATTCTGCATGTACTCTATTCTCATGCGAGCACTTTCATCATAGGTAAGTTTTTCTCTCCCGCTCAACTTGGATTATACAGCAGAGGAATTCACCTTACCAGTACGATACCAGCAACCATCAACGGAATATTAGGAGGAGTGATATATCCTGTGCTCGCAACCGTTCAGAATGACAATGAACGATTAATCCCGGCTTACCGGATGTATATTAAGATGAGCACTCTTATCATTGCATGGATGTGTATGTGTACACTATCCATGGGCGAACCGATAGTTAATTTACTATACGGCAAGCAGTGGTCAGGATGTGTCATTTTCGTTAAAATAGCGGCGTTGTGGGTAACTTTTGAGCACATTAATTCCATAAACATCAATCTATTGATGGTTAAGGGCAAAGCCAATTTAATGGTAGGAATGGACATCATCAAAAAAATCATCTCTATGACCATCCTGCTGATTTCAGCTACCATTAGCGTCGAAGCAATATGCTGGGCGACTGCGATATATACTCAGATAGCAATTATCATTAATACATTTATTGTCGGCAAGTTATCCGGGCTGACATGGTGGAAGCAGCAAAAAGACTACATGCCGTACATTATCTGGGCAGCCATTGCCTGCACACCGGCATGTTTATGCACTATGACCAATTGGCCTATTATACTACAATTAGCTGCGGGCGGATTCTCTTCATTTATACTTTATTTTGGTGGCTTACATATCAGACACGACAAAGCCTACTCAGAAGTGTATGAACTGCTGCGCCAAAAATTCGCCAGCAAATGGCTTCCCCCGCTTAAGACAAAGTCTCGATAATCGAAGAGAAAACCATACATGAACACTTCTCACTCGCGCATCATCGGTACATCTCCTCATAATACCGCCTGTAGTCGCCGGATGTGACGGTGTCGAGCCATTCCTGATTTTCCAGATACCATCGCACCGTTTTTTCGATGCCGAGTTCGAATTGTACGGTGGGTTCCCAGCCCAATTCATTTCTGAGCTTGGTAGCATCGATTGCATAGCGCAGGTCGTGTCCGGCGCGGTCGGTGACATAGGTGATGAGGTGATCGCTCGCTCCCTCGGGGCGATGAAGCAGACGATCAACGGTTCGAATGAGGAGGTGTACAATATCTATATTCTTCCACTCGTTGAAGCCGCCGATGTTGTAGGTATCCCCCACCCTGCCTCGATGAAAAATCAGGTCGATGGCACGAGCATGATCTTCCACGTAGAGCCAGTCGCGGACGTTCTCACCTTTGCCGTAGATGGGCAAGGGCTTACTCTTGCAAATATTGTTGATGAAGAGGGGGATGAGTTTTTCCGGGAATTGATACGGTCCGTAGTTGTTGGAGCAATTAGTCACCAGTGCAGGCATACCGTATGTATCATGGTACGCGCGGACAAAATGATCGCTCCCGGCTTTGGAGGCACTATAGGGGCTGTGGGGTGCATACTTTGTTGACTCCCGGAAGAAGTCGCTGCCATAGGGTGCACAACCCTCCGGTTGATCAAGCTCCAAAGCGCCGTACACCTCATCGGTGGAGATGTGGTAAAAAAGCTTTCCTTCCCAATCTCCTCCCCAATGGCGTCTCGCGGCCTCCAGCAGGCTGAGAGTACCCATCACATTGGTACGGGCAAAGGTAAAAGGGTCTTTAATGGAGCGATCCACATGACTCTCTGCCGCCAGATGAATAACCCCGTCGATGTCGTACTGAACAAAGATACGGCAAAGCGTTTCAAAATCACAAATATCCGCCTTGACAAATGAGTAGTTCGGCGCATCCTCAACATCTCTCAGGTTCGCCAGATTGCCGGCATAGGTCAGGGCATCCAGATTGACTATCCTGTACTCCGGATATTTGTTGACAAATAGCCGCACGACATGCGAACCGATAAATCCGGCACCTCCGGTGATGAGCACGTTCTTCATATTTCCCTATATCATCCCCTGCTCCGGCAAGTCTACACTGAGACGGACGATATCGTCAAGCCTGTATTTACTATCTCTGCGACAATTAATAAAATTGATAAACGGAGATATGCTGCAAAAAAAATATTCATTGACACACGAAATGTGTATGGTATGATATAAATTTGGCTTGCTAACCTGGAATGAGCGGTCTATCATTCAGGCCATGAAAGCGTTGGTGAAAACAAAGGCAGATAAGGGGCTGGAGCTACTGGACGTGCCGATGCCCGAAGTGGGACCGAACGACGTCCTGATTAAGATTTACAAAACTGCCATCTGCGGTACGGATTTGCACATCTGGAACTGGGATGCCTGGGCACAGCAGACAATACCGGTCGGTATGCACGTGGGTCACGAATACTGCGGCATCATCGAAAAAGTCGGCTCTGCCGTCACGGAGTTCCAGCCGGGTGAGATAGTCTCCGGTGAGGGGCATATCGTGTGTGGCCACTGCCGCAACTGCCGCAAGGGGCTCTTCCACCTCTGCCCGAACACACAAGGCGTGGGCGTGAACCGCCCCGGATGCTTCGCAGAATACCTTTCCATCCCCCAGAGCAACGTCATCCGCGTGGGTAACAAGATGAGCATGGAGGTCGCATCTATACTCGACCCGCTCGGCAACGCCACTCACACCGCTCTCTCCTGGGATCTGGTGGGTGAGGATGTGCTGATTACCGGCGCCGGGCTCATCGGCTCCATGGCCGCTGCAGTCTGCAAAAAGGCCGGGGCTCGCACCGTTACCATCACCGACGTGAGCGACTACAAGCTCAACCTGGCACGCATCATGGGGGCTGACCGCACGGTCAACGTCATCTCCGGCGACAGCATCGCCGCAGCCCGCAAGGAAATGGGCATTTCTGAGGGCTACGGAGTCTGCCTTGAAATGAGTGGCGCACCTGCCTGCCTCAAGGACATCATCGCCCACTCTGCCTATGGCGCCAACATTTCCCTGCTGGGTATCCAGCCGGGCGGTTCCGGCATCGATTGGAACACCTTCGTGTGGAAGGGGCTCAAGATGAAGGGCATCTACGGTCGTGAGATGTACAACACCTGGCAGAAAATGGATGCCATGCTCAGCTCCGGTTTAGACGTCACGCCCATCATCACCCACCGCCTGCCTTACACCGATTTCAAGGAGGGGTTCGATGTGATGAACTCCGGCAAGTCCGGCAAGGTGGTTCTCACCTGGGTCGAGTAAATCACGCCAAACGATTTCACCGGGCGGCGCAGTTCCCACTCGGAGCTGCGCTGTTTTCTTTTCCCATTTCGCGCGACAACCCATGCGTATTCCAGAGATTTGAAACACCACATGGCGGATGAAACAGAAAAAGATTGACAAGGGCGCTCTATTCTGCCACCCTAACAGCATGCACCGTTCCGTAAAGAAACTCTTCACTCTGGCGGCTGCCCTGCTGGTAGCCGTGGCTCCCGTCGCCTCTGCTGATGAGGCCCCCGATGTCCGCGTGTTTGCCAAAGGCAACGCCGCAGCCCTTCGCTCCTATATCGGGGCGCCCGTTCTGCTGGTATCTGCCTACAAGGCAGAGTTGATTCGCACCCGTGGTACAGTCGATGCTCAGGGGCGCCGTTTCTCCATGCACCGTTACATTGTGCTGCAGTCCACGATGGACGACTTCTCCATCGGCTCGGCCATCTTCCACAAGCAGGTTCACAAGGGCAAAGTCGAAATCACCGATCCCAAGGGCAAGCTCTACTACATGATCAACCCGACCAAGAAGAGCAACAAGGATCTGGCCAACGAGTGGGAGCTCAACCCCGGCTTCATTCTCATCCCCGCCGAAACCCGCGATATGGACGTATACAACGACCTGCGCAAGAAGTTCAAGGGCAAATAAACCACCAACCGACTTTCATCAAGGGAGAAAATCTTCGGATTTTCTCCTCTTTTTTTTGCCTTACCGCGGTCGGGAACGGGCGATTTCCGGACACGGACACAGAGTGCCGGGGTCACCCCTGCGAGGAAAGCCCGAGAATCGCACCCGGCATAATCTTATGACCGGCGAAGAAACTTTCGGCATTCATCTTACGGGCTCCGGAAGGCTGCAGAGTTGTGATACGGATAGCACCACCCCGACTACCGCCGCAAGAGACAAGCATCCCCTCCGGGCCGGACTCCAGCACCATCCCGGGGCGGCACCCCGTCGGTTTCTTATAGCGCGCAAACACGTCCACCGGTGGATAAATCTTGAGCGTCTTATCCACTCCCTTGTGGACAGAGGGATATATCGTGAACGTACCGGGCCAGGAATGGTAGGCGCGAATCTTGCGCGCCACCTGAAACGCCGGTTGCGACCAATCAATCTCGCCGTTAGTGCGCAGCAGCTTCGGCGCGTAGGTCATCAGGTTCTCATCCTGCTCCTCCCTCTCGGCAGAGCCATGACGCAAGCCGTGTATCGCCTCGCAGACCACAGAGGGAGCCAACCGAGCCAGGTCATCGTGCAGGCTCTCCCCGGTTTCGCGTCCGTGCAGGGGGATAACGGCACGGCAGATGATATCGCCGGCGTCCAGTTTTTTGACAACATGCATCACAGTGATACCGGTCTCGTCATCACCGGCCTCGATAGCAGCCTGGATACAGGCTGCGCCACGATGGCGCGGCAAGAGCGAAGCATGGGCGTTGATACAGGCCACGGTCGGCACATCCAGCACCTCCTGCGACAGAATCTGACCATAGGCCATCACTACCACGATATCAGGCTGCCAATCCCGCAGAGCCTGTACGGCTCCGGCCTCACGCATCTTCTCCGGCTGCAGCACCGGGATACCGGCTTCCACGGCGCAGGTCTTGATTCGCGGCGGGGTCAGCACCATGTGGCGCCCCACTGGGCGATCCGGCTGGGTCACCAGTCCCACCAGCTCACCGGTTTCCATCAATGCCTGAAAGGTGGGGATTGCGATATCCCCGGTAGCCATCATCACAATGCGCATGCCCTCTTTTATGATAAAAACCGCATTCGGTCAAGTTCTTTTGCTCATACGAGCGGTCAAAATCACGTTCCCGCACCATTGCGGGCCATAAAAACGTCAGGAACGAGAGGCAAACCGCCGAGCCAGCACAATATAATCAACAGCGTGGGCATGATTCGCCGCAGCCGAATCGGCAGGAAGCTGCTTCACCACTCGAGCCGGCGACCCCAGTACCAGGCTGTGCGGAGGTATAATCGTATTCTTAGTCACCAGAGCATGAGCCCCGACGATAGAGCCCTTTCCCACCACCGCACCATCCAGCACCACGGCGCCCATACCGATGAGGCAATCATCCTCAATCGTGCAGGCATGCAGCGTCACACAATGCCCCACCGTCACGTGGCTGCCTAATACACAGGGGATATCATAGTCCACGTGCAGGCAGCAGTTATCCTGCACATTCGACCCGGGGCCGATGATAATATCTGCCACATCGGCTCGCACCGTCGTGTTGTACCATACGGAAGAATCCGGAGCCAGCTTCACTCGTCCGATCAAATCAGCGCTTGCCGCCACAAACGCGGGAGCATCCAGCTCCGGCTCCGCTCCTTCAAAAGATTCTATCGCCATGCGCTCAGTATAGCCCCTCCGGTCGTACTCGTCAACACCGTAGTCTGACGGCCGGCCTCATGAGACAAACACCATCCGAAACGGGGTACTGCAGGCCAGCCAGAAGCCGAACAAAAACAGCAGCAGAATAATCGTTACCATCGGAACCAGCCAAAGCATCACACCACCGGGCAGCGGGCTGCTCTCCCTGCCGCGTCTCCGCTGCCGGTGCTGCCACAGAGCCACCATCAGCGGCACCACCGCCAGCAGCCACATCGCATCCCACACCTGCGCACCCAACAGAGAAATGCAGTACAGCGTGAAATCCATGACAGACAACACCTCTGCCACATAAGCCCCCACTACCGATACCAGCAGCAACAGGGGCACCGGTACGAGCACCATTCGTCGGGAGGTCGGTACTGAGTACATGCTGTACCGAGAAATCGTTCTCACGCAGCCAGTCTGGCACATCCTCCCCGTGATATCAAGCCGATTTTCCCGCTATGTGACGAAAATGCCACAGAACAGGTGGCGATTTACTCACAGTACGAAGCGTGCATCTTCTGACGAGCTGTGATAAAAACAGCACCGTTATGAGCACTATGTATATGGTGATATTAGGAATCCTGCTGCTACTGGCCGTGTACGATCTGGTGGTAGGCATTACAAACGACGCGGCCAACTTCCTGAATTCCGCCCGCGGATGCAATGTCGCGCGCCACAGCTTCATTGTAGCGGTGGCAGCCGTAGGTGTGGTTCTGGGTTCCTCCTTCTCCGGGGGGATGATGGAAATCGCCCGCAGCGGCGTATTTGTTCCGGCGGCATTCAGTTTCCACGATTTGATGCTGTTGTTCCTGGCGGTCATGCTCACGGACGTGATTCTGCTTGACCTCTTCAACACCTTCGGGCTGCCGACCTCAACCACGGTATCGCTGGTGTTTGAATTGCTGGGGGCGGCGCTGGCCGGAGCCATCTTCACCATGTACCACGGCGGCCCGGAGGTTGCCCAGGAGTTGGGAGCCTACATCAACAGCTCCAAGGCGCTGACCATCATCTCCGGCATCTTCATCTCGGTGGGCATCTCCTTTGTCTGCGGTTGCATCATCATGTGGACAGCCCGTCTGCTCTTCTCCTTCCAGTATCGGAAGATGTACAAATACGTAGGAGCTGTATGGTGCGCACTCTCGCTGACAGCCATCACCTACTTCGCCGTGTTCAAGGGTCTCAAGAGCAGCACGCTGGTAGACAAAGCAACGCTGGTATGGCTCAATGAAAATATCCTGATAGCCACTCTCTGTGCACTGGGCGGTTGGTATTTGATATCTGCCCTCCTGCAATATGTCATGCGTATCAATACGCTCAAAATCACGGTACTCGCCGGCACCTGCGCACTGGCCTTTGCCTTTGCCGGTAACGACCTGGTGAACTTCATCGGCGTATTCATGGCAGCGGAATCATCCATGCACATCGCCTCTGCCCACGTGGCAGCAGGTGGTGACCTGGCTACGCTGAAGATGGGTGCGCTTGCCGAACCAGTCAAAGCCAATGTCTTCTACCTGATTGGAGCGGGACTCATCATGGTACTGGCTCTGGTCTTCTCCAAAAAAGCCCGTACGGTATCCGACACGGAGGTGAAGCTTGCCCGCAGCAAGGGGGGCGGCAAAGAACGCTTCGGCTCCTGCGCCCCGGCGCGCGCCATGGTACGCTACACGCTCATCGCGCTGCGCGGTATCAACGCCATCACACCTGCGCCCATTGCGCGTTTTGTCAGCAATCGCTTCAAACCGCTGGAGATGCAGGAGGATGAAACACAGGCATTCGACCTCATCCGAGCCTCTGTCAACCTGACCGTATCCGCCCTGCTCATCTCGCTGGCCACCTCGCTCAAGCTCCCGCTCTCCACCACCTACGTCACCTTCATGGTGGCCATGGGTACCTCTCTGGCAGACCGTGCCTGGGGACGCGACAGCGCGGTATACCGCATCACCGGCGTGCTGACCGTCATCGGCGGCTGGCTGATGACAGGCTTGCTTGCCTGCACGGCAGCATTTATCACCGCCATGGTCATGCTCTATCTGGGCATGTGGGGCGTGGGTATCATGTTGGCCATTGCCGCCTTCGTTCTGGTGAAAGCCGCTATCTTCCACCGCAACAAGAGCAAAGAGACGACCATCGTCCTCAATCTGGACGACCGCAACACCCTGCTCAACATCGGCGAAGCTTCCGCCGACCGCATGGGGCGCATCCTGGGAATCTACCGCGCCACGGTGAAAGCCCTGCTGAATGAAAACCGCGATGACCTGAAGCGCCTCCGCCGCAAGGCTCGCGAAGTATCCCGCACACTCAAAGCCATGAAAGAGGACGAGATACTGCCCAGTCTGCACGGGCTCAATCCCCGACTGGCACACCGCGGCCAGCTTCTGCTGCGCATCCACGAGAGCAGCACGGCCGTGGCTGAAAGCCTGCTCATCATCGTGAAAGCCGGCTACAAGCACATCGACAACAACCACACCGGGCTCAATGAGGAACAGGCTCGCGACCTGCTCGCCATGAGTGACAAGGTGGCCGCCTTCTACCCCGGCATGTGCCAGATGCTCAAATCCTCCGACTTCAGCAACATGGAAGCCATGATGCAGCAGGCCGGTGACCTGAGCAGCGACTTTGCCGACTGTATCACCCGCCACCTCATCCGTGAGAATGAAGACGAGGGTTGCTTCCGCACAGCCATTCTGTACCTGAATCTGCTGAACGAAACCCGCACCATGATGCGCAAGAGTTTCAATCTCATCCAGGAACAGCGTGAGCTCTTCGAATCCAGATAAGCCACGGATCTCCGCCTCCCTGTCGGTAACTCGACAGGGAGTTTTTTAGATGAGCCATTCGTAATTTTGCCATTTCCGACACATTGCCCCTTTTGGCTTGAAAAAACAGTGCGGCATGGTAGGATGATGGCAAAACAAGGATTTCGCGCATGACCGTATCCTGGAACATAGCCCTGGGGCTGATGGTGGTGGCCTTTATCCTGCCCTTCATCTTCCTGCACAGCCAGATGGCTGCGCAGCGGCGGCGCAGCCGAAGCGACCACGATGAGCTGGAGCACCTGCGCATCATGTTACGGGATCTGGAGGAGCATGTACGCAAGGACAAATCACTCTTTCTGGAGGCTCTCGGAGTACCCTTCCTGCTGATTCGCCGCTCCGGGCGACTGGTCATGGCCAACAGCCACGCGGGACAGATGCTCGGCATCAATGCCGGGCACAGCGTCAACCTCCTGCGCTACCTGCCGGAGTCTGAACTCCGCAATCTGATCCAAAAAGCAGCCGAATGCTCAGAACAAACCCGATATACCCTCACCATTCCCAAGAACGGAGAGGAACGCGTCTACCGAGCCAAGGTAACGCCCCTGAAAAATGAGGAACAACTCATCGGCATCGTCTTTCACGATATCACAGAGCTGCACCGCACCCAGATGATACGCCGAGACTTCGTAGCCAATGCATCTCACGAGCTCCGGACCCCTCTCACCATCATCCGCGGCTATCTGGAATCGCTCACCGATGATACAGAGATGGCAGCGGACTCGGAGGCTCGCACCCATGCCCTGCGGCTCATGAAAAAGCATGCCGACCGCATCGTGCGACTGGTGGAGGACATGCTCACCATCTCCCGCCTGGAAAACGCCGAAAAAGGCTACCTGCGCATGGCAGATTTCGACTTTGTGACCATGGCTCAGGAGGTTCTGGCAAGGCTGGAGAGCATGGCGCAGGCACAGCAGGCCACGCTGAGCTGCCAACTCCCTGCCGATGGTCTGACGATGTACGGTGACAAATTCTACTGGGCGCAAATTCTCTTCAACCTCATGGAAAATGCCCTGAAAAACAATCCTTCACCGGGGTTGCACGTAAACCTGACCGCCACGCAAGACGAATCGGGCACTACCATCACCGTGTCCGACAACGGCGTGGGCATCCCGGCTGAGCACCTGCCTTTCATCTTCAACCGATTCTACCGGGCCAACACCTCCGCGAGCATCAAGGGCACCGGACTGGGGCTCTCCATCGTCCGCCACGCCGTCGAAGCTCACAGCGGAACCATCACCGCAGAAAGCATCCCGGGGCACCGCACCGTCTTTACCATCACGCTGTCTAATCGGGATAAAGAATAATTCTTTAGGCAATAAAACAGTTTTTTGCTTGACGGACGGAGAAAAGAGGTGTTAACTTTAGGTGTTATCGCGATGAAATCTCTCTTCCAAAAGCTCGCATGTGGTGGCATGGTCTTGTTCTGTGGGGTGGCTCAGGCATCCGAGGAAGCGCACAAGCTCTCCAATGATGCTCCGGTGCTGTGGAATATCGATATCCCCTTCTGGCCGGGGCACAGCCTGCCCATCACCAACTCTCTGGTCATGATGGCCGCAGCCGTGGTGGTACTGACTATCCTGCTGCGTCTCGCCACGCGAAAGATGGAGCGCATCCCCGGCAAGCTCCAGAACTTTGTGGAATGGATTTTTGAAACCCTCTTCAACTTTGTTTCCGGGCTGACCGGCAAGCATCTGGCGCAGCGCTACTTCTGGTACTTTGCCAGCATCTTCCTGCTGATTCTGATCAGCAACTACATGGGTCTGCTGCCCGGCGTGGGCGAAATTCTCTACGGTCATGACCCGCTGCTGCGCGGTGCCAACGCTGATTTGAACATCACCCTCTTCCTCGGTCTCTTCTACACCCTGCTCTGGTTCGTATGGTGTCTGCGTGAACAGGGAGTCAAGCATTTCGTGCTGCACATCTTCGGCCCCAAGGGCGGGCTGAGCGGACTGCTCAAGAACCTGCTGCTGCCGGTATTCTTCTTCGTGGGGCTCATTGAAATCCTCTCCATCGGCATCCGCCCCGTGGCACTGGCCGCCCGACTTTTCGGCAACATCTATGCCGGTGAAGCCATCCTAGAGCAAATGCTCAACATCTCCTCCAATCCCCTTATCAGCGCACTGGCGGCACTGCCGTTCATGTGTCTGGAAATTCTCGTCGGCTTTGTGCAGGCACTCGTGTTCCTGATGCTCACCGCCATCTTCCTCAAGACGCAGGTGGGCGATGGTGAGGAACACCACGCCTGATGCGCCGCACCGCCCCCCTTCCCGCCCGTGCATCACGCAGCAAAGACGTGACACGGCGGGTTCAGACAAACACAACAACAAACCATAGAAAACACATATTATGATGCTCCCCATGCTTGCCACCGCCGCCATCAAGTCCGGCATGGCCGTTATCGGTGCCGGTCTCGGCATCGGCCTCATCGGTATGAAGGCCGCTGAATCCACCGGCCGCAACCCCGGCGCCTCCGGTCAGGTGCTTACCATCTCCATCATTCTGGCCGCTCTGGTGGAAGGTGTTGCCTTCGTGGCTATCTTCATGTAAATCCTTACACCCCTCGGAGCCGCGCCTCCCGCGCGGCTCCCGTCCCCTTTCCCCCTTTTTTCAACCAAAACTCCATCTCACAAGAATATGTACCAACCGCTTCTCGCAGCAGGACTTCAGGAACTCCCGGAAACCTTCGGGCTGCACGCCGAGGCTTTCATCGCGCACTGCATCGCGTTCACCGTTCTGGTGTTCATCATCGTCAAGTTCGGGCTCAAACCGGTCATGACCCTGCTGGAAGAACGCCGCAAGCGCATCGTTGAGGGCGAAGAGATGCACGCCCGCAGCCAGAAAGAGTTGGCAGAGGTGCAGGCCGCCGGTGAGAAGATTCTGGACGATGCCCGCGAATCCGGCCGCAAAGAGATGGAGCATGCCCGTGCCACCGCAGCCAAGCTGCAGGATGACCTCTCTGCCAAGGCCAGCGCAGAGGCTCAGACCGTCATTGAAAACGCCCGCAAGCAGGCGGCTCTGGACACCCAGCGAGAGAAAGATGCCCTCAAGGGTGAGTTTGCCCGACTCGTGGCTCAGGCTACCGCACAGGTCACCGGCAAGGTACTGACCGAGGAAGACCACCGCCGCATCAACGCAGAGGCTATCTCCCACCTGTAAAGCCCCCCTTTTTTACCGGAAAGCTGCCGATATGAAAATCACCAAGGACATACAGGCCCAGGCACGCCGTCTCATGCGTCTCTGCATGAGCCCGGAGGGTCTGCTGATTGAGGAAAATGTACGCAAAGTGGCAGCCGGCATCACGGCGAGCAAGCCGCGCAACTACATAGCCCTGCTGACGGCGTTCACCAATCTGGTGCGTCTGGAGCAGGAAGCCCGCACCGCCACCATCACCAGCGCCGTCCCCCTGTCGGACAGTGAGAAAAACGCCATCTGTGCCCGGCTCAACGCCCGCAAACCCGGCCTCATCTATAACTGGCAGGTGAATCCCGACCTCATCGGCGGTATCACCGTCTGTGTGGGCGACCAAGTGACCGACGCCTCCATCAAATCCCGTATCGAACGACTTTCCCGCATCTGAGAACCCCTTAATTTCCACTCCACGGTATGAGCAACATCGTACAAGAACTCGAAGCACAAATCCGCAACGCCACCGCAGCCTCCGTCAGCGAGAACATCGGCGTCATCAAATCCATCGGCGACGGCGTGGTCCGCATTGAGGGCCTCAGCAACGCCATGCTCAATGAAATGATAGAATTCCCCGGCGGTGTCATGGGGCTGGCCATGAACCTCGAAGAACACGAGGTGGGTGCCGTGCTCATCGGCTCCGGCGCAGCCCTCAAGGAAGGCGACACCTGCAAGACCACCGGCAAGCTGCTCCAGGTGCCCGTGGGCTCCGGTCTGCTCGGTCGCGTGGTAGACACACTGGGCAACCCGCTGGACGGCAAAGGCCCCATTCAGGCATCTGCCTACTATCCCGTGGAAAAGATTGCCTCCGGCATCATCTCCCGTCAGGGTGTGAACCAGCCGGTGCAGACGGGTATCCTGCCCATTGATGCCATGATTCCCATCGGCCGCGGTCAGCGTGAGCTCATCATCGGCGACCGCTCCACCGGTAAGACCGCTCTGGCCATCGACACCATCATCTCCCAGGCAGACCAGAACCGCCGCGCCGAGGAAAGCGGCAACAGCGACTACCGCCCGCTGTACAGCATCTATGTGGCTATCGGCCAGAAGCGCGCCAACATCTCCCGACTCGTAGCCAAGCTGGAGGAAAGCGGCGCCATGCCCTACACCGTGGTGGTGGTGGCCTCTGCCTCCGACAGCGCCGCCATGCAGTACCTGGCCCCCTATGCCGGCTGCGCCATGGGTGAATACTTCATGGATCAGGGCAAGGACGCGCTGATTGTGTATGATGACCTCTCCAAGCACGCCGTGGCCTACCGCCAGGTATCCCTGATTCTGCGCCGCCCCTCCGGCCGTGAAGCCTACCCCGGCGACGTATTCTACCTGCACAGCCGCCTGCTGGAGCGTGCTGCCCGCATCAACAGCGAAGGCGGCCGTAAAGGTGGTTCCCTCACCGCCCTGCCCATCATCGAAACGCAGGCCGGTGACGTCTCTGCCTACATTCCCACCAACGTGATTTCCATCACCGACGGCCAGATTTTCCTGGATACCGACCTCTTCTACCAGGGTGTACGCCCCGCCATCAACGTGGGTATCTCCGTGAGCCGCGTGGGCTCCAGCGCCCAGACCAAGATTGTGAAGAAGCTCGCCGGCTCCGTGAAGCTGGACCTTGCCCAGTTCGAAGAACTCCAGGCATTCGCCCAGTTCGGCTCTGATCTGGATGCCAACACCAAGGCCAAACTGGAACGTGGTCGCCGCATCGTGGAGCTCTTCAAGCAGGGTCAGTACGAGCCCAAGAGCCTCGCCATCGAGGTGATTGACCTCTACGCCATCCAGCGCGGCTTCCTTGATGACGTGGCCGTGGAGGACATTCGCAAGGTGCAGAAGGCCATGGAGGAAGAAGCCGCCATGAACGCACCGGAGCTG
This sequence comes from Akkermansia sp., assembly GCA_017409465.1. Taxonomy (GTDB): domain Bacteria; phylum Verrucomicrobiota; class Verrucomicrobiia; order Verrucomicrobiales; family Akkermansiaceae; genus Akkermansia. The sequence goes on along the minus strand of JAFQSQ010000015.1, from coordinate 2,994 downwards.
CTGGCAGCCATCGATGCCGAAAAAGCCCTGACGCCTGAGATTGACGCGAAGCTTCAGGAGTTCATCACCAACTTCAAATCCCGCCTGAAGAAGTAACAACATGGCCAGCCTGAGAGACATCAAACGGCGCATCAAGTCCGTACGCAACACATCGCAGATTACCAAGGCGATGCAGATGGTTGCGTCTGCGAAGATGCGTCGTGCTCAGGAGCTTGCACTCAACGGGCGAGCCTACATCAGCGCGCTTGCCAACGTGTTCAAGCACCTGCAGGACACCATCGCGGAGTGCTCCTCCCCGCTCATGCAGCGGAGAGAGGCAGGCAAGCCGCTGGTGGTTGTCATCAACACCGACCGCGGACTCTGCGGCGGGCTCAACTCCAACCTCTTCAAGGAGGTGCTCACCGCCTGCCCCGCAGACGCAGACTACATCACCATCGGCGCCAAGCTCAACCCGCAGTTTGCCCGCACCGGCCGCAACCTCGTGGCTTCTTTCAGTCTGGGCGACAGCTTCGATGAAGCAGAGCTCAAGCCGATTCTGGATTTCATCCGCAATTCCTTCCTGGACGGCACGTACAAGACCGTGACCGTGGCCTACCAGAAGTTCATCAACGTGATGGTGCAGAAGCCGCAGATAGTGGAGCTGCTGCCCATCACCCCGGAGGAACTGCTGGCAGTGGCCGCGCAGGATGATACCGAGGATGACAACAACGCCAACTTCCTGCTGGAGCCGAGCGCCGGCAGCCTGCTGGCCGCCATCCTGCCGCTCTACTTTGCCAACCTCCTCACCCAGCAGGTGCTGGAGGGCAAAGCCTCTGAGCAGTCTGCCCGCATGGTTGCCATGAAATCCGCTACCGAGAACGCCAAAACCCTCATCGGCGAGCTCACGCTGGAATACAACAAGGCCCGCCAGACCCAGATTACCAACGAACTTCTCGAAATCACCACGGCTATGAAGGCCATGGAATAATCCCCCGCTTCTTCTCCCCCCAAACATCTTCAAAAATCACATTTCTCTTATGAACACAGGTAAAATCGTGCAGATTATCGGCGCCGTGGTAGACGTCGACTTCTCCCAGGCGCAGATGCCCGCCATATACAACGCCCTCTCCGTGAGCTATGAGGTAGACGGCGAGCCCCGCACCCTCGTGCTGGAGGTGGAACAGCACCTCTCCGACGGCTGGGTGCGCACCGTTGCCATGAGCTCCACCGATGGTCTCAAGCGCGGTATGGACGTGGTGGACACCGGAGCGCCCATCTCCGTGCCCGTGGGGCCGAAGGTGCTGGGCCGAATCTTCAACGTGCTCGGTGAGACCGTGGACGAAAAGGGCCAGCTGGAGGGCGTGAAACGCTACCCGATTCACCGCGATGCCCCCTCTCTGGAGGAGCAGGCCACCTCTTCCGAAGTGCTGGAATCCGGCATCAAGGTGATTGACCTCATCTGCCCCTTCCTCAAGGGCGGCAAGGCCGGTTCTTTCGGTGGTGCAGGTGTGGGCAAGACCGTGCTCATCATGGAGCTCATCAACAACATCGCCAAGGCTCACTCCGGTCTCTCCGTGTTCGCCGGTGTGGGTGAGCGCACCCGCGAAGGCAACGACTTCTACATGGAAATGAGCGAATCCGGCGTTATCGACCAGGAGAACCCGGAAAACTCCAAGGTGGCTCTGGTATACGGCCAGATGAACGAGCCGCCCGGTGCCCGTCTGCGCGTGGCCCTCTCCGCTCTTTCCATGTCCGAATACTTCCGTGATGAGGAAAACCGCGACGTGCTGCTCTTCGTGGACAACATCTTCCGATTCTCTCAGGCCGGTTCTGAGGTGTCCGCCCTGCTGGGGCGCACCCCCTCCGCCGTGGGTTACCAGCCCAATCTGGCCGAAGAAATGGCCGGTCTTCAGGAGCGTATCACCTCCACCCGCAAGGGCTCCATCACCTCCATGCAGGCCGTGTATGTGCCCGCAGACGACCTGACAGACCCCGCCCCCGCCACCACCTTCTCCCACCTGGACTCCACCGTGGTGCTGGAACGCGCCCTGGCCGCTCAGGGTATCTACCCCGCCGTGGATCCGCTGGCCTCCACCTCCAAAGCACTGTCCCCGGAGCTTGTGGGCGAGGAGCACTACCGCGTGGCTCGCGGCGTGCAGCAGACCCTCCAGCGCTACAAAGACCTGCAGGATATGATTGCCATTCTCGGTATGGACGAACTCTCCGAAGCCGATAAGCTCACGGTGAGCCGCGCCCGTAAGATTCAGCGCTTCCTCTCCCAGCCTTTCAGCGTGGCAGAAGTGTTCACCGGCATCAAGGGGCAGTATGTGCCCGTGGCCGAAACCGTGCGCGGCTTCGCCGAGATTCTGGACGGCAAGTGGGACTCCGTACCGGAAGGCAACTTCTACATGAAGGGCGGCATTGACACCGTCGAGAAATCCTGATTCCCTGCCCCGTCATGCACTTCAAAATCATCACCCCCCTGCGCACCGCGCTCGATCTGGACGTGACCGGACTCAAGCTTCCGGCCACCCAGGGCGAGATGGAAGTGCTGCCCGGCCATGCCGACCTCATCACCTCCGTTGCCAACGGTGAGCTGACCTACACCGCCGCCGGGGAGTCGAAGAGCCTCTTCGTGGGCGGCGGCTTCCTCCAGGTGGAGCATGGCGACGTCCTCCTCGTCACGGACACGGCGCTGGAAGCAGCCGCCATTGATACCGATACGGTTCAGGCGGCTCTGGAACGCGCACAAAAGGCGCTGCGCGACCGCGCCTCCGTCCTCTCCCGCGAGGAACAGGCCTATCTGGAAGCATGCATCGCCAAGCAGCTGGCCATGATGGAGTACTCCCGCATCAGGAAGCGCTGAGTTCCCTGCCGGCTCAATTTTTTTACGGTCTGCATCCACCCCGGATTGCAGACCGTTTTTTTGCCCCAATTCAAATTCCACAGCAATTGAGCTTGCCCCGTTCTACCCCCCCCCTGTCGTAACAAAAAAAACCACTGCGAGAGGAATCT
>JAFQSQ010000014.1 GCA_017409465.1 Akkermansia sp. | reverse complement strand
GTAGCACCGGCGCCAAAGGTGGCCTGGCCGGAGACGCTCACGGTAGCCTTGGCAGAGTTCGTGTCAGTAGCGACCACGCTCTTACCCGCAGCCACCTCCAGATTCTGCACCCCGCCGTTCACCAGGTTCATCAACTCGATGTTACCGGTGATAGCCTTCACATCCACAAAGCTGTTAGCCTGGTTATTAGCTATCACCTTACCCGTGCTTGTCTGCGCAGTGCCGCCATCGTTGATCAGCGAGCTATTATTCAGCACGTTGCCAATCGTCTGCTCCGACCCGGAAGCGATGGTCACATCTGCATTGCTGATGGTGAATGAGCCTTTCCCTACTGTGTATACATCATCATGACCATTAGCCTTAGTTGTGCTTTCCAGCTTACTGACAACACTAGCTGAGGTTTGTTCTACACCGGAAATCCGGATAACACCCTTGGTCAGGCTGGCTCCCTTTTCCAGCTCAACGGAGGCATTCTTACCACCCCAGAAATTCGTACTCACATTCAGCGATACGTTTTCCGTCAGCTTCAGTGTACCGGTAGATGCGTTGCTCTTGGATAAATCCAATGAGCCCACACTGTTCTCGGCAGCGACCAGTGTTGCTCCCTCGCCAACAACAGTCAGCGTGCCGTTGATATTAACAGCCTCATTGAACGTGACGTTCTTGGTATTGGCATTCACCGCTACATCCATCCAGCCGTTTCCGTTATTGACAATAGCACCGTGCATAGTTGATGCCTTACCCGTATTGCCAAGCTGCAGCTCCACCGTCCCGCCGTTTCGATTGACCGTGATACCGCCATTCTCTTCGGCGGAGAATATATCGCCACCGCCAATAAGCTGTAGCGTAATTTTCGGAGTATACGCGCTACCGTCTGACGCCGAGTTGACGACCACACCACCTGTCCAGCCCGAGGTATCGCCGGAGAACTCGAACACCCCCGCGTCCATGGCGTTGCCATTATTGTTTGCTTTGCTGGCCAGCTCGAAATCGCCCGAACCGGAAACAGCTCCCCGGAACGCGTAAGTCGCGTTGGAATGGTCGGTGATAACCATGGCTGATTTCACAGTATCGCCGGTTGTATAGTTCTCCAGGATGACATCCGATGTAACTGTTTTGTATTGATTCTCGTTTGTAATCCACCCACTGAGGCCTTGCAGCTTAATGGTGGAGTCAGCATTACCCATGGTAGCCAGCTCGATACCATCGATATGTATATTCCGCACAATGGCAGTGCCTCGCCAATCCTGACCGAGCCTCACTTTGTCTGAAGATGAGGCTGACCCGTCCTTCATGTAATAGGCGCCATCGCCAACCAGAGTAACATTTCCACCTGTGACACTACTGAGCACGTTCAACGTTGCATTCTTATTCAGACGGATGGTATTACCGTTAGCGTGCGTCACGAGCTTTGCAACGGTGGAGGCAGCGGTAGCAGCTCCCTCTTCGGCGGAGCCCAATGTCAGTTCTACACCACTCTCCAAAGTAACATTCGAACCACTATTGACTGATGTCAAGCTGGTAAACGCCATATCAGCCGCCAGGGTAAGGTGGGCAGCCTTATTGCTTGCTCCAAGGGTGACATTCTCAATATCGTTGGCAGCATTTGTCAGCTTGAGCGTACCGGCTCCGTTTACCGTGCCGACATCAAGGTACTTACCACTCACTTCTCCATTCAAGGTAAGCGTACCATCACCAGCATGGCGGAACTCATAAGCACCCTTTGTCTCCGCGAGCAGGATATCCGTATTGACACTTCCGCCGGCGCTCCAGTGTTCACCGCTCGCCAACTGCAATTTGGCGTCCTTACCCAGAGAGAAGCTGGTTAAGTTCATCTTACCGGAAACCTCCAGCGTACCCTTGAACGCATCGCTTATGCTGACGGCATTGTCGTGGTGATTCATATTGCTACTTCCACTGGCGGCAGCTAAAGTGATGGATACTTTACCTGTACCCGTGAGATTCGTGATGGTGGGAACTGCTGCATTTCCACCCGTTGTACCGAAGGAATTACTATAAACCATATGGCCCTTTTCGCCCACATAGAACTCGGAGGCTTCATTGCCACTGACGGTGACGCTCTTCCCCTCTTCCACCACATAGTAGACATTTGCGGAGACGCAACCATCATTGTCTATCGCCAGCGTCCCGCTGCCATAGCTAATCCCCTTCTCTGTGAGTGAAGCACTCGTACCGGAAAGCACCCGGTAGCGGGCATTCTCCAACACACCATTGGTCGTGGGCAGACCGCCATCAGCCAATTCAAACTCAGCCAGATTGTTAATCTTCACACTACCGCTTTCACCAATAGTGAGTGTTTTTTGATCTCCCACCGTGATGAGCCCTCGGATGGTCGTGGTGCCATTCAGATTCACCGTACCGTTGGTGATATTCAGCCCATTGAGATTCGCTGCGCCATTCAGCGTCAACGTGCCACTACCGGTCTTTTTGAGAACACCCTCCGACGTGGTAACACCGGATACAGTTGTGGTATTACCGGCGATGCAGATTTCTCGAGCCGAGGCTCCCATGGTCAGACTACTTACACTTGCCGCAGCACCGGTTTGGAAATATCCCCCGTTTATCACCAGATTGAAATTGCCACTGATGCTACCTCCATCTATATTGAAACCACCTGCATCTACCCTGATGGTGCCGCCGTTGCTCTCAATAGCCCCGGTTTTAATGATGAAAGCATCCTCTCCGGTTTTAGTCAGAGTATTTCCACCCAGTATCAGCTTATTCTCGTGGGAGGAGCCGCCTTGCTTCTGCATGACCATCTGCGAAGTGGCGCTGATGGTGGCATTGCCCTCCAGCTTCAGGTACGGCAGCGCCTTCCAGCCTGTGTTAACATCTGCGTTGCTGTTGTAGTTAGCAAGGGTAGCCCCCCCCTCGAGAACAACGCGATAGTACGTTTCGCTCCCGTTCACATCGAGCGTAGCATTATTCTGCACCCTGATTGTGCGATTCTGTGTAGTGACGCAGGTGGCACCAAAAATAGCGGTATCCTTGCTATCATCTGCAGCTTTCAGCGTCGTACCGCTCAACACGGTGATATCACCGGTAAATCCGCTGTTATTGCCGGTGGCAGTGACAGTCTTATTGCTGGCGCTCAGATTCAACCCGGCACTACCCATCGTACCGGAGAAACGCAGCAGGTCATCGCCCGCCGTATTCTGGTAATACAGCTGGCTGCTCGTCGCTCCCAGCTGCACCTTGTTCAGCATAGAGCCATCCGTCGTGTTCAGCGTACCGCTCGGATCGACCCAGAACTTGCTGACACTTTCCATCGTGGCGCTATTATAGCTCACCTCAGTGTTGACCATGTAGGTTCCACTCATAGCCGCCGTGAGCGTCCCGTCCTGATTACTGATAGTGCATGCACCATAACCGGTAAGCGTCGCACTCACGCCATCGGCTGTCACGCTGCCGCCATTGTTTTGCACCAGTATGTACCCACCCTGGGTGATGATACCGTTTTCCCCATCCGAAAGCGCAAAATCACTGGTTGTCGACAGTCCCTTGAAACTATGAATATTGATGCTCGTCAGATTTGATAAATCCAGTGTTCCGGCATTGGTGATCGTCTTACCCGTAGCACTGATGTCCAGCGTGCCTCCCAGTGCCAGCTTGGCGTTGTTGGTAATCGCGCCGGTGAGGGTAGCATTGTTCAGGGTAACTGTACCTGTATTGCCGTTTTTCACCACTATATTACCGATATTGAAGCTGCTGTCAGCGTGCGTGTTTTTGGTGATAGTCCAATCGGTGTTAGCCACCAAAGAAAGCGACTCCTCGCCGCTGCCGCCTAATACTACATCAACCGCAGGTAAGTTCGAATTACCATCTTTATTATTGGTAGAATAACTAATGGCATATTGGCTGGTGAATTCGACCTCGCCATCCAACAATTCAACCTTATTGTCCCAGCCCTGAGTGTATGAACCCTGCACCAGAATATTACCTACCTTTAACGAACCATCACTCGTAAGTCGGATTGCTCCCACGTTATTAGCTGCCTCAGCATGACCAATTCTGATGATTCCGGAAGTAACACTGCCCCCATTGATATTCAAACGATTTCCACTCAGTACATTGAGTACACCTTTACCGTTTGTTCCAACAGTCAGACTGCCGTTGGTTATGACATTCCAGTCACGCCACGTGTTGGCGGTGCTTTTTGCCCAGCTTTGTAATGTCAAATCTGCGGTACTGACATTATAAGATGTAGAAGAATAGTCCTCAACATCACTCCCGGACACTTCATAATTAGTCTTCAGCGTAACATGATTATCATCTTTGTAACTCATTTCAGCAGTCTGTATGACTGTACCCGACCCCAGCAACACCTTACCGGCACCGGAGGTAGCATTCATGAATGCAGTGAAATACGAAGCCTGTTCCTTTGCTGTCGGACGAGTAGTAGATAAATCCAGAACGCCGCCCTTATCGATAGTAACGGAAGAGATACTGCCATCTGTCGTTGCAATGGTAGCACCCAGTGCCACCGTGGCATTTTTGTTAATGGTCAGAGAAGATAATTTACCGTTTAATGAGTCAATGGTAATGTGCTGCTCTGGAAACTCATCATTCCCTTGAGTCTGACCAGCGCCCGCCACAACAGCCCCCTTGCCTTCGCCTTCTATTTTCAGAGTGTCTATAGTAAGAGCCTTAAAACCAGCAGTAGCATTTTGCCAATCCCCGGCAATGGTAATCGTATCCCCAGCATCGAGCACGAGTTCTGTGATTGTGCGAGTTACTTCTTCTCCGTCAGCTCGCAGGAAGAATGCCGTCGTAGCCGTAGCCTCGCTTTCCGATGTCTTTACTGATGCGATGTCCACATCACCGTTAACAACATAGAAAGTGTTTGTGTTATCCACATCCCAGTTGTCCGGACTATACCCCCAGGCCGCAGGAGCCACGCAGGCTGCCAGCACGGCGGTGAGGAGAGATTTTGGTAAGTGTAATTTCATGGTGATAAAGTTTGTTGTGGTGATAATCTCAGGAGGGGGTACAACGCCGCGATCTCTTGCGCAATGAGAGCAAACGACACTCCACCCCACGCGCAGCAGTATATCGCATTGCGAATGCGATATACCGGCACTATATGAGCCTGCTCATATGAGGAAAATGGGTATTTGAGGCTCAGCTATGCCGGGAGCGCAATGATATATTCATACGATTCCGGTTTCTGTGAGTGAGCGGGGATGTTCGTGATATGGGTGGAAGTGAAATCCGTTCCTGCGCGGAACGGACGAAATCCTGCCGGGCGGCAGGGTGAAATCGGCTCTGGCAAGCCGAGTACCCCCAAAAAAGTGCTCTATCGTCAGTTGTCAGCTGTCAATTCGCTTGACTTTTATTCGGAAATACCGAATAATACTTTCGGAGGTTCCGAATATATGCGGATTATTGATTTGACAAAATTGCATGAAGCGCTCCATCTGCTGAATGAGCAGCTGGAGCTTCGGGAAGCTGACGCTGTATCGCTGGTGGTATGTGGGGGGTCGGCGCTGATAGCGGTCGGTCTGGTCAGTCGCACCACTCGCGATGTTGATGTGGTGGCGATGGTACAAGATGGTATTCTGAAGTACGCAGAGCCGCTGCCGCCACATGTGACAGAGGCAGCAGGACGAGTAGCGGAGATACTGAATCTGCCGTCGGATTGGTTGAACAATGGTCCGGCGTCGCAATTTTTGCTGGGTATGCCGGAGGGACTGGCGGCGCGGCTGCACCCGGCGGTCATCGGTCACAAGCTGACGGTCTATTATATCGACAGGTTAGACCAGATATACTTCAAGACGTTTGCATCGGCCGATCGAGGTGGATACCACCTCAGTGACTTGAAAGCACTGGAGCCGACGGATGACGAGCTGTGGCAAGCAGCCCGCTGGTGTATGGGGCAGGATGTATCGGAGGGGTTTCGCTACATCCTCAAGGAGATGTTGAATCATATGGGACGCAGAGATGTCAGTGATAGAATATAGGAGATGTGCGGTCGATTGCCTGCTGCACCTGGCGTGGGGGCAATGGTCGAGTCTGGGGGTGGCCGGGTATGCGGCTCCGGATAGGGAGGCGATTGATAGCATCGATACGGAGGCGCTGATATTGCTTACATCGCTGGTAGGGCGCTGCGAGCAACGCTTATTCGACCTGATGCTGGACTGGCTGGGTGTCTATGGGCGTCTGGTCAGTGTGCAGCGGTTACAGACACTGCGGCGCAGGTATACGTGGGTGGATGAGGGGCTGCTGGGCTATGTGGCGGCGGTGTGCAGCAGGCAGTCCGGCGACCGGCGCTGGCAGAAGCTGGCAGGGGCGTACCAGGGTGAGCCGCGGCCGATGTTTATGGACCCTGATAGCCGACAACCGTTGTTTGTGGCGCGGGCGGATGAGGTGGCTCTGAAGCACGGCTGGATTCGCAATGTCTACATACCCTCAGGCAAGATCGCGCCACAACTACCGAAGGATGCTGCGACTCTGCTGCTGCAGCTTCGCGGGTGTGCCGGGGTCAATGCCCGGGCGGAGATTCTGCTACTGCTACTCAGCGGTGTAGGCCGACCGGCAGAGCTGGCTTCGCGCAGTGCGTATGCGCCGAGTACGGTGCATGATATCCTCAGCGAGATGCAACTCAGCGGGATGATTGATGATGTGTCGGTCGGTGCGCGGCAGAGGGATTATGCGCTGCGTGCGTTTTTCTCAGTACAGGCAGGGAGCGCGGTGGGGCGCCCGTGTGTGCGGTTTCCTGATTGGGTACGGCTGTTTGATGGTGTGGCGCGGCTCTGGAATGTGCTGATGGATGAGCGCCTGGCGGAGCTCTCTGATATGACGTTCTATGGAGAGGTAAATCGGATCATACGCCGCTATATTCTCCCGATATCACGCACACCTGATTTTCCGCCGCACCTGCTCCGTTTGATTCCGAACCCGTAAAGAGCGGGTGGGAGGATTTCGTGATATGGGTGGAAGCGAAATCCGTTCCTGTGCGGAACGGACGAAATTGGGTGAGGAACACCTGCGGCGTGGAGGGGTGAATGCTACCCCGCTCCGGCGGAGCGGGATTTCACCGGCGGTTTGTCTGCCTGGGACGGAGGGTTGGCGAGGCTCTGCATTGTATTTCCGCGGAAATGCCACACTGGAAGCTTGACCTGTGGCGTAAAAGTGGCAGAATGGTGCGGTTCACCTTTCATATTCAGACATGTTCGATTTTATCCAAAGTCTCATTAATTCGCCGGCGTTTTACTTCTGCACGGGTATTCTGCTGCTGGTGCTGTTCTTCTGGTATCTGGCGACAGAGAATGACAAAGCCAAACGGATGGCGGGTCTGTTCTTCATCCTGGGTCTGTCGTCGTTCTCGCTGCTGTCGCTGCTGGTCAACGGGATGCACTATGGTATCGATATCCGCGGCGGTGTGGAGCTGACGCTGGAGGTGCAGCCGAAGATGGCAGATAACGGGACGCTGACGCCGCCGACGGAGCAGGATATGCAGCAGGCTTGCGATATCCTGGAGCAGCGTCTGAACTCGACCGGTACGAGTGAGGTGCAGATACTGCACTCGAATAACAAGATTCTCATCCAGATACCGCAGCAGGACTCGGACCCGGAGCGCAATAAGGAGAAGATGGACGCGATGGTGAAGATGCTCACCAAGATGGCTAAGCTGGAGCTGCTGGCGGTGTACCGCAATAGTGAGGATGTCATCGCCGACCCGGAGACGCAGGAGGGAATCGCGGCGTATGAGGCGAAGATGAAGGCGTACCGCGAGGCGCTGGCGCGCGAGGAGCGCGGGGTGCGCAAGCCTGCCCTGCCCCGTATCCCCGGCAAGTTCGGGCTGAATGACTATATGATACTGCCGAGCCCGCAGACGAATGAGGAGACGGGCGAGCCGCTGGTGAACAGCCGTACCGGCGAACCGATAGTCTACTACATGGTGGTGCAGAAGCCGCACGTGGCTCACCAGAAGGGTATCTATATCACCGGTAAGGAGGTGGCCAACGCGGCGCCGAACTATGTGCGCAAGGGCTATGTGGATGTGGTGCTGAACCGCGCGGGAGCTGCCAGTATGGGCAAGCTGACGGGGGCGATGCAGATAGGGGCTGACCGCCTGGCGGTGGTGCTCAACAGCGAAATCAAGTGCGCCCCGGTGGTGCAGGCGGTGCTGCACAAGGAGTTCAATATCTCAGGGCTGAATGGTAAGGGTGAGCCGGAGGATATCTCGAAGGCGCTGGCCAATCCGCTCTCGAGCGATCTGAAGGTGGAGGGGCGCAAGGATGTGTCGGCTCAGCTGGGTAAGAGCGCACTGGAGCAGAGCGCCGTGGCCGGTATCGTCGGTATGATCGGTGTGTTCTTCTTCTGCTACTGGTACTACCGCAGTGCCGGTGTGGTGGCGATGGTGGGTCTGGCGTTCAACGCGCTGGCGCTGCTGGGGCTGATGAGTCTGTTCGGCTTCGTGCTGACGCTGCCGGGTATCGCGGGTATGCTGCTGACGATGGGTGTGGCGGTGGACGCGAACGTGCTCATCTACGAGCGCATGCGCGAGGAGCAGCAGCTGGGGCGCCCGTTCATCATCTGCCTGCGCAATGCGTATGAGAAGGCTTTCTCCGCTATCTGGGACTCCAATATCACCTCGCTGATCACGGCTGTGATTCTGTTCTGGATAGCCAGCGGCTCTATCAAGGGCTTCGCCGTCACGACGACGGTGGGTATCATCACCTCGCTCATCGGCGCAGTGGTGGTCACGCGTGTGCTCTTCTTCTGGACGGAGCGTCTGAAGCTCTTCGAGAACCTGAACTTCGGCAAGGCGCCGTTCCAGGGTAAGGTATATGACTTCATGAAGTACCGCAAGGTGGCCGGTATCGTCTCGGTGGCAGCTATCGGGCTCTTCGCCATCTACAGCTTCGCCATCCGCGGGGAGAAGGCGCTGGGTATCGACTTCACGGGCGGTACGACGGCGACCTATGTGGTGCCCGGTGACTCTAAGCTGGACTACAAGGGGGTGGAGGACTATGTGATGAACATGGACAATCTGTCGAAGCTGCCCACGGTGCAGGAGTTCACCACGGCGACGGACCACAATATCAAGATTCGCTGCGCTACGAAGGCTGAGGCGCTCATGATTGACTCGGAGCTGCGCAAGAAGTTCCCGGAGATGAAGGAGATCCAGTCGCCCTCGATTGAGGAGGTGAGCGCGGCGCTGGGCTCGAGTTTCTTCAAGACGGCGTGTCTGGCGCTGGTGGCCGGTATGCTCGGTATCACGCTCTACCTGGCTATCCGCTTCGAATGGAGCTTTGCCATGGGCGCCATGATATCGACGGCACATGACGTGGCTGCCATCATCTTCCTGGTGATTGTCTGCGGTACTGAGCTGAGTATCATCCACATCGGCGCGTTCCTGACGGTGGCCGGCTACTCCATCAACGACACGATCGTGATCTATGACCGCATCCGCGAGCAGCTGCGCCTGGCAGCTCCCGGGGAAAAGCTCGTCGATATCATGAACGAGGCTATCAACTCGACGCTGTCGCGTACGCTGCTCACCTCCGGTTCGACGATTGCGGTGCTGGTAGCGCTGTTGGCGCTGGGCGGCCCGGCGATGTTCGATTTCTCCATCACGATGCTGCTGGGTATCTTCGTGGGCACCTATTCCTCCATCTACATCGCATCGCCGGTAGTGCTGTGGTTTGACCGCCGCAATGACCTGCGCGCAGAGCTGCAGAAGGCAGACGAAGCCGCCGGTACAGAGGCCTGAACCCGCCCGCCTGCTGATGCTCTGAGCTACCGACCATGAAGCGCCGCACGTTTACCCAGCTGCTTCTGGTATGCACTGCGGCGTTTGCGGCGGCACTGTGGGGCTCGCTGAGCTGCGGCGCCCGGCTGGACGACATCCATCTCGACCCCGCGCAGGAGCAATACCTGCGCGGGCTGATTTATTTCCACTTCGCCGTCTCGCAGCTGGCCATACTGGGCGCGGTGGTGCTCTTCTACCTGCGCCACCGCCGCTGGAAACGCTACTACCTGCTGGTGAGCTACAATGAAAAGGGGCTGGCGCTCGACCCACCCGGCATCCGCATGCCCCGCGCCCGCGTCTACCGCTGCCACCTGGGCAATCTGGCCACCGCCACCCTGCCCCCGACTGATGCCCCTATCCTGGTATACCCCATGTTCATGCTCAGCGGCAGCAGCAGCGGACAGCGACTCTGCTCAGCCTTGCAAGCGGCTTATGCCGCGCGGGGACTGAGACCCAAGCTGTACTACCAGCCGGTGCTGGGTGCCTCGCCCTGGCTGGCTGAAGCCGCTGCTGAGGGTATCCGCCCCCTGTTGAAAGAGGGAAGCGGGGTACTGGTGGTCGCGCATGGCTCGCACCTGCCGGAGCCGCCGCCGGAGCCGCAGCTCTTCTGCCGCCGCCTGCGCGAGCTGCTGCCCGGGGTAGAGGTAGCCTGCGGCTACTTCCATCAGCAGCCGGAAGCGAACGATGTGATGAGCCATATGGGCTCACGCCACATCCTGCTGCTGCCTTTCCTGCTCACGGAGGGGCTGCACACCTCGCGCGACCTTCCCACCCCCGATAGCGCTGCCGCCTGCGGCAAGACCCTGCAGCGCCTCCCCGTGGCAGCCGCCCTGCTCTCCTCGCATGCTCAGACGCCGCAGCCATGAAAATCGCCCTCAAAGTGACCCCCGGTGCCCGCAAAAACGAAATACTGGGTTGGGAAGAGGATTATCCGCAGATAGGCCGCGTGCTGCGCGTCAAAATCGCTGCCCCACCCGTGGAGGGTAAAGCCAATAAAGAAATAGTAGCCTTCATGGCCAAGACCCTCGGTATCCCCAAATCAGCCGTAGAGCTGCTGCACGGCTCCACCGGCCGCATCAAGCTCATCCAAGTGCCGGATGCGGTGGATACCGCAAAGCTGGTGTAAAGATAAAGTAGCAATTAAAATCACCAATGCTTGGGTATTTTCTGGACATATCACATTAAGTATTTTACACTGAGAATCACACTGTACTGAAACTCATGGCTCCCATGGAAGCAAATATGATTACCCGGTTCCAAAAAGGAACAGCCTTGACCGCATGGGCACTACTGGTAGCCTTTGTATACTATATCAATCATTGTACTCCACCTCTGGCAGATGATTGGTATTATAACTGGAACGACTGGGGACGCATCATACCGGATGCATGGAGGGAATATTTTGACTGGAATCCTCGAATCTCCGGAACAGTACTAACTCGAGTGTTTGCATTATTGCCAGGTGGTATCGTTGACATCATTAACACGTCAGTACTAATATGCTTTTTCGTACTAATTGTCCGCATAGCATGTGGCAAACTCTTTCGTACCATGATGTGGAACTGGTCTACTCCATTTCTCGTTAGCGGACTTACTTTTTTTCTGTTACACAACCCAGGGCAGATTATGTTCTGGCACTGTGGGGTAGCATCCTATCTCATGCCTGTCGTTTTGGGGCTGATACTCATGGCCACATTTACGGACACCTTGCGCTCGCCAGCAAAATGGCATCCTTCTCCCTTGAAATTCGCGATATTGTGTATCATAACTATAGTGAGCGGAATGGGTACATTCAATTTCTCCTGCGGAGTTTTTCTGGTTGCGTGTACTGTCATGTACCAGAAGTATATATACATCGAATCAAAAAAAATCCGAATGCACCCCGGTTCCGGAAAACTCGTACTCATACTGAGTCTGATGATATTCTGTATGATTTTACTAATTATTGCACCCGGTAATGCCGGAAGATTGCTAACATTAGACGAGGATATGCTACCCCTATTCGAGGGAGGATTAAGTCGAAACTTCAATCGGCTGATATCATCGACGTTTTCACTCCACTTTCGTTTTATTTTCGCCTACGGACTAATGATTACGTGTTTTCTGATACGCCGCATAACCGGCCCTTGGACACGCGATGATGCTTTAGTCATATACGGCTGTTTGATGTTGTACGTCATATCTCAGGCAGCGCTGCTTGTTTCCCCAGTCTCGATAGCAACACGCGTTTATGCTCCCGGTACAACATTCCTGATTATCGCTGCATTCAAGATAGTGTACCCACTTACCCTACATGGAGCGACCTATATACGAATCCCAATCAAATTGATCGCCTCGGGATTATTCCTTCTGAATGTTCCATCGATAAGCGCAGCTCATGAACAAAAAATATGGTGGGATCGGGCTCAACCCATGTTATACAGCAGTAAGAAAAACATTATCTTGCCGTACTATCCCGCTGACTGTAGCTATATGGGCTCAGTTGACCATTTTATAGTTGACACTCCCCATCCATTACGCAATGCCATCCATCGTGTAACCGGAAAAGAATCTATTTTCGAAGACACAACACGCTGTCGCTATACGACCGGGGAGGGGACAACATATACTCTGCGCGATACATCACCCCTTAAAAAGGGGGGGCAATTGTGTTGTGGAACAACTGTTACTGAAAAAATACAAGTCTGGTATCCCTCACCTAGTAAATGGAAATGGTGGAAACCCACCGCTGTCTGGAACAGGCTTATGTGTGCCGACACACGAACAACCACAGACTCGCTGGCATCGATGGGATATGAATCCGCGTGGATGGAAAATGGACGTATCAGCTGGGCAGTATATCCTGCCAGTCTGAAAAAACCAAAACTGCCCATACTCTGGATTCAGATACCCGAGGAAAAAGCAATTTTCGAACGCTGCCATCCGAAACCAACCTGGAGATAGTATACTTTGAATCACTTGCAATACCCATAAAATGAACACGACAAATTCTGAAAGGCACGCTAATTGCTACCCCGGTTTGATAGCATGGGGTATACTGATTGCCATTATCTGGTATCTGAACATATGTTCTCCACCCATCACCGATGATTGGTGGTACAATTGCATGGAATGGAAAAATGTGCTGCCGGATACGTATCGAGAATATTTCACCTGGAATCCTCGCCTGACCGGCACTTTCTTGACAAGAGTTTTCTCTCTGTCACCCAACTGGTTGGTTGATATACTAAATACGCTGGGAGTACTAATTTTGTTCGGATTGATACTGTACACCGCTTTCGGCAACAGATGGAAAAGAGTGGCATTGAAATGGTATACTCCCCTACTGTTATGGGGCTTGCTTTTATATGTCATGATCAATCCCGGGCAGGTCATACTCTGGCATTGCGGAGTGGCATTCTATGTCTGGCCCATGGTCACCGGGATGGCTCTACTGGCATCACTCATGCAAAGCCTGCGCGAGGGAAAGGAATGGAACCCATCGTGGTGGACCGCAGCGGGACTGGGAATCCTAACGGCCATATCCGGATTAGGCACGTTCAATTTCATCGGAGCGGTGTTTCTGGTAGTATGTGCCATGCTCATACGTAATCAATGGCTCGCAAAAGCAGAAAAGATGTGGATGCTGACACCGGGCTCCAAAAAACTGCTTTCCATACTCCTGGTGATTGCCGTTTGTCTTGTACTCATTCTCATAGCACCCGGCAATGCTGCTCGAATGAACACACATGCCCCGGAAGAAATAGGCAACATATTCAATGGAGGCTTCAAACGACAAAATAGGGATTTTGTATCGAATGTCTTCAACATACATATCGTACGCTTTCTCTGGGTCTATACTCTGATCATCAGTGGTTATATTGTTCGGAGATTTACAGGAAACTGGACACGCGAAGATGCACTTGTCATCTATATCTGTACAGCTTTATTCTTCGTTTCATTGAGTTCTTTTTATATGTCTCCGGTTCAGGTGGCGCCACGCGTATACGCCCCATCTTCGCTGTTTCTTATCATAGCCGCTTTCAAAATTCTCTATCCGCTCGCGGATTTCAAATGGAAACTCGTACGCTTCACATTTACAATATCTATTCTGGCATGGATGGTGATGATTATTCCCGTCTACAAAGATGCCGAAGAACAAAGGATATGGTGGAAGCAAGCTAAGGCTATGTTGGCATCTGACAAAACCGACATCCAACTACCCTATTATCCGTCTATGAATAATTACATGGCAACCTATCCCATGTTCGTTGAGGATGTCAACCAAAAAACAGGAAAAAATCATGTAAGCCGGGTGTGCGGTAAGAATAGTGTCCGAGAAAATCGAGAACGATGCCGATACGAGACATCGGACAAACGTATTTTAACCATTCTCGATATGGAAGAACATGGTGCAAGTGGTGTGATGCAATGCACTGATGAAAGCGAAATTATTGTATGGTATCCCTCTCCTTCCCGTGTAGTCTGGCTGAACCCATCCTCTGTATGGAAGCGTCTGAAGTCTGCCAGTATTCAGCAAACCGATGCAAATCATCTGAAGGAGATGGGCTACGTATCTGCAACTCTGAAGCAGGGAAAAATCGAATGGCCGGTGTACCCTAAAAGCCTGAAGAAGCCCGCAGTTCCTACCATCTGGGTGCAAACCTCACCCGGGACAGACTCGTATGAACGCTGTCCGGCCAAACCGGATTGGCGCTGACATACAGCAAAAGACTTGCGGGATGGGGGGAGGGATGGTATACTGAGCGTGCGATATGAAGCCCCTGACAAAATTAGGCGAGAAACAGATGGAAGACGGCTCTCTCTGGGAGCTGTGGGAGCGCGATGGTGTGCTGACCATTCAACGCGATGGGATGCCCTGTGCCAATTCGTTCACTTATGGCAGCGAGGAGTCGATGGCAGAAATCGCGGTTTCGCCTATCACACGAGCCGGGCAGCCCTGTATCCTGATTGCCGGGTTGGGGTTAGGCTATGGTCTGGCCAAGGTCATGGAATGTCTGCCGAAGGAGAAGGCTCGCTTCATCGTGGCAGAGCCGATTGCCGAGATTGTCTCTTGGAACCGCCAGTACGGCGAGCACACGGCACTGTGGGATGACAAGCGGGTGAGTGTGGAGACGGTACCGGCGGCACAGCTCTGCACCAAGCGCACCGGATCGCTGCACGCCATCATCATGCGCCACACGCATGCCCGCTGCGAAATCAAGCTCAACGAAGCGCAGGCATACTTCAACGCGCTGAAGGGCGGCAGTCTGCTGGCTATCTCGCTGGCCAAGAGCGATAAACGGCTGGAGGCCACGCTGCGCAAGGCCGGGTTCGAGACGAGCATCACGCCGGTACCGGCTTCGGCCAAGGGTAAGCAGCAGCGGATGCATGTGCTGCTGCTGGCGCGTCGCGGTCGTTTCGTCCCCTTCGCTGAGCGCCACGCCGGATAAATGCGCAACCTGCCTCTGAGCCTCCCCCTCGCCGCACCATGTTGCCCTTTCTGAAAAAACACCGCCCCACACTGGAGGAAATCGAAGAGATACGTACCAACCGTACGGAGGGTATACGGCGTGTTATTGCAGTGTTCGGGATTATCTTTCTGGTGCTGGTGTCCTTCCTGGTGTCGATGCTGGTGCTCACGCCCCTGCTGGAGCTCTACGCGCTAAAGCAGGAGAAGGAGCACGTGGAGTATCTGCTGAGCCAGAAACGCAAGGAGGAGGAGGAAGCCCACAACCGCTTCCGCTGGACGGCCGACCCTGAATATTTTGAAAATCTGGCACGCGATCGCGCCAACATGGCCATGGAGGACGAGACAATCATCCGCCGTCCGGCCGAGCCTGAGCCTGATGAGGGGGCGTCGCCTCAGCAGCAGCGCAGGGATTAATAAACCGACTCCCCCCTACCTCAACTCACCGGTGGCTCTACTACCAGCCTGCGCTGGCGGCGGTGCACCCGATAACCGCCCGGCAGGCTGACCACGCTTTGCCCAGCCTGCGGCGAAAGGATGGACTCGACCTCGCTGATGTGGGCTGAGCTGAGGCCGGGCACACCGCTGCGGCTGAGGAAATGCTGCACGACAGCGCGTCGGAAGGCGGGACTGCGCCCCTCCAGAGCAGGCAGGTACAGTCGCCCCTGCGGGTCCAGAAGGTTGAGCTGTTCGAGCGCCTCAGCCAGCGCGGTCAAGGTATCTGCCTGGAGGGCAGCACTTCGAGTGAGCACGGGCACCACATCGCGCCCGAGGGCTCGGTTCAGCGCCGGCAGCACCTCCAGCCGCAAGCGGTTACGCGCGACATCCGGCACGGCATTAGTGGCATCATCCACCCAAGGCTCGCCCAGCGACTCGAGCCAGGCCGTCAGCTCTGAGCGGCGATACTCCAGCAGCGGGCGCACCCAGACGATACCGGCAGCCTCATGCACCGGCAGCATCCCGCGCAGTCCGGCCGCCCCACGTGCGATGCGGAACAACACGGTCTCAGCCTGATCGTCGGCGTGGTGAGCCAGCGCCACGCAGACGGCCGCGCAGCGCGCCGCAGCAGCGCTGAGCAGCTCGCGGCGAGCACTCCGAGCCGCCGTCTCCAGCGATACCCGGTCGCGCCGTGCCCGCGCCGGTACATCCACCCGATGCAGCTCCAGAGGCACCCGCAGGCGTGCGCAGAGCGACTCGCAGAAGGCAGCATCAGCATCAGCCGCGGCTCCGCGGATACCGTGGTGCACGTGGCAGGCATGCACACAGCAGCCCTGCTGCAGCAGTAAGTGCAGCAGGGCCACTGAATCACGCCCACCGCTGAGCCCCACCAGTACCACCCCATCCAGATAGGGCAGACAGGCGGGATGCGGCAGCAACAAAGCCTTATTCCTCTTCATCCTCTTCGGACTCATCGTCGTCCTCATCAGAGGCACGGCGCTCGCGCTTGGCAAGTTCCGGGGCCATCTTGGTAAACTGAGCCTTGGCATCACCGCGGGGTTTCACCTCGACCGCCTTGATGACCCCACTGGCATAGGCCACCATCACCTTGCCGCCATGTCGCTCAGCGGCAGGCATCACCATCTTTCTGAAGGTATCAGCATCCGTCACGCTCTTACCCTTGACCGGATTGCCGTCCGACAACCAGGGGAGCATATCAAGGTTCTGCTTGGCGCTGGTACGGATGCAGGAGTTCACGTTGTCCGGGTCTTCCGATGCATCGGTCCAGGTGACGTAGGAGACGGATTTCTCCGTGGCCTCAAAGGTACTGTCGGTATCGATATTCTTACGGTGGTCCGCCGGGCAGTGGAAGATGGCCGACACCTTCATCGGGTCGCCCAGCTTGCGGGGGAGCACGTATGTACCCTTACCCACCTCCGGAGCCAGCGCAAGCCACCAGCCCTCACTCTCGTTGATATTCTCTGTATCCTCATCGTCGTCCATACCGCTGGTGGGCAGCAGCGTCTTGTGCGCCATATCCTGCCCATAGCGGGTACCGACCTGCAGCAGCTGCTCCAGGTTGGCGCGGCACTTGGCCTCATCGCCTGCCCCCAGCTGACCGTATATCGCCGGAGCGGCGATGCCCATCAACGCTGCCAGGATGGCAATGACCACCAGCAGCTCAATCATGGTAAATCCTTTATATTTTCCGTTGCGAACGCTTTTCATACCCACCCAATGTAACATATTTGCCACGGCTTGCAAGGAAAATCCTGCCATTTTCGGGATTCGGGGCAGACATGCCTGTTTTTTTGCTTGCTTTATCGCCCCCGGATGCTAAATTCATCGCGTACATCCATCCCTACGTATCGGATATTGGATAAGTTTAACCCCCATAACATTACATCATCATGGATATTCTGCACGATAAGGACGCCGATGTGAGCGTTCTCAACGGCAAGACCGTGGCCGTCATCGGTTACGGTGCTCAGGGTCGCGCTCAGGCTCTCTGCATGCGCGACAGCGGCGTGAACGTCATCATCGGTCTGCGCCCCGGTAAGAGCTGGGACGCCGCTGTTCAGGACGGTTTCGAGGTGCTGACGGTGGATGCCGCCGCCGCCCGTGCCGATATCATCCACATCCTGCTGCCGGATGAGAAGCACGGCGAGGTGTTCGAGAACCAGATCAAGCCCGGTCTGAGCGCCGGCAAGACCCTCTGCTGCTCCCACGGCTTTGCCTACGTGTTCAAGACCATCGTTCCCCCGGCAGACGTGGACGTCATCATGGTGGCTCCCAAGGGCCCGGGCACGGAGGTGCGCCGCGTGTTCGAGGAAGGCTTCGGCTGCCCCGGTCTCATCGCTGTCTGGCAGAACCCCACCGGCAACGCCCGCAACGTGGCGCTCGCCATGGCCAAGGCCGAGGGTCTGACCCGCGGCGGCGTGCTGGAATGCACCATGGAGCAGGAGACCTACGAGGACCTCTTCGGTGAGCAGAACGTGCTCTGCGGCGGTCTGGTCGACCTCATGAAGTATGGTTTCGAAACCCTCATCGAGGCCGGTTATCCGCACGAGATGGCCTACTTCGAATGTGTGCACGAGGCCAAGCTCATCGTGGACATCATCTACAACAAGGGTATCCAGGCCATGAACGGCGTCATCTCCAACACCGCCGAGTTCGGTGAGTACTACAACGGCCCGCAGATTCTCGGCCCGGAGGTCAAGGAGAAGATGAAGGAATCCCTCAAGCGCATCGAGTCCGGCAAGTTTGCCCAGGATTGGTTGGCAGAGGCCGCCGCCGGTGCCCCCAACCTGATGGCCAAGCGCGCCGCCCTGGCCGAGCATCCGGTCGAAATCGTGGGCAGCAAGATTCGCGCCCTCTTCGAGCGCAACTAATGCGTCCCGTTGCTGCGTCGGTATACGCCGCAGCCTGATTTTCCCGGCCGCAGCCGAGCCAATCGCTCCGGCTGCGGCCTGTTCCTTTTACCCCACTGAGCATGAATATCATCAACATCGAAAACGCCCGTGTCTTTCTCTCCGGGCGGGAGATTCTCAAGAACATCAACTGGCAGGTGAAGCGCGGGGAGCGCTGCTTCATCCTGGGTGCCAACGGCGCGGGTAAGACCACGCTGGTACGCATGCTCATGGGCTATGCCTGGCCCCTCTTCGGGGCGCGGGTAGAGGTGCTCGGCCACCGCTTCGGCACCGTCAACCTGCAGGAAGTCCGCCGCCGCATCGCCTGGGTGAGCCCGCTCATGCACCAGTGGCTCAACAGCGAGCGCAACTGGACAGGCCGCGAAATGGTGCTCTCCGGCCCTGACGCCACCATCGGCCTCTTCCGCGACCCCACGCCGGAGGAGGAAGCCCGCGCGGCCTCCCTGCTACACTCCCTGCGAGCAGAGGAGCTGGCAGAGCGTGAAGTGAGCACCATGAGCAGCGGCGAGCAGGTGAAAGTGCTGCTGGCACGCGCCCTCATGACCGATCCCGAGCTGATGATTCTGGATGAACCCAGCGTCTACCTCGACATCGCCGGCCGCGAATTCCTTCTCCGCACCATCGCAGAACTGGCCGAATCCCACCCGCAGCTTACTATCATCTTCATCACCCAACGCATTGAAGACATCCTGCCGGAATTTTCCCGTGGCATGATTCTGCGGCAGGGCGAAATCCTCTCCTACGGCGAGCGCTCCGAGGTGCTGACAGAGCAAAACCTGCGCCGCACCTTTGATTTGGACATTCGCCTCATCCACGCCGCCAACGGCCGCCTTTGGACGGTCATCGAGTGATATACCCAGCCCTGCTCAGGCGATGCTTTTTCACCACGAGCGACTGCGAGTTGTTCCCCCCGGCATGGGAAGCAAGGCTCACGCCTTGCACGAAAAACGCCCTCCGTGCGTGGAGAAAAAAACGCTCCCGCGTCTGCGAACAACCGGCGCCTGACGGCGGTGTTGCGAAAAACTCGCTGCTCGCGAGTGGAGAAAAATATCTTTTTCAACCCCGCCCAGGCGCTATAATTTTTCACTATATATGGTGAAAATGGGTGATTTTTAGCTTGCAAAAGAGGAGCATTGATGCTAAATTCACCATATATGACGAATTTAGCTAGCACAGGAGCAATGGGACGAGATATACGCCGACGCCGGGAATCGTTGGGGGTTACCCTGCAACAACTGGCCGATTTGACCGGGATAGGAATCAACACGCTCAGCCGTCTGGAGCGCGGCAGCAGCGGTGTGACACTCAAAACGTTGCTTCTGGTGCTGCAGACGCTGGGGCTGAGGCTCAGAATTGAAGCAGAAAGGAATTAAACGATAAATGGAACGCAGAGCTACTGTTTATGTAAATCGTCAAGCGGCTGCTGAGCTGCGGAAACATTCGGAATCAGGTGTACAGCAATACGAGCTGCGCTATTTTCCTGATTACCTGCATGATTCGCAGGCAACGGCTGTCAGCCTGTTGCTTCCCCTGCGGAGCGAACCATACTACAGCGCTTCGTTGTTCCCCTGTTTCGATAACATGCTGCCGGAGGGGGAGAGTCGGCGGGGAATCTGTCAACGCCTCCGATTGGATGAGGAAGATTCCTTCGGTCTGCTTCTGGCATTGGCACAGTATGATACCATAGGCGCCGTCACGGTGAGAGAGGAGGTCAGATGAGCGGTCCGTTTTTTTCAGCATACAGTCCGGCAGTGCGCCAGCGCATGTTCGGTGGGCGAGCCATCTCCCCTGTATTGCCGTACAGGAGCTCTCCCTTTTCTGATGAGGAGTGCGAACAGCAGGAATCCGATTGCCTTTCCGTGTCCGGTGCTCAGGAGAAGTATTCTCTGGTCATGGATGGGAGCATGCTGCGTTA
The DNA here is from genome assembly GCA_017409465.1 of Akkermansia sp. Taxonomy (GTDB): domain Bacteria; phylum Verrucomicrobiota; class Verrucomicrobiia; order Verrucomicrobiales; family Akkermansiaceae; genus Akkermansia. The sequence continues at coordinate 900 of JAFQSQ010000014.1, read as the reverse complement.
CGCACGAGCCGGTGAGCAGGGGCTCTACCTTCTGAAACCTCGTCCGCATCGCATGCGATTGCGCCGGGATATGCCGGTGAATGAGTGCTTGAGCATGCGAATGGCTCGGGAGCTATTCCATTTACCTGCTGCGGAGTGTGCTCTTTGTTTCTACGGTGATGGAGAAGCGGCATATCTGGTGCGGCGTTTCGATGTGAAACCGGACGGCAGTAAGCGACGAATGGAAGACCTCGCGGCGCTGGGAAACATCTGCACCCAGGGCAACAGCGGCAGCAAGTATGAAGGGAGCTATGAGGAACTGGCCGCCCTCATTACGCGCTATGCCGTTGCACCGAGGGTGCAGCTCATGCTTTTCTTTCAGTATGTTGTGGTCAATTATCTGCTGTGTAATGGGGATGCCCACATGAAAAACTTTGCTTTGTTGGAGGATGACGCCGGTGGAATGGTGCTGGCTCCGGCTTATGATGTCATGAACACGCGGCTGCATGTGGAAGACGCTCCTTTTGCTCTGTCTCGCGGTTTATTTGCCGATGGTAAAACAGAATCCCATCGGGGCATGGGTGCTCATTTCCTGGATTGGGCAGAGCAGATAGGTCTGCCCCGCCGACTGGCAGAGCGTTTTTTGCACAAGGCGCTCGCTCAACAGAAACCGCTGGAGGAGGAAATACGTGCATCCTACCTCAGCCCCAAAGCGGTTAATACCTACCTCTATCACACCCGGGAACGATTCCGCTGTCTGCAAAAAGGGATGTGAATGCAAATCGTGTAGGGGGCTTTCGCCCCCTCACACACCACCGTACGTGCCTTTTATGGCATACGGCGGTTTCCTAACCTTTACAGACTACGCTCTGCAATGAGACTAACCCCTGTTTCCTGAACCACTCCTTTCCCATGGCTCGG
>JAFQSQ010000013.1 GCA_017409465.1 Akkermansia sp. | reverse complement strand
CGCTTAGCGTTAGTTGAAACCATCTGCGCGCAGCGCAGCGAACTTTTCATTCGTACTTCGTCATTCGTCAATCGTACTTCCCTACAACTTCCCATTTGGCGTATCGGCAGAGCAACATCCTTTAATTGCCGGAGCAATAATTCTTAGAGGTCGTGGGTAACGGGGCTCTCGCTCACTCCATGATATCCAGGTGCGAAATGGCAGAGGAACCGCGCGCGCCCAGCAGAAGTGCCCTGCCCACCACATTATCCGTATCCTCATCAAATCGGTAGCCCGAGCAATCAGGGCAGGTATCAGCAGCCTTATCGACAATAGCTCCGCATACCTGGCAAATCTTATAGCTGCCGGGGTCATTGGCCACCGTGGTAGCCATCTCCTTGCAATCGCGTCTCATGATGTAAAGCGGGCAGAGGTAAAAAGAAACGGGGTACCGGATGCAGCCCGATACCCCGTCATGAAGCTCAAAAACGGAAAACCTGAAAGGGAACTCAGGCGATAGCGGCGATAGCCTTGGCAGCCTTGCTCTTGTAGTTGGCGGCGCGGTTGGCCGGCACAGTGCCCTTCTTGGCAGCCTTGTCGATAGCAGAGGCAAAAGCGTTGTAGGCAACAGCGGCGGCTTCCTTGTCCTTGCTCTCTACAGCCACGGCAACCTTCTTGCGAAGAGTGCGAACGCGGGAGATAACAGAACGGTTGACAGCGGTGCGGGCGATCGTCTGACGAATGCGCTTCTTAGCGGACTGAGTGTGTGCCATAATGGTTCAGAAAATTGTTGTGGTTTTTCGTTTTGGTGGGCAGATTCTACTCCAATTCGGCCAAATGTCAAGCAAATTGAAAAGAAAAGGTGTATTTTTATGAGGAAAGGTACTCAGGAAAGCACTTTCGGAGTGAAACAATAGCCAACGCCGCGCTCCGTCGTCACGCAATCGGCATAGTCGCCCAGCTTACGGCGCAGGCGCTTCACGTGGGTATCGAGTGCACGAGACTGAGTCGTATCGGCGTAGCCAAAGAGGACCTTCTGCAGGTCATACCGATCCTGTACCCGGCCGGGGCGTTCCATGAGATAGGCCAGCAGCTTGAACTCTGCCGTCGTCAGCTCCAGCGCCTCCCCCCGCAGCGACCCCTGCAGGGTATTCTTATCCAGCACCAGCTCGCCACTGTGAACCAGCAGCCGGGCCGAAGCCGCAGCAGCTCGGCTGAGGATATTGCGCACGCGCAGCACCAGTTCCTTCGGGCTGAATGGTTTGGTCATATAATCATCTGCTCCCAGCTGTAAGCCCTCCAGCCTGTCCTCCAGCTGAGCGCGAGCCGTCAGGAAGAGAGTCGGGATAGAGGCCGTGAGCGGCTGCTCTTTCATGGCGCGATAAATCTGCAACCCATCCATACCGGGCAGCATGATATCCAGTATCACCAGATCCGGGCGCAAGGCACGTATCTGCTCCAGGCCGGCGCTACCATCGTGCACCAGTGTGGTTTTCCAGCCCTGCCGCTGCAGGTTGTAGGCGACAAAGTCGGCGATATCCTCATCGTCCTCCACCATCAGAATGTGTGCTGCCATGATCGGGAATTGCTTGTTACGGAATCATATAAGCGCATTTCTGCTCCCGAAGCAAGCCCGGGTGCGTGACTTTTTGGTCACACGCCCAGCTCCTCGCGGAGAACATCGCGCACGCGGGCATGCACCTCTGCGATGGAACCATCAGCCTCGATACGGTGCAGCCAAGGCATCTCCATCGAGGAATAGATGGCCGCACAGGCCATCAGGAACGGCTCGTTCTCAAAGGCATCTGCCGCATTGCCGCGTTGCTTCATGCGGTCTATCGACATCTCCACCGGGATATCCATCCAGAACGCCACATCCGGCACCGTTGCAAAGGCCTCATTGCACTCGCGGATTTCCTCGACATTGGCGCCGGAGGCTCCCTGGTAGGCCATCATCGACAGATAATAGCGATCCAGCAGCACCCACTTGCCCTCGGCCAGTGCAGGCTCAATGAAGTTGCGCACGTGCTCACGGCGATCCTGGAGCAGACAGTCAATCTCTTCTTCCAGGCTGAGGCGCTGACCGGACATCGCGGCCTCACGCACCTTCATTCCCCACGGTCCGCGCGTCGGCTCAAAATCAGTCACCACTTCAATACCCAGGCCGCGCAGATAACGAGCCAGAAGCTGGATGTGAGTCGACTTGCCCGTGCCGTCAATTCCTTCAAAGACAATCAGGGCACCGCGTAGGTGAGGAGAATCGGGTTCCATATCACCGCATACGTTAGCACAACCACCCCGCCACCGCAAGCCAAATGTGCGCTGAGTTGTGTCAATCCTCTACGTTACGCAGCACGCCCTGCCAGCTGTTTCCATTTCTTCCGCGGCCTTGCCTCGTTGACACGAGGGACAGAGCCACGGCCACCCGCTCACTATCTTCCCCAAAATGGCACCCCTTCCGCTTTTATCTTGCGAACTGTGATTTACTCTCCTGAAAGCTCACTCACTCCGCCGAGCAGGCGGAGCCGCCGGGGAGATGAGCCGTGGCGCAATCCGCATGTTCCAGCACATGGGACCAGTATTCAAAGAGTTCCTGCCGGGTGTGGCTTTCCATGCGCCACTCCAGCACATCGGAGCGGAGCAACTCCAGAAACGAGCGCAGACGGGATGCCGGGCGCAGCCGGAGGATACGCTCTGCCACCTCCTCTTCCCGGCAATAGCAGTCCGCATTATCTTCGCTCATGTGCTTGAAGAAAGGTTCGTTGACGGGATGAATCGCCAGAAACAGCATGCGGGCATGAACGCCGCCGTTGTGCAGTTTCTCCAGCAGGGCTTCGTGGTCTTCTGCCACCAGCGCAGAGCAGAGGAAGTCCAGACACCAGGACTCCATGCAACACGCCATGCCGGAGGACAGGCCGCCGTCCAGCCATGCGTCCAGACGTTCGTGAAAAATGCTGCGCAGCTCAGCTATCACCGACTCCAGGCGACCATCCCGCCGCAATTCATGAATATGCTGCGGCACCCAGACGTGAAACAGATGCTCCCACATCTGGCTCAGGCAAGCATCCTGCCCCGTGCGAAGGTAGTCGAAAGCCGCCGGAAGATAGGTGCAGCATTCCTCATAATTTCCGGCGGGCAGATAATTGCCGAACACGACAAAGGTCAGCTCATCCCCCGTCAGGCCCACCCCCTGCTTGTCCACGATGGCTCGCAGTTCGTCTTCCATCCCGTCAAAATCATGGTACGGGTCACTCAGAGTCCAGGGGGGCATATCGCGATACAACGAAAAGGGCAGGTGAAACTCACCTGCCCCTTTCAGAAAAATTCCCGAACATTCAGATTCAGGCCTCAGCGGGAGTCACGGCAGCAGCCGGAATCTCCTCCTTGTTGGTGAAGTGCCACTTGACCTTGTTGCGCTTGTTGGCGGAACGAGCCTTGCGACGCTTCTCATCCATGGGGCTCTCGAAAGCGCGACGGCGGCGCATCTCCTCGAGGATACCCTCGGTGTCGAGCTTAGTCTTGAGGCGCTTGAGGGCGCGATCGATCGGTTCTCCTTTACGTACAGTGACGGAACGCATGATAAAATGATGTGTTGTTAGTATTTTGTTCGGGAACGGGCAGGCAAGATACACCAAACAGCTGCGCCTGTCAAGTTTTTTGTCGCGCAATTTTCATTTTTTCACCGTTTTCTCGCTCGTTCAGGCGCTTGAGCCCCTCCCTTGCCCATTCCATTGCGCCGGATAACGCAACAGAGGGGGAGCTTCCATACAGCAAACACACAAGAGACTTGCCAAGGCGGGCACGAGCGTGTACAATGCGCGCGTGTCTGCTGCGAACCATCCCCCGATGTGTGATTTTGCCGAGCGCCCGTTCATCCTCTTCTGGGAGGTAACGCGTGCGTGCGCGCTGGCCTGCCGCCACTGCCGCGCCATCGCCCAACCAAAGGCTCACCCCCTGGAGCTGAATCATGAGGAAGCCATGGCACTGACGGATAAGATAGCAGCTCTCGCCCCGCCCATGGTGGTACTGACCGGCGGCGACCCGATGATGCGCCGCGACATCTTTGATATCATCCGGCGAGCCTCCGAGGCAGGGCTGCGCGTGGCACTCAGTCCGGCGGCTACCCCCCGCCTGCTCAACACGGATTTTCGGCGTCTGCGCGAAGCCGGAGTCGTGAGTATGAGCCTGAGCCTGGACGGCGCCACGCAGCAAAGCCACGATGCGTTCCGCCGGGTACCCCATACCTTTGAGCGCACCCTGCAAGCCGCCCGCATGGCCAAAGAGGCCGGTATCCAGCTGCAAATCAACACAACCATCGCTCACAGTACGATACCGGAAGTACCGGCATTCATCGACCTGATGAAGCAGATTGAACCGGATGTATGGAGTGTATTCCTGCTGGTACCGACAGGACGCGCCACGGCAGATGATCTGCCCACAGCTGAGGAACTGGAGGCGCTCTGGCAGCAGCTCATCGCCCTGCGCGGGGAGCTCCCCTTCGCCATCAAGACCACAGAGGGCCACCACTACCGCCGCGCTCTCATGCAGGCCGCACGACAGCCCGGCGCAACCGCCCCCCGCCACATGGTACCCACTCGCGACGGCAAAGGCGTGGTGTTCATCTCCCACATCGGTGAGATACAGCCCAGCGGATTCCTGCCCATCACCGCCGGCAACGTCCGCACGGATGATTTGGCCACGGTATACCGCACCCACCCCATCTTCACCCGACTGAGGGATGACGATGCCCTGGGCGGCAAGTGCGGACGCTGCGAATACCGCCGGGTCTGCGGCGGCTCCCGAGCCCGCGCATACGGCACCTGCGGCGACATGTTCGGCCCCGAACCTCTCTGTAATTATATACCCGCCGCCCTGCGCGGCTCAGCACAACCATGATCAACATCACCAAACTGCAGACCGGAGCCTCCCAGCCGGCTGACCACATCCGCTACGGCCAGGGAGACGGAAGTGCCCATCCCCACGCCAGCACCGCGGCCTGCACCCCCGCCTCTTCGCGCACGCGCAAACCCATCGTCGTGTGGAATATCACCCGCACCTGCAACCTGCGCTGCATCCACTGCTATGCTGACTCACACGCCGAACGCTACCCGGGTGAGCTGAGCTGGGAGCAGTGCTGCGCCGTGATTGATGACCTGGCCGATTACAAGGTGAACGCCCTGCTCCTCTCCGGCGGTGAGCCCCTGCTGCACCCGCAGCTGCCGCAGCTGCTGGAGCGCGCCACCGGGCGTGGGCTCAAGGTCACCATCTCCACCAACGGCACTCGCATCACCCCGGAGCTGGCCGGGCTCTTCAAGAAGCTCGGCGTGGCCTACGTAGGTATCTCTCTGGATGGTATCGGCGCTGTACACGACAAGTTCCGCGGCGTACAGGGTGCTTTTGAAGGAGCCATTCGCGGCTTCCGCCTCTGCGAGGAGGTCGGGCAGAAAACCGGGCTGCGCCTCACCCTCACCCGCAACAACGTGCAGTGCATGGAGCAGATTCTCGGGTTCATCGAGCAAGAGGGTATCCAGCGCGTCTGCTTCTACCACCTCGTCCCCACCGGGCGCGGCGTGGATGTCGCCAGTCTGAAGCCGGAAGAAGCCCGCGCGGCCATGGACATGCTGATCGACCGTGCCGAAGCCTGGCACAAGAGCGGGCAGACCCGCGAGCTGCTGACGGTGACTCAGCCGGCCGACGGCATCTACCTGCTGCTGCGGCAGCTGCGCGAGGGGAATCCGCTGGCAGCCCAGACCCTACGTCTCCTGACCTGGAACGGAGGCGGCGCCAACAGCTCCGGCAGAGGCATCGCCAATATCGACACTCAGGGCAACATCCACCCTGACCAGTTCTGGCAGAGCGTCACCCTCGGCAATGTCAAAACGCAGAAATTCTCCGACGTCTGGGAGGCGTCGACCGAACCCTCCGCTGCTCAGCTCAATGAATTGCGCGGCAGTGACGCCCCGGAAGAACGGCAGCGGAAACTCTCCGGCCGCTGCGCCACGTGCAAACACTTCCGGCTCTGCGGCGGTGGTTTCCGCACACGGGCCGCTTTTGCCAACGGCCACTGGTACGGCTCTGATCCGGGGTGCTATCTGACCGATGGAGAGACGCAGATGAACCTTTCCGACCTCATTTCATAAAAAAATTGCCATTTTTCGTGCAAAATCTTCAATTTTCGCTTGCATGAACTTGCACAATATGGTATTCCTGATTCTGTCATGAAGCGCTTACTCCTTTCTACGATTCTCCTGGCTGTCGCCGGTACGGCGTATGCCGACATCCAGGCACCGCCTGCTTCCGAGTACACGGCTACTCGCAAGCTCGGTCGCGCCCTGAGCAACATCCTCTTTGCCGTTGACGAACTTCCCAACACTGTCATTCGCTGGAACAACCGCGAAGGCAACAATGCCGGTTTCACCGTGGGTGTAGTTGATGGCGTCGCCCGCACCTTCACCCGCATGGGCTATGGCTTCTATGAACTGGTGACCTTCTGGGCTCCCACCTACAAGTGCACGTACCGTCCTCCCTACCAGGGCAGCTGCGGTCGCAGTGGTCTCAAGGAGTTCAACACCTGGTCCGGCTTCACCGAATTCCCCGCCGAACTCGGCATGGAGACGAAGTACGAGTACGTCCGTCTCAACGACTGATCCCGGGTCTCCTCTCTCAGATTCTTTCACTGCCTGCATTCTTCACGAATGCAGGCATTTTTTTCTCAAGCTCAAAAATTATTTACGGATTGCCGCTGAATATGGATTAATATGGGTGTATGAAACAACATTTTCTCTCGGCATGTCTGCTTCTCCTGCTGCCGGCATGCAGCTGGTGTCCCCCTTCCCTGCATCTGGCAGACACCTTGCTGCACCGTGATAAAACCGTAATCATCTGCGCCAACGAACGCCCCAAGGAACAATACGAATACAAAGACCGTAGCTGGCACCCCATCACCCTTCTCTTCGCCACAGACAAAGGAGAAGGCATCATCCGCCGCGGAAAGTGCGCATGGAAACTCAGTAACAACTCAGCCCGCTATCACCTGCACCCGGGAACAAGCCGCCTCTACTACTACTCCCACAATCGCTCCACCCCCGATGCGGCAGACCAAATCCTCACCATACCGGGGAATGAGTTCAACACCTCCACTGCACGCCTTACAAAAGCAGACAAGTGGGGATTTGAACCACTCCGTGACGACTGGTGGGTACGCCCCTGGGCTGAATTCCCTGCCCCTGTCCCGGGAATGCCGCTTCCGGAACCAACCAACGCTCCGCCCGCCGCCTGGAAAAGAATCGCAGCAGTACCGCTGTATGGTATCGATGCCATCGGAACCGTTGCCCTGTGTACAGCAGACCTCGCCTACAGCCTGGCGCTTGCACCGCTCACTACCGCGTGGGACTTCTTCACGGGAGCCAAAGAATACAACCATGCCGCCTTTCAGAAACTGATGCAATACGCCGAAAAAAGGCAATCAGAGCGGGAGCCCTACCCCTGCTGGCGTGCCTACCAACTCCAACAGGGCAACACCGTTGTACTGGTCTTTGCAGATGCCGCGGGTACCCTGTATTATGAGGCAGAATGCTATCAATTAGCCGACTCCGGAGAAGATTTCCGCAAACTCAGCACCATCCGCTACTCCTCCCGCACAGACTTCTCCGAACCCCGGCTGCGCGGAAACACCTTCACCGTCACCAGCTTCAAAACCGGGAACAGCATCAGCTTCGACATCCGCCAAGGAGGCTGCTTTACAGAATAGTGCATGCATAAAATTTCCGGAAGAAGTAGATAGCTTCACCGCTGCCACCTGTGATGGGAGGCAGCGTTTTTGCTCCCTCACCCGAACACCCGACGTAAAAGGAATTCCCTTCACAGCATTTGCCTGTGGAGCGGGTAAGGCACCGGTGATCATACGCATCCAACGCCTGCCGGGCATCCGGACGGTCTGCGGCGCAGCGCATCGTCTCACTCCGTATGCTACATCCGGGAGAGATTGGTAACATGCACCGCCACGGGTTCTGTGCAAACAAGCACTTCCCTGACCTCCTGGGTGGAGCGGCAAACGATATAGCCATTGACCAGATAGGCAATCCCATCATCCGCCGTGCGGCAGACATGCACAGCGGCTGATTCTTTCAGCCGGAGTGCATGCGCCGCCGGCATCTTACAGTCCTGAGGCAGCACCGGGGCGGGGTGGGATACACACCCGCAGCAGAAAGCAACAGGCAACAGGATAAAAATGTTGATTATATGCTGATACATAAGCTATACGTCATCTTGCGACAATATATACAAGACTCAAGATCCACCAGAGGATGGCAGCTCCAAGCCGGAGAATCGGATAGTTGCCGTAGCTCTCATGTCCGCAAATACCCATAAAAAGATAGCTCAGGGAGACACTGAACAAAATCCCGCTTATCAGCAGCAGGACGTGACTTCTGCGCGGGAAAATAATCCCGCATAAAAAGACGGCAGATCCGGCAAAATCACAGTTCAACGCCATTTTTCGCGCCATAACAACAGATTCATGGCTGCAGGATTCATGCACATTGACGAATTGCAGGAGGGCATCCTGACCGAGCAGGAACAGGCAGAGCAGAGTTCCTACTATGATGAAGAACAGCGGCATTTTCTGCGGCGTTACAGACAAATCTGCATCCATAGGTCAACTTCCGATTGCATGCGTGGGCGAACCATTTATTTTCGGCAGCAGGAGTACAGGAACAGCACTGCGGCTGCCGCCGCATACATAATCAACCCAACCAACTGGTCCCGCTCCCCCAGGCAGAGAGAACCGCTGATGAGGAATGCAGCAAAAATGATGGAAAGAGGTAACCGTTTCATAGCGTGATACAGGAAATATATCACCCTTTCCACTCTGTGGCAAGCGCTTTTAGTATCTCAGGCGGAGAGCATGGCGGGCATTACCCGCGGCTGAGCAACTGCGTGAGCTCGAACTGGAAGGCCTGCAGCTCTTCCTGTGTGGGAGTGCCGCTCAGGTCATTCCAGGCAAAACGCCCCATCTGGTCAATCATCCATGCTCCGTGTGTGCCGGAGGGGAAATCCACCTTGCCGGATATCAGCGCGCCGGGTAATTGCAGGTCATCCAACGTCACTTTCGGCTTGCCGGGAGCGGCACCCGGCGCGGGAGCTGCGAGCTGCTGCGGCTCAGGAGCCGGCTCAGAGGCTTTCGGAGTCTCCTTTTTCTGTGCGGGAGCTGCGGAGGCAATTTCAATCCCGTTATCCAACAGCAGGAAACGGACATCCATGTAGGTAAGGTGCACGCCGCACTCCGTCACCAGCTTCTTCTGGATGCCGTTGAGGTCGATTCCCTCAGCCGCCCAGACACGCACCCTATCCAACTGTTCTGCCGTTACCTTTGAGCTCATGCCACCATCATACCCCCTGCTCCGTCTCCCTGCAAGCGGCAATCGTGGCTTACTGCACCTAAAAATGTCACCACATGAATGGCTGCCCCCAATTAATCTTTTGAATTATTCTAAAAGTTTGATTTGACTAACTATAGAAGTGATTAAAAGAGGATTGATTTTCCGCTGCCGGGCAGCACTTTAGGCTTGAACTTTACAAGTGAAAGGTGTTTAATATCTCCGCACGATAGTGGCCGGAGGTGGCCCTGTATTTAACCGGTTATGAAAACAACAAAGATTTTACAAGTGCCTGATACGTCTGCGGCAACAGCAGACTACCTGAAAAACGACGCCGAGGACCAGGGCGAGCTGGTAACCCTGAACATGGGGCCCTCCCACCCGGCCACACACGGTGTACTGCGTCTCAAGCTGGTGATTGACGGTGAGGAGATTGTATCCTGCGATCCCGTGATAGGCTACCTGCACCGCGGCATGGAAAAGATTGCCGAGAACTGCCACTACAACCAGTTTGTGACCTACACGGACCGCATGGACTATCTGGCTCCGATGAGCAACAACATCGCCTATGCCTGCGCGGTGGAGAAGCTGATGGGCTGGGAGCTGCCGGAGCGCGGCCAGGCCATCCGCGTGTTGTGCTGCGAGCTTTCCCGCATCTCCTCCTGCTTCCTGGGCACGGGCGTGTATGCCATGGACACCGGTGCCATGACCGCCTTCCTGTATGCATTCGAGGAGAAGGAGCGCGTCCACAACATCTACGAGCAGATTTGCGGTGCCCGCTTCACCTCCAGTTACACCCGCATCGGCGGCATGACCCGCGATTTACCGAAGGGAATCGAGAAACAGATTCTTGCTTTCTGCGACAGCGCCCTGCGCACCGTGGATGAGATGGAAAAGCTGCTGCTGCACAACAAGGTATTCATCGACCGTCTTGTCGGCGTGGGTGTCATCACCAAGGAGATGGCCCTGCAGAACGGCATGACCGGCAACAACCTGCGCGCCAGCGGCATCCAGCGCGACCTGCGCAAGACCAACCCCTATCTGGGCTACGAGCAGTACGAATTCGACATCCCCGTGGCAGAGGAAGGCGACTGCTACGCCCGCTTCCAGGTGCGCATGGAAGAAATCCGCCAGTCCGTCCGCATCATCCGCCAGGTACTGGCCAAGATGCCCGGCGGTCCCATCTGGGTGCAGAACGACAAGGGCATCCTGCCCAACAAACAGGCCGCCATGGAGGGCATGGAGGAACTCATCCGCCAGTTCATGGTCAGCACAGAGTGCGTGAACGCCCCAGTCGGGCAGGTCTACTTTGCCGCCGAAAACCCCAAGGGCGAGCTGGGCTTCTTCCTGGATTCCAAGGGCGGCGGTATTGCCAACCGCCTGAAGATGCGCAGCCCCTCCTACTGCACCCTTTCCATCCTGCCGGAGCTGCTGCCGGGTCACCTGGTCAGTGACGTCCCTGCCATTCTGGGCTCCTTCGACTTCGTGCAGGGCGAATGCGACCGCTAAAACCTTTTAAAGACAACACTTCTGAACACACATGTCTGAACAACCCAATGCGATTGACGCCCTGACGGCGGCCAAGCCTTCTCCCGGTGAGAAGTACTTCCCCAAGTTCCAGGTTACAGAGGAGCTGACGGCTGAGGCCGCCAAGCTGGTGGCTCTGTACCCGGAGGGCAAGGAACAGTCTGCCGTGCTGCCCATCATCCACATGATTCAGGAAAAGCACGGCTACATCTGCCCGGAGGCCATGCCCTGGATTGCGGAAATGTGCAAGAGCACACCCATCCATGTGGCCGGCGTGGTCACCTTCTATCCCGGCATCCACACCACCTGCCCCGGCAAGTACCATTTCCGCGTGTGCCGCACCATCGCCTGTGCGCTTTCCGGCGGCGAGGAGCTGCTGGCCTACATCTGCGGCAAGATTGGCGTGAATCCCGCCGAGCTCACCGATGAGCACCCGATGGCCGTGAGCCCGGATGGTCTGTGGAGCATCGAACCGGTGGAGTGCCTGGCCAACTGCGGATTCGGCCCCAACGTAATGATTAACGAAACGCTGTATTCTCAGGTCACGCCGAAGATGATTGACAAGCTGATCAGCGAATACAGCAAGAAAGACTAACCCCCTCTGCGAAACATGAGCGAAATCACCTACATTCGCGGTCGCGAACCGCACCCGCGTGAAACGCGTCGCATTTTCCGTAACATTGACCGCGAGGGATACAATCCTTCCATCAAATGCTTCATGGAGGACGGCGGCTATGAGACGCTGAAGAAGGCCATCAAGATGGAGCCTGCCGATGTCATCAACGAAGTGAAGAAGAGCGGGCTGCGCGGTCGCGGCGGTGCCGGTTTCCCCACCGGCGTGAAGTGGACTTTCATTCCCAAGGGCAACACCAAGCCCGTCTACCTCGTCTGCAACTGCGACGAATCCGAGCCCGGCACCTTCAAGGATCGCTTTGTGGTTCATCAGGATCCGCACCAGCTGCTGGAGGGCATGATTATCGCCTGCTATGCCGTGCAGGCTCACTTCGGTGTCATCTACATGCGCGAGGAGTTCCCGGAGGCTGCCAAAATCATGCAGAACGCCATTGAGGAAGCCAAGAAGAAGAAATTCCTGGGCAAAAACATCCTCAAGAGCGGCTTTGACCTGGAAATCATCGTCCACCGCGGTGCCGGCGCCTATATCTGCGGTGAAGAAACCGGTCTCATCAACTCCATTGAGGGTCTGCGCCCTTATCCGCGCATCAAGCCGCCCTTCTTCCCCGCCGCCATCGGTCTGTATGGCTGCCCGACCATCGTGAACAACGTGGAATCTCTCTGCCAGGTGCGCCAGGTGCTCATGCGCGGCGGCGAGGCCTATGCCGCAGAGGGTGCGCAGCGCTCCCCCGGCACCCGCATCATCGGCGTGTCCGGCGATGTGCGCCGCCCGGGCTACTATGAAATCATTTCCGGCTCCATCACCTACGGAGAGCTGCTGTACGACATCTGCGGCGGCCCGAAGCGCGGTCGCAAGTTCAAGGCCATCATCCCCGGTGGTGCCTCTGCCAAGGTGATGCGCTGTGATGAGGTGCTCAAGGATCGCAACCCGGACGGCACCGTGCGCGAGATGAGCGTGTTCGACATCCCGCTGGATCTGGACTCCATCGCCAAATTCGGCTCCATGAGCGGTTCCGGCGGTGTGATTGTGATGGATGATTCCCGCAGCATGCCCAAGGTGCTCAACAACCTCAACCGCTTCTTCGCCTGGGAGTCCTGCGGTCAGTGCTCCCCCTGCCGCGAAGGCAACCCGTGGATGCTCAAGCTCTCCACCCGCATCTGTGAGGGCAAGGGCTCACCAGAGGATGTCGATTTGCTCAAGTCCGTGGCAGACAACATCTGCGGTCGCACCGTCTGTGCTTTCGGTGAGGCCTGCTCCTGGCCCACCCAGGCATTCACCACCAAGTTCCGGGAAGAGTTCCTGGCGCTCACCAAGCCCATCAACGCCCTCAAGGCTCACTCCCCGGAGACGGCCGAGGCCCGCAAGTACCTGATTCGCGAAGACTAAACCTCTCTCTTACCTACATGAGCTCTATTCCCGCAATACTGCCGAAGGACGCCGCCGCCGCAGAAGGCAAGGTGAACGTCCAGATTAACGGCACCTGGTATCGATTCCCCAAGGGCACCCGCATCGTGGATGCCTGTAACTCCGTGGGTGCGCACGTGCCCACCTTCTGTTATCACCCGAAGCTTTCTGTGGTGGGTTCCTGCCGCATGTGCCTGGTGGAACAGGGCATGCCCCCGCGCCTGGCGCCCGGTGCCGCCCCCACCTATGATGAGAACGGCTACCAGCCCATCTCCTGGATGCCCCGCGCCGTCATCGCCTGCGCCAACACCGTGGCAGAGAACATGGGTATCCGCACCAACAGCAAGATGACCGAAGAGGCTCGCAAGGGCGTGCTGGAGTTCCTGCTGACCAACCACCCGCTGGACTGCCCCATCTGTGACCAGGCCGGCGAATGCAAGCTTCAGGAATACACCGCCGACTACGGTCGCGGCACCCACCGCTTCACTGAGGCCAAGACCAAGAAGGGCAAGAACCTGCCCATCGGCCCGCGCGTGAATCTGGACCAGGAGCGCTGCGTGCTGTGCCGCCGCTGCGTTCGCTTCATGAAGGAAATCGTGGGCGAGGAAGTGCTGGGGGTCGTGAACCGCGGCACCCACAACGCCATTTCCTGCTACCCCGGCACCACGCTGGACAGCAATTACTCCATGAACACCGTGGACCTCTGCCCCGTGGGTGCGCTCACCAGCAAGGATTTCCGCTTCCAGATGCGCGTCTGGTTCCTGAAGAGCACGCCGACCATCGACGTGAACTGCGGCACCGGCACCAACATCAACATCTGGACGCGCGAGAGCAAGGTGTACCGCATCACCCCGCGCCAGAATGACGAGGTGAACAGCTGCTGGATGCCGGACAGCCACCGCCTTAATTACAAGTACATCAACGCCCCGGAGCGTCTGCTCACCCCGCTGGTCAAGACTGATGCCAAGGCACCGCAGCGCCCCACCACCTGGGACTCTGCCCTCAACCTCGTGGTCGAGCAGCTGCACAAGTGCGCCCCCACGGAGACAGCCATTGTGGCCTCTGCCCGCATGACCAATGAAGAGCTCTACATGGTGCGCGCTCTGGCTCGCCAGCTCGGTATCACGAAGCTCGACATCGTTTCCCGCAAGGGTGCGGGCGACAACATGCTGGTGAGCGAAGACCGCAACCCTAACACCAACGGTGTGAAGATGATTCTGGGCAAGACCGGCACCGGTCTGAACGCCATCCGCCGCGGTGTGCGCAACGGCACCGTCCGTTTCGTCATTGCTCTGGGTGAGGATCTGACCTCCCCGGAGGCCGGCTTCACGAAGGAGGATCTGGAAGGGCTGGATTACCTGCTGACCATCCACCACAGCGAAAACGAAACCACCCGCATGTCTGACGTGGTGCTGCCCGGCGTGACCTTCGCAGAGAAATACGGCACCATGATTAACGTGGCCGGCCGCATCCAGCGACTGAACAAGGCCATCGAGCCGATGGGCGAGGCGCACTCCGACTGGGCCATCTTCCGCGATGTGTCTGAGCGTCTGGGCTGCGACTGCGTGAAAGTGATTGCCTGCCCCACACCGATGATGGTGCTGGAGGAAATGGCACAGGAGTTCGAGCCGATGAAGGGTCTCACCTGGGGCAACATCGGCAACGAGGGCAAGGTGATTCTGAACACCGGCGTCACCATCCCCCTCATTGAGCGGACAAAAGCGAAGAACTAATCTCAACACCAACGTAATATAAACCTGATATGATGGACGCTATCTTAAATTGGTGCGACAACCTGCTGGAAAACGACATCTGGTTCTACCTGATTACCACAGTAATCAAGTTGGTGCTGATGTTCGCCGTGATTCTGGCATTCGTTGTCCTTTCCGTGTGGATTGAGCGCCGAGTGGCCGGCTGGATTCAGGACCGTCCCGGTCCCAACCGCGCCGGCATTCCGCTGACGCTCTTCAAGCGCTACGGCAGCAAGGAGAAGCAGCCGCTCAAGAACGTGCTGCACTACTTCGGCATCCCGGAGACCTGCTGGATTGCCAAGCTCTGCACCTGGCTGAAACTCGACCGCGACATCCCGACTTTCGGTCTGATGCAGCCCTGTCTGGACGGCGGCAAGCTCTTCCTCAAGCAGGAAAACACCCCCTCCTACGTGCGTAAGATTTATTTCATCATCGCTCCCATGCTGGTGCTGGGGCCGCCCATGGTGGCAGCAGCGGTGGTGCCTTTCGCCTCCTCTGCCTCCACCTGCTGGGGTGATATCAACATGGTGGTGGCCAACATCGGCATCGGCCCGCTGTGGATTTTCGCCATCTCCGGGCTCTCCGTGTACGGTATCACCATGGCCGGTTGGTCCTCCAACTCCAAGTTCCCGTTCCTGGGTGGTCTGCGCGCCACGGCTCAGCTCATCTCCTATGAGGTGGCCATGGGGCTTTCCATCATCCCGCTGCTGATGATGTTCGGCACGCTCAACATGCAGGACATCGTGAGCAACCAGGCCGCCAACGGCTGGACGCTGCTGCCGCTCTGGGGTGAGGGTCTGAGCCTCCAGCGCTGGGTCATGATGGTGCCGATGGCTCTCAGCTTCATCATCTTTGTGACCTGCGTCTTTGCAGAGGCCAACCGTACGCCCTTCGATATGGCCGAATGTGAAACCGACCTGGTGGGCGGTTACCACACGGAATACTCCTCCATGAAGTTCGCCTCATTCTTCATGGGTGAATACGCCGCCATGGTCATCGGCTCCGCGCTGGTGGTCACCCTCTTCCTGGGTGGCTGGTCCATCGGCTTCGGTGCGGATGAAGCACTCCACGCCTGGTGCGACTGGGTGGCCGTCATCTGCCAGTTCCTCATGTTCATCATCAAGCTGCTGGCCTTCATCTTCTTCTTTGTGTGGGTGCGCTGGACACTGCCGCGCTTCCGCTGGGATCAGGTGATGAAGCTGGGTTGGCTCGTCTTCCTGGAGCTGGCCGTAGCCAACATCTTCCTGACTGCCGCTGTACTGTATTTCATCAAGTAACCCCTTACACTCATCATGTCTTACATCAAAATCAAACGGCCCAAGTTCTCCATCCTGGACAAGGTCTACGTGGTGGAGCTCGTGAAGGGGCTCTGCATCACCCTCAGGCACCTGGTGCTTTCCCTGCTGGGCAAGACCCCGGCCAAGAAGGAATTCAACGGCAAGGGCGTGGGTGCCTGTATGCCCTTCCCCGAACAGCGCTGGGATGACCGCCTGCCCGAATACTACCGCGGCGCCCCCACCCTGGTGCGCGGCGAGGACGGACGCGAGCGCTGCGTTTCCTGCCAGCTCTGCGAGTTCATCTGCCCGGCACGCGCCATCACCGTGACCCCCGGTGAGGTATCCCCGGACAGTGGCTGTCAGAAACAGGAAAAAGCCCCCAAGGAGTTCGAGATTGACATGCTGCGCTGCATTTACTGCGGCATGTGCCAGGAAGTCTGCCCGGAGCAGGCCATCTTCCTCTCCAAGGAATACCTCATCACCATGACCGATCGCAAGAACGCCGTCCGCAACAAGGAGACGCTCTACCGCCTGGGCGGCACGCGCAAGGGCCTGGTCAACAAGTGGAACCAATACAAATAATATACCGCCATGTTTGAATCCGCCATTTGTCAGATTATCTTTTACGTGTTTGCGGCACTGGCTGCCCTGTGCGCCATCGGCATCGTGGCCTTCCGCAACCCCGTGGCATCGGCCATGAACATGGCTCTGAGCTTCGGCTTCACCGCCGCCATCCTCTTCGGCATGGGAGCTCAGTTCATGGGTATTGTCCAGCTCATTGTCTATGCCGGCGCCATTCTGGTGCTCTTCCTCTTCGTCGTGATGATGCTCGACGTGAAGGCTGAGGAGCGCTTCTGCAAGCTGCCGCTCTTCATCGGCCTGGTAGTCGCCTCGGTATTCGCCGGAATCGTCACCTACGTATCGCTGAATCTCCCCGGTGCCGGCAGCTTCAGCTGCCCCATGGCCACCCTGTGCGAGAACATTGATGCCCTGGCAGTCACCGACACGCCTGCTGCCACAGCCTGCGTCCAGGCTCCTGCCGGGTATGGCGGGTCGCTGCCGGCGCTGGACAGCACCGCTGCCAATCTGGCAGCCAACCCCGGCATGACCCCCGAATGCGCCGCCAAGGCAACGGGGTATCCAGATGTCAAGCTGCTGGGCAAGACCCTGTTCACTCAGTACAACATCGCCTTTGTCATCCTGAGCTTTGCTCTGTTTGCCGGCACCGTCGGTGCCGTGGCACTGGCTCGCAAGATTCGTAAAGACTAACCATTTCTCACAAACCCATGACAATACCGTTAGCACATTACCTGATATTTTCAGGCATCCTGTTCTCCATCGGTCTGGCCGGGGTGCTTATCCGCAAGAACATCCTGGTGGTATTCATGTGCCTGGAGATGATGCTGAGCGCAGCCAACATCTCGCTGGTGGCTTTCTCCCGCGCACAGGGTACGGATGGGATTCCGGTGTATGACGCCCAGGTACTTTCCCTGTTTATCGTCGCTATCGCAGCAGCGGAGGTTTCCATCGGTCTGGCACTCATCGTTGCCATGTTCCGGGCTACCCGCTCCGTTGACAGCACCTCACTGAACACCCTCAAAGATTAACCCCCACAGCACACACATATGATACAGAATCTTCCCTGGCTCTTCCTCGTGCTGCCGCTGCTGGTGGCTGCTCTCGACTGGGTCTTCTTCAGCAAATGCCCCAAGACGGCTGCGACTCTGTCCATCCTGTCTGCCGCCGCCACCTTCGGGCTCTGCATCGCCTATCTGGCCGGTCTGCAGACCGGGCTCTCCGACGTCTACGTCTGGATGCCGACTAACACAGATGCTCTGGATCTGCATCTGGGGCTGGTGATGGATCCGCTCGCCATGCGCATGATGCTGGTCGTCACCGGCATCGGTCTGCTGGTGCATATCTTCTCCATCGGCTATATGAAGGGCGATGGCTCCAACCTGAGCCGCTACTTCGCCGGGCTGAGCATCTTCATGTTCAGCATGAGCACCATCGTACTGGCTGATAACCTGGCCATGACCTTCATCGGCTGGGAAATGGTGGGCTTCTCCTCCTACCTGCTCATCGGTCACTGGTTCCACAAGGCCAGCGCCGCTGAGGCCGCCAAGAAAGCCTTCATCACCAACCGCGTGGGTGACTTCGGCTTCCTGCTCGGTATCCTGCTGACGCTCGGTGTCTTCGGCACCCTTACCTTCTCTGAGATGGGCAATGTCAGCGGAGCCGTGGCACCAACCCTGCTCACCGTCATGGTCATCTGCCTCTTCTGCGGCGCCATCGGCAAGTCGGCTCAGTTCCCGCTGCATGTGTGGCTGCCTGATGCCATGGAGGGTCCCACGCCCGTGTCTGCCCTCATCCACGCTGCCACCATGGTGGCTGCCGGTGTGTACATGATGGTACGTCTGCAGGTCAGCATGGGTACCGAGATTTTCACGGAGACCGCCTGTCTGGTCATCACCACCGTGGGTGCCATCACGGCCGTCATGGCGGCCATCATCGCCACCCAGCAGGACGACATCAAGCGCGTACTTGCCTACTCGACCCTTTCGCAGCTGGGCTACATGGTCATGGCTGTCGGCCTGCTGGCCGGTGAAGCCGCCATGTTCCACCTGTACACACACGCCTGGTTCAAGGCACTGCTCTTCCTGGGTGCCGGCGCTATCATCGTCTGCTGCCACCACGAGCAGGATATCTGGAAGATGGGAGGACTGGTCAGGCGGATGCCGCTGACGGTGCTCTGCTTCCTCATGGGCACCTTCGCCCTCATCGCCGTCCCCGGCTTCTCCGGCTTCTTCTCCAAGGAGGCCATCCTGGATGCCGCCATCGTCGACCATCCCGTCTTCTTCTGGATTGGCGCCGGTGTCGCTGCGATTACCACCTTCTACATGACCCGCCTCTGCCTCGTGGCGTTCCTGGGTAAAGCCCGCGCCCACGGTGCCGAGCATGCGCACGAAGCAGGCGCCACCATGGTACTGCCTCTGCTGGCACTGGCCGCTATGGCCATCATCTCCGGCTACGGTTTTGTGGCTGATTACCTGGTACCCGCTGAGGGCTTCACGGCACCCGGCTTCCACTTCGGCTGCACCTTCTACGTGAGCCTGGGGGCTCTGGTGCTGGGGCTGGTAGCAGCCATCGTCGTGTACGGCTGGGGCAAGCGCGAGCGTGACCCGCTGGCAGGCAACTTCATCGCGACCGCTCTTCGCAACCGCCTCTACATCGATGCCTTCTACGACAAGGTACTCATCGGCGGTCTGCAGAACTGTGGGGCTCGCATCATCGAGTTCATCGACTCTGCGTTGATACGCGGACTGCTCGTCCAGGGCACGGCCTGGCTGGTCGGTCGGGTAGGTATCCTGCTCAGCTGGCTGCAGTGCGGCTCGCTGCGCGCCTACGCCTGCATCACCGGTCTCGGGCTTCTTCTCATCATCGTCATCATCGCCCTCTGAACAACCTTAACCTGATATCACAACCATGCTTCTCTGGCTTATTCTGATACCTGTGATTGCAGCTGCCCTCATCGGTCTGCTCCGCATGCCGGGGCGTGCCACAGCCCTGGCGGCTGCCGCCATCATGCTGATTCTGGGCGTAGGGGCGGTTCTCTGCCCGACCGAGTGCTCTGACTGCCTCTCCACCTTCTGCGGAGTCCGGCTTCAGTTCACCCTTGTCTCCTCCATCAGCAAAGCGATGGTGCTGCTGGCCGTCCTGGTCACCTTTGCAGCCGTTGCCGGCACCCGCGCTCCCAGTCCGAATGCAGAGCGCAGCTGGACAATCTCCACGCTGCTGATTTCGGCCGGTGCCATCGGCGCCTTCATGTCCGACAACATTCTGGCATTCTACGGCTTCCACGAGCTTGCCCTCATCCCGACCTTCATCATGATCGGCTGCTATGGTCGCGGCGACCGCCGCACCATCGCCTGGACGACCACGGTATACCTGGGACTTGCTTCCATGGTACTGCTGGCAGGGCTACTGCTGCTCTGCGCCCAGATGCACGCCTGGACCTTCACCGACATGGCCGCCTCCGTCTATGCCGGCATCAGACCGACTACACCCTGTCTGATTGGCGGGCTGCTGCTCGTGGGCTTCGGCACACTGGTATCGCTCTTCCCCTTCCACACCTGGGCAGCCCCGGCCTACGCCAGCGCCCCCACCCCCATCGCCATGATGCACGCCGGTGTGCTCAAGAAGTTCGGTCTTTACGGACTCTTCACCCTGGGACTTGTCTTCGGGCCCTACTGCAGCCAGATTTTCGGTTCCTGGAACAACCTACTCCTGCTTCTGCTGCTCGGCAACATCCTGTGGGTCGGCTACGTGACCGTCTCCCAGACGCGTCTGGATGACATGTTGGGTAACTCCTCCGTGATGCACATGGGCTACATCTTCCTCGCCTTTGCCGCGTTCATCGCGGCTGACGGCGCCAACGAGCTGGCCATGAACGGAGCCACCATGCTCATGTTGGCTCACGGTCTGACGATTGCCATGCTCTTCCTGCTTACCGGGCAGGTTGAGAGCCAGACTCGCACGCTGGAGCTTGATTCCATGGGCGGGCTGGGTCGCAAGCTGCCGCTGCTCGGCTTCCTCTTCGGACTTGCCGGCATGGCCTCCATCGGTCTGCCGCTGCTGGCCAATTTCGCCGGCGAGTATACCATCTTCGTCTCCTGCTTTGAGACCTGGACCCCCGGGGCCTCCCCGTCGCCTGAGTGCTGCGATGTCCTCAGAGGCATCAGCTGCTGGCTGCAGGAGCTCTGCTTGGTGGGTGCGTTCTTCGGCTGGATTATCGGTGGCATCACCTGGGTGATTGAGTCCATCTCCACGCTCTTCGGCGGTCTGGGTGCCGTGCAGGTGACCCTCGTCTTCGCGCTGTGGGGGCTGGTCATCAGCGCTATCTATATGCTCCGTGCATTCCGCGCTATCTTCGAGGGCGATATCGCCCACACCTCCGAACGCGCCACCGGACTGAGCGTGATGGATATCATCGCTGCCGGATTCCTGGCTCTGTTCATCGTACTCTTCGGTATCGCCCCGCAGTTGATTATGAACCTCTGAACCCCAACCTGACATAATTATGATGCAAGATATTTCCACATATTGCTCCGCCACCTACACCTGGGGTCAGTTCGCTCCTGCCTTTATCCTTGTCGGGCTGGCAGCTGCCCTGATAATGGCAGACACGTTTATCAAGACCCTGCCCAAGCGAGCCTACTCCCTCATCGCAGCCATCGGTGCCCTGCTGGTAGCCTGCTACGTGTACGATGGGGAGCACGCCAATGCCTTCGGCGTGCTGGCGTGCCTCGGCACCGGGCTGAGCATCCTGCTGGCCTATGACTACACCAAGATCTGCTGTGCCTCCATCGCCGGCGGGACAGGCGACGAGGGCACCGGTGAGTTCTATGCCCTGCCGCTGGTGGCTTGTGCCGGTATTCTCTGCCTGACACAGGCGAGAGACCTGATTATGGTCTTCGTCAGCCTCGAGGTCGTGACACTCACCTCCTACGTTCTGGCCGGTTACTTCCGCCGCAATCAGGGCTCTGTTGAGGCCGGCATCAAGTACCTGGTGCTGGGTGCCATGAGCACGGGTATCATCGTGTTCGGCGCTGCCTGGTACTTCGGCATGAGCGGCACCTTCCTGCTGGATGCCTCCGTGACCATCGACACGCTGCGCGGGGGCTCCGTAGGCTGCGGTACGGTGGCACTGGGCTTCCTCATGTCGGTGGCACTACTGTTCGTGGGAGCCTTCTTCAAGGTAGGCGCCGCCCCCATGCACATCTGGATTCCCGACGTGTACCAGGGAGCTCCCACCCCCACGACGACCTTCCTGGCCGTGGCCTCCAAGACCGCCGGTTTTGCCCTGCTCTGCGCGCTGGTGTCGCCGTTCCGTCCGCTGGCAGTGCCCGGTATCCCGGTGGCTGATATGCTGATAACGGCGTTTGCCATCGTTGCTGCGGCCACCCTGCTCATCGGCAACCTCGGTGCGCTCTTCCAGTCCAACGCCAAGCGACTGCTCGGTTACTCCTCGATTGGTCAGGCCGGTTTCATCCTGGTATTCTTCGTCTATCTCGGCGGGCGCTTTGAGACATTCTCTGCCATGTACATGCTGGCCTATACCCTGGCCACAGCAGCAGCGTTCTTCGCCGTGGCTATGGTTCGCACCCAACGCGGCAGCGAGGAGATCAGCGCTTTCCGCGGACTGGGGCAGACCAATCCGCGCACGGCATTCCTCATCACCGTGAGCTTTGCCTCGCTGGCCGGCGTACCGCTGACCTTCGGCTTCATCGTGAAGATGTACTCCTTCATCGCGCTGGTGGCCGCCATGCAGTCTTGGAGCTGCCTGATCTGGCTGCTGCCGGTGATGATTGTCTGCGCTACGGCCGGTTTCTACTACTACTTCAAGATAATCCGCGCCATGTATTGGGAGAAGCCGCAGGCTGACGACAAGCCCCTCTGCGTGCCCTTCTGCACCGGTCTGGTATTGACGCTCTGCGCCATCACCCTGATTATCATGGGTACCTGGCCGCTTATCCGCGCCATGCAGTAAAGCGCAAGCTCTCTGCTGACCATTCACCATTCAGCGAATCCCCCGCATCATCGTACATGCTGCGGGGGATTTTCCTTTGGAACGCTTGTCTGCCGGGGGGGGCAGACGATGCTCGACGAACATCACAAGTATGTACGCTTGCCAAAAATGGCTGAACCGACGCGTACAATAGTCGCCCCCTCTTCCACAGCCACCGCAAAATCATGGCTCATCCCCATGGACAACTCCGGCAGTGACAGAGGGCCGCGGGCTCGCAATCGTTCTGCCAGGCGGCGCAGACAGGCAAATGCCGGGCGGGCATCCTGCGGGTTCTCCACCGGCGCGGGAATACACATCAGCCCGCGTATCTCCAGATGCGGCAGAGCCACCAGCTCCTCCCACAGTTCCTCTACCTCAGCCACCGTAAAACCGTGCTTGCTGTCCTCGCCGTCTACATTGACCTCCAGCAGAATGCTCGCACACATCCCCAGCTCTCCGGCGATACGTGAAATCGTTGCGGCCAGCTTCATGGAATCCACAGCCTGAATCAGGCCGAAGCCCTGCTCCAGAGCCTTCCGCACCTTGTTACGTTGCAGCGGGCCTATCAGGTGCCACTCGCAGTCCGTTGGCATCTGCGGCATTTTCTCCATAGCCTCCTGCAGCCGATTCTCACCGAACAGCCGCTGCCCTGCTGCATAGGCCTGCATGATATCGTCCACGGGAAAAGTCTTGCTGACAGCCAGCAGCTTCACACTGCCGATCGGGCGTCCCGCCCGCTGCTCTGCCTGTGCAATCGATGCCCGAATCTCCTCAAGTTGCTCTCGGATGTACATGACCGTATCATACCACAGCGAGTGGGGAGATGTAAAATGAAGAATACACCGGAGGGCGAAAAAGGCGGGCAACGCCCCCCTTCGAAGAGTCACGGGAGAAATGCCTGAGGCTGCTCAATGGGAATAATGGTTCTCGCTCCGGCAGCGATATGGTGTTTTCTCAAATAATCGCGGGTGGCGGTATCCATCTTGTCAGCGCTTACGGACTTCACCCCACCGGCAACGGCCAGCTCAGCGATGGCCATATCGGCGGTTCGCAACACGAGGTGAGACCCCTTCAGCTCATCAGGGCGCTGCTCACAAAGTGCCTGCAACACCGCTCAGCCCTCGCCCTGCTCTTCCAGACACACTTCGCGGTCGCGCACCAGCACCACATCAGCCTCGCCGCTGTCGAGTGATTTCATCCCCTTGCGGGCAGCACTTCGTCTGACGGCATCAGTCTCCACACGGTAGGTCCAATCAATCAACGCGCGGTGATAGTCCACCTGCTCATTGGTCATCACGGCAGGCTGCGCCGTCAGCGCCAGCTCCAGCAGGCGTTCATGAGCAGTTTTCGCCTGTTCGGGGGAGAGCGACTCTTTTCTCAGGTGAAAATCCAGACACAGGATGCGGAGCGGAGTGATGACGTCAGCCAATTCCGGGTGTTTCTCTGCATACGCAGTCAATGCTTCATCCAGCGGCAGCGCATAATCCGCACCCGCCGAACCGACAAACAGATGGATGAGCGCCACGAGGCGGTCTTCCTCCGTTTCCGCCGCTTTCAGGCGCTCGCACCAGGATTCCGCACTCAGCAAGGCCAGCGACTTTGCATAGAGCGTATCTGCCAGCACCGGATTTGCCTCTACACCGTACTTCCCTTCTGACATCACCTCATACAGGAAACGCGTTGCAGCAGGCACCTCCGCATCGTGCGCATACCGGACGGCTTGTAATGTCTCCAGCGTAAACGAATCATCAAACAGAATACGCTTATGCGCCAGGATAAACACCGAGTATGGTTCACCGCATTGAGCCCCGAAGCGTAATAGCTCCAGAGGCATGCCTTCATCATGGGGTTGACTCAGGTATGTCTTGTAGAAACTCCTCATTTGCGAAGTCGCTTCCCGGAGCTGCGAATTCTTCATCATTGATTCCCATTTTCCCAGCCTCTCCGCCATGGAATCCGTCTCTTGTACTGCATCGGAGCCATCCAGGGAATCGACAAATGACGAGTTTTCTGCTTCATCGCCGCCGGCTATCAGCACAGTAAACAATGAAACCAGGGATGCGCGGGTGGGATTGGCCTGCAATACGTCTTCATAGCGAGCCTTGCTCATCCACCTTCTCAGATAATACTCTGCCTCACGTTCTGCTGCATACGGAGATTCAACATCAGGAGTATTAAAGCTCCGGCTGTAACAACACTTCAGATAATTCGTCCGATAGTCCGTCTCCGGGTCATAGCCTGCCTCTTCAGCGCGCCGGTAAAACTCTTTGCTCAATTCTGCGTCCGTCTCTTTATTTTTCTCCGCCACCAGGTGCAGACAAGCCGGGTGTGCATATTGCGCGCCTTCCTTTAACGCGCTGTGCTGTAAAGCCTCCGCAGCCGGAATCGCTCCCCGGGATTGTTCATACGCATGGGTCAGCAGGTAAGCGGCTACTCCCTTATCACCATCATCGGAGCCGTCACCATGCAATACAAGCCTCAGAGCAGCCAGCTTTAACGGGAATGCGGCTTCTCCTTTCATGTCGGATACCCGCGCCAACAACAGCCCCATATGACTACGGACCAAGCCGGAATTGATCCACAACATAGCCTCCATGGACACCGCGCGCAAAGCATATGATAGCGCTTTTTCGACATCCTGCTCCATCCCATATCCACCTCGGACATGCGCCACTGCCAGCGAGGCCATACCATCCGACGCATCAGTGTCTTGACTCATCAGATGCAGGATTTCCCCCTTTTTCTCTTCAGGATGCTTATCAAACTCCTTCAACTCATGCACATGCGAAATGAAACCCAATTCTTGCTGATGAGTTGTCAGGAATGCGTCGACCTCCTGCCGGATATCCTCGGCTTCGGCGGCATCCCCGTTTTTTTCAGCCTCGGCCATCGCAAGCCATTGCATCGTCACCCAGATCAGAGGCGTTTCCTTCTGCATCAAGGCCACCGCCGCTGCGCGAGCTTCCGGTGTGGTAGCCGCTTCAATATTCATCCACAGCGCAACGCCCTTCCAGGTATATAACTTCTTCTGAAACGGAATACCGGCTGATTCGGGTATCGGCATGGTCATCAGCCGCTGCCGGATATCCTGAACGCTCATCGTATCGCACTCCCTGAGGATGGGCAACAAATCCTCTGCACTCCGGACACTCGTCGGCATACTCACAGCGGCGCTGCTTACCAGAGCAGTCGCAGCAAACAATATTGACATAGGATAGTGGTAATACATAACAGGCATACGCATTATTTGCCTGCATTATAACACAATAAACCGGCCTGTCAATTTCATGGAAAATCAGGAGAAAAAAAAGGACGTGGCACACACTCCTGCCACGTCCGACAAAACAACGAGTTGCTTCTGCGCTTTTTAAGCCTCGCTCTCAGGCTTGGGGGAGTCAGCCTCGGTATCAGGCTGCTCACCATCGCCGGATTTCTCGCTGGCAGCGCTCACCATGAGCTCGCGCCCCATAAACGGCTGACCGTGCAGCACCTCAGCGGCGCGCTGGGCATCCTCGAGCTTGCGCATCTCCACAAAGGCATAGCCCTTGCTCTTGTAGGTGCGGGTGTTGTAGATGATTTCAACACTACGCACATCGCCGAAGCCCTTGAAGAGGTCTTCCAGCTCAGCCTCGGTAGCCTCGTAGGAGAGATTACCGACATAGAGACGAGCGTTGCGGGTGGGCGGCACGGATGTAGCGCGGCGACGCCCGCGCGCAGCCGGATTGCCTCCGTTATTGTTGGCGGCGTTGTTGCGTCCCTTGGCGACGCGAACGTTCTGCTTGGGCTTGCTGCGATTCTGCTTATCAGCACCCTTAGCGGCGTTCTGCTTCTTCTTGCCAAAGCCGAAGAAGCTCAGGATTCGCTGCAGAAGAGTGGGTTTCTTAGTGGGTTTATCGTCCGGACGCGGCATACGATAGCGATTCGGACGTCGATTATTGCGGCGGCGGCGGGCACCCTGCCCCTGCCGACCTTGCGTATGATGTTCTGCCATGTGTGACTGGTTGGTAATATGATGTATCAGATACGAGCTCCGGCCTCAACCTACGATTCCAACAGGGATACCGAAGCGGATTGAACAGAGAAAATGCACAGGCCTGTCAGGGGCATTTCTCGCCAACCCTTCACGACCCGGCATTTCGTATGATACAACACACCTCCCCGCTGGCAAGTCAAAAATATGACATGTCCGCAAAAAATCAAGAAATGTGTACTAAACTCAATTCAGTCGCAGCGCCCGCTGGTGCAGCAGATGTTCACAGAGAACCAGCCAGACCATCGCCTCTACCACCGGCACGGCGCGAGGCAGCACGCAGGCATCGTGCCTGCCCTTCCCTCTCAGGCGCACCTCCTGGTGCGCATCATTGACGGTATCCTGCTCCAGCATCAGCGTGGCCGTCGGCTTGAACGCCAGGCGCATGTTGATATCCTCGCCATTGGAGATACCGCCCTGAATACCGCCGGAGAAGTTCGTACGGGTACGCACCCGCTCACCTTCCATATAGAACGCATCGTTATGCTCGCTACCTCTGTAACGGGGGGCGGTGAACCCACTACCCACCTCGAAGCCCTTACAGGCAGGGATACTCAGCATAGCGTGCGCGAGCGTGGCTTCCAGCTTATCGAACACCGGGTCTCCCAGCCCCACCGGGCAGTTTCTCACGGTACAGGCGACGATACCGCCAAGAGAATCACCCTGCGACCTGGCCTCGCGAATGGCAGCTGCCATTTTCGCGGCACTCTCAGCATCGGCTGTACGCACGATATTGGACTCCACCACGGCGGCATTCACCTCCTCAGGGCGCACCGGACAGACGATGGTATGCACCTGCTCCACCCAGCCGATGACGGCCACATCCGGGCAGAGACGACGCACCACCGCTTCAGCCACCGCTCCGGCCGCGACGCGGCCGATGGTCTCGCGAGCACTGGCGCGGCCGCCACCGGCCCAGGCACGTATACCATACTTGGCATCGTAGCAATAGTCCGCATGCGAGGGGCGGTAAATATGCTGCATCTCATCATATGCCGAGGAGCGATGATCCTTATTGCGCACGGAGAGAGCGATAGGCGTCCCCAGCGTGGTGCCGTCCAATACACCGCTGAGGATTTCCACCTCGTCTGCCTCCTGCCTGGGCGTCACGATATCGCTCTGTCCCGGACGACGGCGATCCAGCGCCTGCTGAATCATCTCGCGGGAAAGCGACACACCGGGGGGGCATCCGTCTATCACCACACCCACCCCCGCCCCGTGGGATTCACCCCAGGTGCTGATTTTGAAATGCGAACCGAACGTACTGGACATAGTATGATACCGCGATGATAGCGAATAAGCCCCCAAAAATCAAGAACAGAGTATGACTCTATCTCATCTGCGCGCGCGCATGAACTGCCAGTTGAGCCAGCCCAGATACCCGACGAGAATGAAATTGAACCAGCTGCCGGACACCACTGCCCACACAGCCAGCAGTGCACAGATGACCAGACCGATGATACAGACGACCCGCATATTGCCCAGCAGCGTGGCGAGCAGCCGCCCGCCATCCAGCGGCATGATGGGCAGCAGGTTGAAGACACTCCACCAGAAACACACCAGAAACAGCACCCCGTACAGACTGAACATCAACGGGGGAAGACTACCGCTCATGACAGCCTCTATCACCACTGCCTGCGTATCCGGCGGTATCGCGCTCCCCGGCAGCGCCAGCAGCAGCGATAACTGCAGCCCCGCTCCCACATGACCTATCTGCAGCCCCAGCAGCAACCCGCCCAGAATCCCCAGCAGCAGCGAGGCCATCGGCCCCGCCAGCACCGTCATGAAATAATACAGGCGCGAGGAGAGCACCCCGGCATGGCGAGTGACCCCGCCGAGCCCGGCGATAACGATGGACGCAGGCCCCGCCCCCAGCATCCGACCGGTCAGAGCATGGCCAAACTCATGCGCCAGCAGCCCCAGCATACCGGCTACCACAAAACACAGCACCTGCACCAGCGAATCCTTGTCGCTGACGCCGAATCCGCCGCCGATTATCGCCAATACCACCCACGACATCGGGTGTATCGCTACCGGGACACCCCAAAGGGTAAACCGG
Organism: Akkermansia sp.; assembly: GCA_017409465.1. Classification (GTDB taxonomy): domain Bacteria; phylum Verrucomicrobiota; class Verrucomicrobiia; order Verrucomicrobiales; family Akkermansiaceae; genus Akkermansia. The sequence continues at coordinate 22,616 of JAFQSQ010000013.1, read as the reverse complement.
ATTTCACCTCGTACTGCATGTTGTTCGTACATGACCGTCTTTTACCCTTATCTACGCCTGTTTGCAACCTAAATTCCCACTTTTTTGATTTTTTTATCAAAAAAAGCTTGCAAACGTTCCCAAAAAGGGGTAATATCCCGCCGCACCCCGCCAGACGGGGAGAGCGAAATCCGGCGTAGCTCAGCGGGAGAGCGGGTGACTGTTAATCACTAGGTCGTTGGTTCGATCCCAACCGCCGGAGCGTGAAAGCCCATCGCACAACAGTGTGATGGGCTTTTTGCCTGCTTATATTCAGCTCTACCTGACCATGTCGAAATCGCAGCAGATGTCCCGATTTTTTCTCACCGTGCGCCTTGCCAGCATACTGACAGCAGTACTGTGGATGATGGTCTGCATTTGGAACTGGTGGTTCATTGGTTCCTATACCACATGCGGCATCGGCATAAGACTGATGGGATTTTTCCTCTGGTGCATTCCGCTGAGCATGGTGCCGCTGCTCTTCGCGTCACCTTTCGGCCAAGCGGATAACAACGGAAGAACATGGGGAAGAGACATTCCCACCCCGATTGCCGCAGTGCTCTGCGCCTGGATTTTCCTGCTAGGGTGGCTAGCGACGGACTCCCCCGGAGCCTGCGACGACGGTGATATCCTCGCCCTTGCGGGACTTCCGTGGTGCATCGGTATCTATATCGGAGCCTGCGTGCTTGCCGTTTTGACTCATCTACTGCAGCAACTCCTGAAGAAATTCCTGCGTTGAAATAACACCATCGGTATATAATGCTGACCGGAGGACAAACTCCACGAGCGAAATTTCAACAATGCCGTCAATCGCACGGGATAAATGAGTGCAGCAGGATTATGGGATTGACTTTTACCCGCAGGGGGCGTATATTGTCGCGCGTATGAGCACGAAAAGCTATAAGGACACCATCTTCCTGCCGGATACCACGTTCCCCATGCGTGGTGATCTCACGACCAAAGAGCCGGCTCGCCTGGAGAAATGGGAGAATGAAAAGCTTTACGAGCGAATTATAGCGCGCCGTAAGGCGCAGAATGCTCCGAAGTTCGTCCTGCACGACGGTCCTCCCTTTGCCAACGGTGATGTACACATGGGTACTGCGCTCAACAAGGTACTCAAGGACCTCATTGTGAAGAGCAAGACCATGGCCGGCTTCTATGCCCCCTTTGTGCCGGGCTGGGACTGCCACGGTCTGCCGATTGAGGCCAAGGTGGTGAAGGAATTCCAAGGGCTGGAGCCGGCGGAAATCCGCCGCCGCTGCGCAGAGTTTGCGCTGGGCTACATCGACCAGCAGCGCGTATCTTTCCGTCGTCTGGGTGTATTCGGCGACTGGTTCAACCCGTACATCACCATGCTGCCGGAATATGAGGCATGGATTCTGCGTGTCTTTGCCAAACTGGTGGAGAGCGGTGCCGTATACCAGTCCCTCAAACCCGTGCAGTGGAGCTATGCCCACCACACCGCCCTGGCTGAGGCTGAGGTGGAATACATGGAGGACACCTCCACCGCCGTCTATGTGGCCTTCAAGATGACCGAGCCGGTCAAGGGCATTGACTGCGAGATGGTCATCTGGACCACCACCCCCTGGACGCTGCCGAGCAACCTGGCCATTGCCCTGCACCCGGATTTCAACTACGTCATCGGCAAGTACAGCAAGGACGGCGTCACCCGCAACCTGATTGTGGTGCGTGAGCTGATGGAAACCGTCATGGCCAAGACCGGCTGGCAGCTGGTGGAAGAACTCGCCACCGTGAAGGGCAGTGAGATGGAGCGCATGAACGCCCGCCACCCCTTCCTGGATCGCGATTCTCTCATCATCAACGCTCAGTATGTAACCACGGATGCCGGTACCGGCGCAGTACACATCGCCCCCGGTCACGGTATGGACGACTACAACGCCGCCATGCAGTACGGTCTGCCCGTGCTTTCTCCGGTGGATGACGATGGTCTGTACACGGCCGAATGCGGCGTACCCTCTCTGGTGGGGCAGCATGTATTCAAGAGCAACGAGGATGTCATCACCATGCTGGTGGGCAATGACCGCCTGCTCGCCCGCGAGGAGTTCACCCACCAGTACCCGCACTGCTGGCGCTCCAAGACCCCCATCATTTTCCGCGCCGTCAAGCAGTTCTTCATCAGCATGGAGAAGCTGCGCCCGCTCGCGCTGGAGCAGATTGACAACACCAAGTGGCTGCCCGCCTGGGGTCGCAACCGCATCTACAGCACCGTGGAGGCCCGCCCGGACTGGTGCATCAGCCGCCAGCGCACCTGGGGCGTTCCCCTGCCCGTCTTCTTTGATGAAGCTGACAAACCCGTGCTGGATGCCGACATCGTTCGCAAGGTCGCTGACCTGGTGGAGAAGAAAGGCACGAATGTCTGGTTCGAGCTCAGCGACGAAGAACTCTGCGCTGCACTCGACCTGCCCGCCGGTCTCCGCAAGGGCAAGGATACGCTTGATGTGTGGATTGACTCCGGCTGCTCCCATGTGGCCGTGCTGGAGACGCATCCCGAGCTGGCCGCTCCCTGTGATGTGTATCTTGAGGCCACCGACCAGCACCGCGGCTGGTTCCAGAGCTCGCTCATGCTCTCCTGCGCCTGGCGCGGCGTTGCACCCTACAAGGAAGTGCTCACGCATGCCTTCGTGGTGAACCAGGACCGCTCCAAGCTCTCCAAGAGCGCCCAGGGAACCTACCAGAAACCCACCAATGCCAAGTACTTCTATGAGAAGTACGGTGCCGATATCGTGCGTCTGTGGGTCAGCAGCGTAGACTGGCAGAACGAGGTTCCCTTCGGTGAGGATCTCTTCAAGCAGATTACCGACCCCTACCGTCGCCTGCGCAACACCCTGCGCATTCTTCTGGCCAACCTCAAGGGCTACAACGGGCAGCAGCCCACCGAGCTTGCCCCGCTGGATGCCTGGATTCTGGAGCGTCTCAACGCCCTCATCCGCGAGGTGCGTGCCGCCTACACGGCCTACGAATTCCGCAAGGTTTTCACCGCCATCAACCAGTTCTGCACCAATGATTTGTCGGCTCTCTACATCGACATCACGAAGGACAGCCTTTACTGCGACGCTGCGGATTCCCCGCGCCGTATCAGCAAGCAGTTTGCCATCTCCCGCGTGTTTGACGCGCTGGTGAAGCTGCTGGCACCCATTCTGGCCTACACGGCAGATGAAGCCTGGGAGCATGCCGGCAACAGCGGTTCCGTCCATGAGCAGGACTTCCCGGAAGCCGATGCCGCCTTTGATGCCGGGCTCACGGAAACCTTTGCCCGTCTGCAGCAGATTAAGAGCGTCATTCAGGTGGCCATTGAGGCACAGGTCAAGGCCAAGGCCTTCAACAAGAACAACGAGGCCGCCGTGCAGGTAACCCTGCCGGAAAATGAGGCTGCCCGCGTGGTTGAGCTGATGTCCGATGCCGATTTCGCCAAGGAATTCTTCATCGTGGCAGACGTGAAGGTCAGCACCGGCACCGAGCTGAGCGCCACCGCCGAACGCAGCCCGCACGCCATGTGCCCGCGCTGCCGCCGCTACGAACCGGCGGTGAATGAGGAGGGCCTCTGCGCCCGCTGCGCCGCCGTCATGGCCTGATCCGGAAACTTCCCCCGCCGCCCGGTTGCAAAGCCGGGCGGCGTTTCACTCACAACCCGATGATATCCATGAAAGAACGTATTCCGCTGTATCTCATCCTCCTCATCGTGGGGCTGTATGCGCTGGATCAGGTGAGCAAGTGGGCTATCGTGCTCAACTTCAGCTACGACTGGCTGCGCCAGTTCTCACCGGACTATATCAAAGTGCTCAGCGACAACGGCATCATGCACTTCAATCTCGTGCGCGTGCATAATACCGGCGTGGCTTTCGGCGCAGGCAACGGCACCGTGTGGGCTCCCTTCCTCTTCCTGGGCATTCAGATTGCGGCGCTGGTGTGGCTCTACCGTCTCTTCCGCAAGGGGTTCTTCTGTACCCGTCTGCTGAAGATGGCATGGGCACTCATCATCACCGGTATCATCGGCAACATGACCGACCGTCTGCTTCAGGGATTTTTCCGTCCGGAAGCAGGTGAGCTGGGCTTCTTTGCCAACCTCATGAACGGCTACGTCGTGGACTTCCTGGACTTCTCCTTCCCCTGGATTACCACGGCCAACTGGCCCATGGGCTACCACTGGCCCTCCTTCAACGTGGCAGACTCCTGCGTATGCATCGCTGCGGGGCTCTTCATCATCGCCTCCTTCATCACCCCGGAGCTCAAGGAAAAGAAAGAGAGCGAACAAACCGCATGAAACACCTGATTTTCCCCCTCCTGCTGGTTTCTCCTGCACTGGCCGGCTTCCCACAGCCCACGCAGCAGGTGAAGCTGAACTACGGCCAGCAGGAAGCCACCGTAGTCTTCACCACAGACGGCTCCGCCGTCACCAAAGCCAAAGCCCACTGTGACTGCACTGACCTGAAGAACGACGGCACCCGTCTTATAGCCACTGTTGACACCTCCCAATTCGAGGGTAAGGTGAGTAAAACCATCGATGCCACCACATCCGATGGCAAGACCACTCGCCTGACCATGCAGTTCGATGTCCCGCCCGCCATCGTCCTCTCTACCCGCAGTCTGCAATGGAAAGTCGGCAGCACCTCTGCCCCGAAAGTACTCACTATTACCCTGCCCAAAGGCTCCCCCGTCAAAGGTATCAACGATGCCGGGCTCAATGGGGAGGCGTTCGACTACCGCCCGCAGACCGTCACCAAAGGCCGCGAGTACCGCATCACCGTCACCCCCCTCAGCACAGCAAAGCCCGTCCTGAACCGTCTGGTCATCAAGGCCGACAGCTCCGACCCCCGTTACGCGCAGCAGATTATCTACCTGCAGGTGCGGAAGTAGCGTCAGCCCTCCCGATGCCCGCCCCAAAAATCCACGCCTCGCATGTGGGGTTCCGCATAAGCGTAACCATGCGTGAAATGCCGGATATCAGCAAATTCAAACGGTATGACTTCGTTGCCGTCAACATCAATACAGCCGGTATAATATCCGGATTTTCGTTTAACCGTCAAAGCACACCTGTTGTCTGAAAAGAACCCGATACCAAAAGTATCATCTCTGTCCATTCCGAATGTGGTCGGAGTCGTATAGATGAAATCCGACATCAACTCACCCCGTTCATTGGCTATGGCTATGCTGTTTCTCTTACGAACCGCATAGCGGTTCTCCCCCAGGCAGTACATCGTTGCCGGACATTTACCCGGGGGCAACAGCACATGGCCTTCTCTATCCATCAGGTAACTCTGAATTTTCCCATTTGACCGCCGGTAATCAGCCAGAATTTTACCGTTACAGCAAAAATACTTCAAATTGCTGCACCACGTCGGCTTTCGACTCACCGATGCCAAAAATCTGAGGTCTCTTGGTTCACACGGCAGCAGGTTAAACAGAAACTCGTTGTGGTCATCGACAAAACACTCCGTTCCGTCAGGGCGCACCATATAGCGTATTCCCTCATATACCGGGCCGATGGCCAGATAGGGTTCACCGTATTCTTTCCCGGTCATGACGTTCAGGGATTTGTAGACGCCTTTCCCATAAACATCTTTGGCAACCATCAACTCTGCGTCATTATCGGAAACAAGAACACCTTCCGGCAGGACAAATATACTGTTTGAACCCAACTCCGGAAGAATGCCGAAATCCTCCGCTATTTCATTATCAAGGCTCCTGAGCTGCAAATGATTATCTCTTGTTATCAGGCTGATGAGGCGGCTCTGCTCATCATACTTGATTACCCATCTTACTGCCGGAATAAGCAACCTGTTTTCCGATATGGACCAAACCTCACTGATATTTTCTCTTTGGTTTGGCATGGCTACGCACAAATCCGGAGAAAGTACTCTTCTGACAGTCCACTCCGGCAGACTGTCATCGCCTAAGTGGATAACCGCAGATGTATCTGATAAATGAACCAAGTCCTTGGCTCGCTCGCAATTGTCATGTGCCACAATAACCCATCCGTGAGCAGACGGATGCACGCGGTTAAACCTCATCGCATGCAGCCATTCCCGCCCCTCAGTATCTATCAGTGTTTGTCTCCTGTTCATCGGAACACATGGTAGCTGTATTTGTTATCCTTTTTCCGGATGCTCAATATATCACAAGTGAACATTCGGCATCCGCCAGAGACCTCAGCATTTCCGGGGGAATTAATGGGGATCTGCATCATCTATGTCCTTGTTTACTTGTTCATCCGGCATTCAGCGGGTTCACACCCGGTTTGCGGGGAGCGCCCGTGCGCTGTGCCCATGTTACAAAATCATCCGCAGAGGGGCAAGGAAAAATGTTTCCGCTTATCAAATACCCCGGAACACGAAAAGACGTGAGTTAAGCCGATTTATTGCCCGCATCAATCGCTATCGACCTGGTCAGGCTTACTGTATTCTCCGATTCCTCGGACACCGTGTTTATTGCTCCGGCAATGAAAGATTGATCGGGCGATGGGAAGTTGTAGGGAAGTACGATTGACGAATGACGAAGTACGAATGAAAAGTTCGCTGCGCTGCGCGCAGATGGTTTCAACTAACGCTAAGCGTCCTTCATCGTTCATCATGCGAGCAGAGCGAGCGGAATGTTGAGCCCGTATGGGCGGTATAATCGTAGCGAAGGGGCGGAGACGCGTAGCGGCGGAGCCCCTTATGCGCAAAAAATTAAGGAGCCCTGAGCGCAGGCGATAGGGCGGCATAAAGCGTTGTCTCCATATAGGACATCGCTTTATGCCGCCCGCTTTCGCGGGCTCAGCATTCTCTTTGTCTTCTACGAGGCCCTGACGGGCCTCGCTACGATTATGTCGCCCATACGGGCTCAACATTCCGCTCGCTCTGCTCGTATGATGAACGATGAAGGACGCTTAGCGTTAGTTGAAACCATCTGCGCGTAGCGCAGCGAACGTTGAATTCGTAAGTCGCCTGCCACGGCGAAGCCTTTGGCGGAGACGGGTCATTCGTCAATCGTACTTCCCTACAACTTCCCATCTTTATCGCGCTCTGTTCGCGAATCAGGCGCTATTTTCTATCGCCAGACCAATAACAGTGCGCCCCCCGCCTCAGAGCGGGGGCTTTTTGGGTCGGCGAGTCCGGTCGGGACACTCGTCAGTCACAACATCAGGCGAAAAGGCTCAGTACAGCTTCAGCTGCCTTGGCAGCCGCGCCACCGTGGCCAAGGCGCGACATGGAATCGCGCATATTGGCGAGCACCTCTTCGCGGGGGCCGGGTGTGGTGAGACGTTCGAGCTCAGAGATGCAGTTCTCAACATTGAAGTCGTGTTGAATCAGCTCGCGGGTGACAGGGCGGTCGACCAGGATGTTGACCATGCCGATGTATTTGATGGTCAGGATGATGCGGCCTACCCAGTAGGTGAAGGCCGCTACTTTGTATACCAGGGCAAACGGCAGCTCGTGCAGAGCGGCTTCCAGCGTGGCGGTGCCGGAGGTGACGAGCGCGGCTTCGGCGCGATCCATGAGCCCGTGGTAGCTGCCGGGGGCGATGTTGATGAGCTCCTCGGGCATATTGGCCTCGCGAGCCATCTGACGCATCTTTTCGGCCAGAATCGGGTTGCTGGCAGAGGTCTCAAAGCGCCACTCCGGGTGGCGGGTGCGCAGCTCTTTCACCACCTCCATGAAGACGGGGAAGTTGCTCTCTACCTCGCGATTACGACTGCCGGGGAACAGGCCGATGAGTCCTTTCTCGCGGATATCTGTTCGGCGCGTGGCCAGAATATCATCCACCAGCGGATGCCCCACAAACTCGGTGCGCAGTCCGGCTTTCTCAAAAAGCGGTTTCTCGAACGGAAAGGTACACATCATCAAATCCAGCACCTTGGCGAGCTTCGGGATACGTCCTTTTTTCCAGGCCCAGACCATGGGGGCGATGAACCAGGCAATCTTTGTCCCGGGGGAAACCTTGCGTACTCTCTCAGCCAGTCGCTGGTTGAACCCGGGGTAGTCGATGAGAATAAGACCGTCCGGTTGCTCGGCAGCGATGCGGGAAGTCATCTCGTTGAGATAGCGGGCAAAGTAGCGGATGTGCTTCAGTACCTCAACCAGGCCGATGACGCCCGCCTGATCGGCCCAGTCCTCGATGCCGGGAGCAAGCGCGTGCATCTGGGCACCGCCCAGCCCTACAATCTCCAAATCTGAGCGCCGAGCCTGCAGTTCGCGTATCAGCAGGGCGCCCTGTTTGTCCCCGCTCTTCTCACCTGCTACCATGAATAATTTCATGCTACCACTCTACCATGCCGACCGCGCCTTGGCAAGTACAGACTTTCGTATGCCCCCTCCTCAGCATACGTGTCCCAACGATTGGGGGCACGTTGATTTACGAATGACGATTGACGATTGACGAATTAAAAGTAAGCGACTTACGTCGGTATTAAAAACAAACAGGAACTTCTGCCAATGAATGGGCTGCATGATACCCCACCGGGGGATGTTTGACAAAACGTTTCGATTTTTAGTGTATAATGGATGTTTATGCCAAATCTTTGGGACACATGTGCCTCCTCGGTTCGTCAAATGGGAAGCTGTCAGGCTTGACGATTGCCCCCGATAAATCGAAAAGTTGAATTCGTAATTTGTCAATCGCCCTTCAGAGTTCCCAATCGACGTCGATGCGCTCCGTCTCACCTTTTTTGTTCTCGTAGAGCACGTAGCCGTTCTGCGCGCCGAACTTGTACACCTCCATGGTGACTTTGACATCGTAGCAGCAGTATCGGGCGATATCGAGCATCTTCTGCGGGTCGCCTCCCTGTTCGTACTCGGCCCACCATTTGAGGGCATCGGTGCCTTCGGCTGTTTTGGAGTTGCCGCCCAGTGTCACCTTGGCCACGGAATCCAGCTTGAGACGATGCCCCAGCTTGGCTGTGAGGTAGGTGCAGATGTCCAGGTTGTGGGTGACATCTGCCACGGTCCAGAAGGTGAATGCCTGCAGTACCCCGTAGTCAAAGCCGATGTGGTTGTACCCCACCACGAGGTCAGCCTGCCGCAGTTCCTCGATGAGGGCTTCGGCCTGATCTTCGGTATAGATGTGGTAGGCGTTATCGCGGGTAGAGAAAGTGACACCGACGGACATGCCCATCTTGGCAGTCTCGTGCCATCCGCCTACCTGGGCGGCAGAGCGGCGGGTTTCCAGGTCAAAGTAGACGATATTTTTCATAATTGATTCGGGGGCAGTGTGCGGCGCAGTCCCTCGTAGAGCATGATGGCCACGGCCGTGGAGAGGTTGAGCGAGCGGGCATGGTCGCCGGGCATGGGGATACGCAGTGCCGTGTCAGGGTGGGCTGCAATCCAGCGCTCCGGCAAGCCCTTGGATTCAGGGCCGAAGACGAGGTAATCGCCGTCTTGCAGGGGGATGGAGGGATCCCAGATGCCGTGGGTAGCTTTGGTAGAGAGGTACCAGAAGCGGGCATTGGGGGCAGCAGCTGCTTCCAGTTCATCCAGGCTGTCCCAGAGGTGGAGGTCGACGTGGGGCCAGTAGTCCAGCCCCGTGCGGCGCACGTGCTTTTCATCGAGACTGAAGCCCAGCGGCTTGATGAGGTGCAGCCGCGAGTTGGTGGCCACGGCCAGGCGCCCGGCGGCTCCCGTGTTGTGGGGAATTTCGGGGTGGAAGAGGACGATATGGAACATGAGCGGTTATTTGGCACCTCTGCCGAACAGCACTGCGGGTATCGTGCGGAAGAAGAGAACGACATCGAGCCACAGGCTCCAGTTGTCGATGTACTTGAGGTCCTTCCTGATCAGGTTATCGAAGTCGCCGTTGTTGCTGCGATCTTCTATCTGCCAGTAGCAGGTAAGCCCCGGTTTGACGCTCAGGCGCCGACGATGCGCAATCGAGGGGAACTCCGCTGTTTCGTAGACCGGGAGCGGCCGGGGACCGACGATGCTCATATCGCCCTTGATGATGTTGAGCAATTGGGGGAGCTCGTCGATGGAGAGCTTGCGGATGATGTGCCCAAAGCGGAAGATGCGCGGGTCATTGGTCAGCTTGAAGATGGGGCCGCTCATTTCATTGCCGTATTTGGCCTTGATTTCATCCAGGCGCTTGTCGGCGTCCACATACATGGAGCGGAACTTCCAGATGCCGAAGGGTTTGCCATAGAGCCCGGAGCGCATCTGCTTGTAGAAGATGGGGCCCTTCGGGTCGCTGATTTTGATGCCGATGGCGGCGATAATCCATACCGGCAGCGAGCAGATGAGGATGATAACCGCAACGATGCGATCCATGATTTCCTTGACCAGTCGCGGCCAGAAGCGCGTAGGTACCGAGCTCAGTATCAGCATCCGCGAATCCTGGATATCGTTGATGGAGGCGCTCATGGTGCCGGGGTGGGATTCGGACTGGAGCATCAGGTAGATATCGATACCCTGCATCTCGCACTGCTGGATGGTGGCTTCGTTGGCGCTGTACGAGCCCAGCCCCCCGCAGACGACGAGGTGGGAGACGCTGTTGGTTTCGATGATGTCCTGCAGCTCGCGTTCCGTCATCTGTCCGGTGATGGCACGGCCGACGACGTTGCACCGGTTACGCCAGTAGGCGGGCAGCTTGTCCCATTGCCGGGCGATATCTTCTTCCGTGCCGGCCAGGATGACCTGCCGCAGCCCGACTCTGGTGTGGAGCCGCCAGAAGCGGGTCAGGAGAAAACGGCAGAAGATAACGAGGGGGATGCCGACGGCGTTCACCAGAATCACATGGTTGAAATGCGGGGCGTTGTTGCGGGTGCTCTGGTAGATGGCCCAGGCGGCAAAATAATAGGCGGCGAAGCCAATCAGCTGTCGAATGGCCGAGGAGATGCTCTGCAGGTTGTTCTTGCGATAGAAGCCGACACATTGCAGGACAAAGGGTATGCTCACCAGTGCCACGCCGGCCAGAAAGGGGGTGCTTGTCAGCAGGTTGAAGGCCAGCTCGCGTTCCCAGCCGAAGAGCGGTGCCAGCCGATTGGTGATGTTGGCCGAATAGTAGGCAAATACAAACGCAAGTGCAAAATCCAGCACCGGAGTTACGCGGGAAAGTAAATTCTGGCTTTGACGTATCATAGCTGCGTGTGCAGATTGTACCAGATACGGCTTCCGTTGACAAGTTTATTGCTTCGTCAATTTTTAATGGCTGCTCAAGCTGAGCGCTAAAGATGGGAATTTGTCGGGCTGAAAGCCCGAGGAATTTTGAGCCCGGAGGGCGGTATAATCGTAGCGAGTGGCGGAGCTGCGGCAGCAGCGGAGTCACTCGTAACGAACCAAAAGGATATGGGAGCCCCGATGTAGGTCGGGGCGGCATAAAGCGCAGCCCGAATCTATAGCATGGCATTATGCCGCCCGCGTTGCGGGCTCAGCATTCTCTTTGTCTTCTACGAGGCCCTGACGGGCCTCGCTACGATTATGCCGCCCATACGGGCTCAACATTCCGCTCGCTCTGCTCGCATGATGAACGATGAAGGACGCTTAGCGTTAGTTGAAACCATCTGCGCGCAGCGCAGCGAACTTTTCATTCGTACTTCGTCATTCGTCAATCGTACTTCCCGGCAAATTCCCATTTTTTGCGCTAATCAGTCCTTTTCAGAGGGAAGCATTGCGCCCATTGTACCGGGTAGAGTTTCTTTTTTCTTGAAAGATAAGGCGTGATTTGCTAGTACTCATATATATGAACTTGCTGAAAACCGCTATGGCGATGGTAGCAATGACAGGAATGCTGGCTGCCGAGGAGGCAGCCTATGAGCCTCATCCTGACTGGGAGAATCCGCAGAACCTTTCTCAGGGACGTGAGGAGGCTCGTGCTTTTTTCGTGCCTTTTGCCAACCGTGATGAGGCGATGAGGGGAAAGCGGGAGGACTCTTCCCTGGTGCTTTCGCTCAATGGTAACTGGAAGTTTAACTGGGTGCCTTCGCCGGAGAAGCGTCCGACGGATTTTTATAAACCCGAGTTTGACGTGAGCTCCTGGGCTGAGATTGATGTGCCCTCCAACTGGCAGATGCGTGGTTATGGTACTGCCATGTACATCAACCAGGCGTATGCTGTGGTGCGCGACTGGCCGCGGGTGATGACGAAGCCCCGCACGGAGAGGGAGAAGAAGTATACCATCCCCGCCACAGAGCCGAACGCCGTGGGCTCCTACCGCCGTGAGATTGAGCTGCCGGCTGATTGGAATGGTCGTGAGGTCTTCATCCGATTCGATGGGGTGGATTCGTTCTTCTACCTCTGGGTGAACGGGCAGAAAGTAGGCTTCTCCAAGGACAGCCGCTGTGCTGCCGTTTTTGATATCACGAAGTACGTGAAACCCGGTAAGAATATCATCGCCGCCGAGGTGTACCGCTTCAGCGATGGTACCTACCTGGAGTGTCAGGATATGTGGCGCCTCTCCGGTATCTTCCGCGACGTCTACCTGTATTCCACCCCCCGTACCCTGGTGCGCGACTTCTTCGTGCATACCGATTTCCCGCAGAATGCCGACGGTACGAGCGACTACTCCGTCAGCAAGTTCAGTGTCGATGTCGATGTGACGAACCGCGGCGAGGCTGCGGATGAGGTGAGCGTGGCGGGCGAGCTGCTGGATGCTGCCGGCAAGGTGGTGCAGTCTGTCACGTCGTCATCTGTGGCACTGGCTCCCGGCGAGGAAAAATCAGTGAAACTTGCGGCCGATGTGGCGAACCCGGCGCTGTGGAGCGCAGAGAAACCGAACCTCTACACCCTGCTGCTCACGCTGAAGGATAAGAACGGCGCGGTGACGGAGACCATCTCCCGCAAGGTCGGTTTCCGCGATGTGAAGTTGCTCAACGGCCGCTACCTGGTCAACGGCATGCCGGTGAAGCTCAAGGGGGTGAACCGCCATGAGAGCCAGCATGCCAACGGCCATACCGTGACGCAGGAGGAGTGCCGACAGGAGATTCTTCTCATGAAGCGCGGTAATATCAACCATATCCGCAACTCCCACTATCCTCAGCCCGATTGGTTCTACGAGATGTGCGATGAATACGGTATCTACGTCTGCGACGAGGCCAACATCGAGTCCCACGGCTATTACTACGGTGAGCTCTCCCTCTCCCACCCGGAGGAGTGGAAAGCCCAGCATGTCTGGCGCAACAAGAACATGGTGGAGCAGAGCAAGAATCATGCCTGCGTCGTCATGTGGTCCTACGGCAACGAGGCCGGTCCCGGCGATAACTTTGCCGCCGTGCGCGACTGGATTAAGCAGCGCGACGCCTCTCGCCCCACCCAGTACGAGCGCAATAATGACCTGGCCGACCTCTGCTCTAACCAGTATCCCAGCGTGAACTGGGCGCGCGAGGTGGCGGCCCGCAAGCTGGAGAAGCCCTGGTACGTATCCGAGTACGCCCACATCCTCTGCAACTCCATGGGTAACCTGGCCGATTACTGGGAAGCCTTCGATTCCAGCGATTCCATCATCGGCGGTGGCATCTGGGAGTGGATTCACCAGAGCTATGATCAGGAAGTTACCCTGCCGGATGGCCGCAAAGTGACCCGCCAGAGCTACGGCGGTGACCACGGCGAGTTCCCGCACGATGGTATCTTCTGCATCAAGGGTGTCATCTACAGCGACCGCACCCCCACCCCTCTTTACGCCGAAATCCGTAAGGCTCAGCAGAATGCCGACTTCACCTTTGCCGGGCTGACGAACGACAAAAACTTTGTGCGTGTGAATATTCGCAACAAGAACCTCTTCACCAATCTGTCGGAGTTTGCCGGTACCTGGCAGCTCACGGAAGAGGGTAGCAGGGTGGTGGCTCAGGGTGAGTTTTCTCCCTCCGGTGCCCCCTTGCAGCACGCAGAGATTCTCATCCCTGTGGATTCGGCCAAGGCTTTGTTTAACCAGGACCGGCACTACTTCCTGACGGTGAATCTGCACCTCAAGGAGGATACCAACTGGGCAGAGAAAGGCTATGTCGTAGCGACGGAGCAGCTCCCCCTCCCTGAGACGCTCACCGGCTACAACCCCAAGAAAAAAATGCCCGAGCTCACGCCGGATGACAGCCTCCGCGTGCGCAACATGAGCGGTAAGATGATGGTCATGGGTAAGAACTTCTCCCTCACCATCGACAAGGCAACCGGCGGTATCTGTAACTATATCGTGGACGGTAAGCAGCTGCTGGGCGATAAACCTACGCTGAATCTGAGTGCTTTCCGCGCCCCGGTGGCCAACGATAAGTGGGCGATGAACCAGTGGCTTAACAATGGCTTGCGCAACCTGACCCATACGGCCACGCCTCTGCTCGTGGAGCGCCTGGACGACAAGGCGGTGCGTATCTCCTGCGATGTCCGCAGCCAGGGTATCCGCAAGGAAAGCCTCGATTCTCGCAACTATGATAACGGTAAGTTCACAATCGAGGACCTGGGGCCTGTCAGCGATAAGGATTTCCACTTCATCACCCAGCTGGTGTACACCATCCTCCCCAATGGTCAGGTGAGTGTGCAGGCCGGTATCGTACCCGACGGCGAGAAGATTGTGCTGCCCCGCCTGGGCTACACCCTCAACCTGCCGGAGCGCTACTCCAACGTCCGCTGGTTCGGCCGCGGCCCGGGTGAGAACTACCCCGACCGCAAGTCCGGCTCCCCCATCGGTATCTATAACCTCAAGGTGCAGGACATGGTGGAGCGCTATCCCTTCCCCATGGAGATGGGCAACCGTATGGATACCTCATGGGTGGCGGTGACTGATGGCGACGGTGTCGGCCTCATGGTCTCCGCTGACCAGGATCGCACCTTCAACTTCTCGGCTCTTCCCTACACGGCTCAGGATATCTTCAATGCCCCCCACCCGGAGGAAGTGAAGCCCGCCGGCGGCACGGTGTTGAACGTAGATGCCATCACCCTCGGCCTCGGTGGTGCCGCCTGCGGACCGCGTCCGCTGGATCGGGATATCCCGATTTCCGGTTCTACCACCTTTGCCTTCTCCCTGCGTCCCATCCGCCTGGGGCAGCAGCCGGAGGAAGTCGGGCGCGAGGTGTTGCCGCTTACGGGAGCCGTGACGATATCGCGCGACTCCATGGGCTACGTGACGGCCTCCTGCTCCACCCGCGATGCCAGGATTGAAGTCACCCTGCCGGATGGTACCCGCCAGGAGTATACCGGCCCCTTCCTCCAGCGCGAGGACGGCTATGTGCATGCCCATGCCACCAGCCCGGGCTGCCTGAACTCTGCCTCCACCTTCCAGTATTTCACCACCTGGCAGCCTGATAAGCTCATGCGCGTGGTTTCCTGCTCCTCCTCTGCAAGCCGCATGGAGTCTGCCTGGAACCTCATCGACGGACGCCGCGATACCTACTGGCACAGCCGATGGCGCGACCCCGTGCCCGACTATCCGCACGAGGTGGTGATTAACCTGGGCGTGGATTCTGTACTGCGCGGCTTCACAGTGACTCCGCGTCAGGGGCGCTCTTCCTCCCGCGTGCGCAAGGTGGCCTTCTACCTCTCTCAGGATGGCCGTAATTGGGCTGCCATTCCGGACTGTACCCTCAGCCTGGCAGACGAGGATAATGAGCAATCTGTCCTTCTGCCCGAATCCCGCAAGGCGCGGTTCTTCAAGATGGTCTGCCTGGAGCCCATCAACGCCGGTGAACAGTACGCTGCCGTGGCTGAGGTCAAGCCCATGGTGGAGAGCGTGGCGGGTGAATATCCCCCCTATGCTTTCTTCTCCATCAACTACGTCAGCTCCGACCTCCCCGGCGAAGGCCCCGCTGCCAATGTGCTCGATGGTAACCCGGATACCTACTGGCACACGATGAAAGGCGTGACGATGGCCAGTTTCCCCCACGATATCCGTATCAACCTGGGCAGTGAGCGTCAGCTGCGTGGCCTCCTCTACCGCGGTGCTCCCTCTCCGCAGGGACGCGTGAAGGATTATGAAGTCTACGTCAGCAGTGACGGTAAGTCCTGGGGCGAGCCCGTGGCTCGCGGCGCGTTCAGCAACAATGCTGAACTGCAGGAGGCTATCTTCTTCACCTCCGTCAGTGCCCGCTACATCCGCTTCGTGGCTCTCTCCGCACACGATGGTGGCGATTCTGCCGCTGTGTCTGAGCTGGATGTCATCCCCGCAGAATAAGCGCTGACAGACTCTGTATCTTGATCCGGCACCGGCGTGATGTTCCAATCCGCCGGTGCCGATTTCTTCATCACCTCATCCGCAGGATGAGATTTCGCCCGGTCGCGGGACCGGATTTCGCCCGAGCGCAGCGAGGATTTCACCTGCGCCGTCAGACGCAGATTTCGCTGAGGAACTATCACAAAGAGCGAAATCCATTCCTGCCGGAATGGGCGAAATTGCTCCGCAAGCGGCGCAGCGAAATCGACACAGCCGTGTCGGCGAAATCCACGGCGCTGTGCGCCGTGGGTGATATAAGCACCTCATCCTGCGGATGAGATTTCGCCCGGTCGCGGGACCGGATTTCGCCCGAGCGTAGCGAGGATTTCACCTGCGCCGCCGGGCGCAGATTTCGCTGAGGAGCACAGAGAAGAGCGAAATCCATTCCTGCCGGAATGGGCGAAATTGCTCCGCAAGCGGCGCCGCGAAATCGACACTGTTGTGTCGGCGAAATCCACAGCGCAGATGCGCCGTGGGTGATATAAGCACCTCATCCTGCGGATGAGATTTCGCCCGGTCGCGGGACCGGATTTCGCCCGAGCGCAGCGAGGATTTCACCTGCGCCGCCAGGCGCAGATTTCGCTGAGGAGCACAGAGAAAGGCGAAATCCATTCCTGCCGGAATGGACGAAACTCTGCGGCGCGCCCCGTTGCGGTCGCCTCCCCGATGTAGCTCGCTACGACTGTGCCGCCCGTTAGCTCGGACTCGAAATTGCGCACGTCTGCGAATGAATGGGGAGCGTGCATTCCTTGTTTTACTTGCTTTCCCTGCTTTGAATCTGCAATTTTCGCTTGCTTTGGTAGATGGGTTATGTTAGTGTTCTGATGCTGGCTGTTTGTCGGCTCGATTTATTTTATCTTTATCGCATATGAAACTCTCCTCTCTCTCTGTTAGAAAATTGTTGCGCGCCATTGCCGCCCCGGTGATGCTCGCTTCCACTCTCCTCTCCGGCTCCTTCGCCTCTGCTGATGAGGTGTGGGCCTCGGGCGTATCAATCGATGGTGGGTGGACGGATTACAACAAGGTTGCTGCTCCCGGGGATGATAACCTTTGCTGGGCTGCATCTGCCAGTAATGTCATTAATCACTGGCAGAACAGATATTGGATTGAAGATTCCTCCATTCCTACCGGTGAGGCTATCTGGGAAAAATTCAAGCAATCTGTGTCAAGGGATGCTGGGGGCAATTTTTCTCCGGCGTTTCAATGGTGGCTCACCGGTGATTATGAAGGGACAGATTATGACCGTTATGTTGTTTGGGGAGGTGATGTCATTAAGACCGATATTGAGAAGTTCGGCGGGTATTATTTTGATTCCTGTGATCTGAGTACGAGTTGGGGTACTAATCCGGAGAACTACGACCGTCTGGCAAATTCTTTCCGGTCTGTGCCTTATAGTACCTCCGGTGATTCTCATTTGGCTGATAAAGTAGTCGAATATCTTAAAAGCGGAGCTGCTGTAAGTTTGTCTATAGCCGATGAAGGGGGGCTTGCGCATGCCATTACTCTTTGGGGGCTGGAATATGAAGAGGTCGATGGTAAGGCTAATGTGACGAAACTCTGGTTGGTGGATTCTGATGATAATCAGTATGGTATCAATGAAGAAGGCTTGTTTGCCATAGATGTGACGACGGATGCCTATGGCAATATCACCTTTGATGACTATTGGGGATCTATTACGGGGACTGTATTTATTTCAGGTGCGAGCAGTATCAACTTTGCGGAAACGGATACTTGGCTGTATCGTCTGTATAAGGTAGAGACTGCACAGGATATTACCGATGGCAGTAGTAAGGAGGGGCGTTCTGCATTCGTGCTTCAGAAGAGTGTGACAGTGAGCGGAGCATCAAGCGAAATTATGCCGATAACTGCTGCCTCTCGCCTGTATACATCAGAGCTTTCCTCAACCCCGATTTCGCTCAATTTCAATGAGGCGACATCTGGCTTGTTCTCGATTGCTTCCGGTGAAACATTGGAAATGAAAGCACTGTATAATCTGCAGTTCAGTGATAATGTCTGTTCCGGGAATGCGGCTATTGCGGGTGGTGATGATAGCAGGATAATCCTTCACGATAACCAATCTGTCGTGTTCCGTGGAAATACGGATGGCGGAGCCATCAAAGCCGCGCATCTTTCCATTCGTAACAACGGTGAGGTGCTTTTCGAGAAAAATGTGACCGATGATTCTATCGGTGTTCTACGGAGTATTACTGCTGTCGGAGATGTGGAATTGTCTGCAGCCGCCGGGAAGTGTATTGAATTCCGTGATACCATTTATCTTGATTACTCGGCAACCCTTTCTCTGAATGCAACCTATACGGGAACTGACAATGTACCGGTAGAGCAGGTTGGAGACATTCTTTTCACCGGTGAATATACCGAAGCTGCGTTGAAAGAGATGGGTAGTAAGTCGGAAATTTCTGCTCATGAATTGACTGCTTCTCGTACATCGGAAATCCTCACGACGACTTCGTTGCAGGGTGGTCGGTTGCGTGTGGAATCCGGAGCCATTTTCCGTGGCAGAGGTCTGAATGTGGCGGCAGATTCCAAAGCCACGGTTTTGTTGAAGGGTGGTACTCTTGACCATACCGGTTACTCCATGACGTTTCATGACGGGACTACACTGGAGCTGAGTGGTTGCAACACCATGGGCGGTAATCTGGACTTGCAGGCAGGTAGTACCTTAAAGGTATCCCTGACGAATGCTCATCTCAATAAGGCGGCGCTGACTTATACATCCGGGTCAATCAGTTTGAGCGAATCCGGTACGAAACTGCAGCTTCTGTTGGATTCAGAGGCAAAGTATGGTAACACATACAAGCTGGTTGATGGTGTTTCCAACAAGTATAGCACGATTCGCTGGCAGCTTGTATTCGCTGAACAACCAACGTATTTTGACTGGGATAACTGTCTGTCCTGGGATGGTGATTCGTTGTTGTTCAGCTATGATGTCATGGATCCGGTTTGGAACAATGCGTCTGGGAACAAGCTCTGGGATACCACTTCTGCCAACTGGGATGAAAACGGTAAGGCCGGTGTTTACAGAGACGTCAGTATCGTCCGATTCGAGGATGACGGCTCGGGAGAAGTGTCGCTGGTCGGTACACTGAAGCCCTATTCTGTGACGGTGGAAAACAGTCAAGGTAAGGATTATACCTGGGTAGGAAGCGGTAAGCTTGCAGGCTCCATGCAGCTCACCAAGAAAGGTACGGGTACTCTGACGATTAAATGTAGTAATGCCTACACCGGCGGTACAGTGGTCGAATCAGGTACGCTGACGGTCGGTCATGCAGATGCCCTGGGTACCGGCAAGGTGAGCCTGAAGGGCGGCACGCTGGATCTGGGGAGCCAGTCGGTGGAAAACGCCGTCGAGGTGCAGGGGGATGCCACGATGAATGGTGCATCCTCCTACCTGGGCGGGCTGACGCTGACGAGCGGTGCGCTGACGGGTGGGCAGATCAACCTGGCGCAGACGCTGGAGCTGCGCAGCGGCAGTATCGCCAACCAATTGGTCGGCAGCAGCGGGGTGCTCAAGCTGGGGGAGGGTAAGGTCACCCTCAGCGGTAATAATACCTATACCGGCAAGACCGTGCTCAGCTCCGGTACGCTGGAGCTGGCATCGGCTGATGCTCTCGGTAAGGGGGATGTCGAGCTCAGCGGCGGTATTCTGGAAGCGATGTCCGGTATCACTCTCGGCAGCGGGCAGAAGCTTCTGCTCAAGGGTGGAGCCATCGTGGGCGATGTCACACTGGATGGCGGTGAAATGGATATACACTCTGCCACTACCATAACCGGTGCTCTGACGCTGGATGGCGGGGTACTGACGTTCCACGACAAGATGCTGACGGTATCGGGTACCCTGACGATAGCCGATGATACCACCTTCGATGTGTCGTGCTGGACGGAGACGGGGATTTATCGCGCCATGAGAATAGACGGTCTGGTGGGTAATCCGGAAGATGTTGATTTCATCACGAACAGCCGCAATACCTATGAGCTGGTTCACAATGGCTCGTACCTGGTGCTGTCGGTCTCGGCCGACCCGCAGACCATCTACTGGGACAAGGCTCAGGGCGTCTGGCAGGAGCGCGGAGAGGTCGAATGGACCCCCGCTCCGGGCGAGAGCCTGGTAGACGCACGCTTCTTCGCAAAGGACGATGTGGTGTTCGCTCAGGGGGGCGATGTGACGATTGAGGGTACGGTACTCCCCGGCAGCGTCAAGGTAAGTGGAGAGGAGGCTCTGTATCTGGGTGGCAGCGGTTCCATCGGCGGGGCAGCCTCGCTGCGGAAAGAAGGGACCGGGCTGCTGGTGATGAACGAAGCCAATACTTATACCGGCGGTACGGTCATCGAGGACGGTACGGTTATCGCCGGCGGCGTTCGCTCGTTCGGCAGCGGTGCCATTCGTCTCAACGGCGGCATGCTCGATCTGGGTGACTATGAGATGGAGAACGACATCACCGCCACCGGTGGTGCCCTGAAGAGCACCGCATTCGGCGGCGACCTGATTGTCAACGGTGACCTGCAGGTGGGTCCGCAGACGCGCGCCCGCAGCATCCGGCTGCAGAGCGGCAGCATCAGCGGTATCCCGGCGCTGAGCCGAGCCCGCTCGGCGGGTGCCTCCGGCTCCATCGTCGATACGCCTGTCGATGCCGTCAGTGGCCGTCTCGATGTCGACCTGCTGGGGACGACGAGCTTGGTGGTCAGCCAGGATGTCGTGACCGTGTCGGGCCATAACAGCTACAGCGGCGGTACCGTGGTGGAGAGCGGTGAACTGGTCGTGGAGGAGGGCTCTTCGCTGGGTACGGGTGCCATCTCGCTGATGGGCGGTATTCTCCGGGCGCAGGGCAGCGGTTTGTCGCTGCTGCCCGGCCAGGCGATGCAGATGAAGGGTGGCCGGATGACGGGCAATCTGCACACCTCCGTCGGTTCGCTGCTCGAAGTGACCCCCGGTAGCTCCATCAGCGGCGGGCTGACCCTGGGCGGTGGTCTGGTGAGCTTCTGCTATACCACGACCGCCTGGGATACGACGGCGCTTACCATCGGCGGCGAGCTGAAGGTGACCGAGCTGACCTCCATCACCCTGAGTGGTACCTACACTCAGGATGCCGTGCTGATGAGCTTCGGCTCCATGAGCGGCGATGTGGAGAAGCTGGTGCTCGTGGATGCGGAGGGTACCCCCTGCGAAGATCTGGCGCTGGTGCGCGAGGAGAACAGCATCGTGCTGAAGAGCGCAGAGTCTGCTGCGGCGGCGGGTAGCTCGAAGTGGGAGTACGATGCCGCGGTGCTCAATGACCTGCTGGCTCAGTCCAACTGGGGTATCTTCCATGCATCGCATGCCTTTATCAACACCATCCAGGGGGAGAAGTTCTCCGGTACGCAGGTAGGCGAGGACTCTACCGTATGGGCATCGGCTATTCATTCCTTCGCCTCGCATGATGGCTCTGCCACCAACATGGGCGCTGATATCTCGCACACCGGTGGTGCTGTCGGCTACGAAATGCTCGTCGGCGAGGGCAGCTGCATCGGTATGGCTCTGGGGATGATGGCCGGTGAGGTGCAGACGGAGGGAAGCCCCATGGAGATGGACCAGGAGAGCACGCACATCGGTATCTATGGTGCCACTCGTCTCTATGCTGACAGCAAGTCTGCCCTCACGCTGAGCGGCTATGCCGCATACGGCATGTACGAATCGACCCCCAAGGCTCAGTATGCCCATACGGAGTGGATGCAGAATGCCGTGCAGCTCAATGTGCGCCTCGATGGTTCTCGTGCCCTGAGCGAGAGCTTGTGGGTGAGTGCCTTTGCCGGGCTGGAGTACTTCAGCGCCACGGATGATACGGTTGACGGTATCTCCACCGGCGAGCTGAAGAATCTGCGCCTGGAGCTGGGCTCCGGCGTCACCTGGCAGAGCAGCAAGCTGACTCTGCATGCCGAAGCTGCCTTCCTCGCAGACATCGCTCGCGACAATCCCGCACCCACGGTGCTCGGTACCTGCGGCGGAGCGGCCAATCCCGGTCGCCTCGGTGTGGGTATCAGCGGTGGTGCCGCCTATAGCATCACCCCGTCCTGGAGTGTGAATGCCAATGCCAATGCTGATTTCGTGGACGGCGCTTCGTCCTGCAGCGTGAATCTCGGCACGGCCATTCGCTTCTGATACACTGCTGCACAGCAGCCGATTATCCTACCGGCGGCGGGGAATTCGTTTCCCCGCCGCCCTTTTATCACCTCATCCGCAGGATGAGATTTCGTCCGGTCGTCAGACCGGATTTCGCCCGAGCGCAGCGAGGATTTCACCTGCGCCGCCAGGCGCAGATTTCGCTGAGGAGCACAGAGAAGAGCGTAAGCACTCAACCAAAAGGCTTGTAGCGGGTTGTGCGATAATGAGAACCTATGTTCACATTACCGCACAACACCATTGCTTATCTCTACAAGGAAGCCATCGACATGCGTCTGGGGATGTTCCGATTGCAGGGAGTTAT
>JAFQSQ010000012.1 GCA_017409465.1 Akkermansia sp. | reverse complement strand
TGAACGATGAAGGACGCTTAGCGTTAGTTGAAACCATCTGCGCGCAGCGCAGCGAACTTTTCATTCGTAAGTCGCCTGCCACGGCGAAGCCTTCGGCGGAGACGGGTCATTCGTCAATCGTACTTCCCTACAACTTCCCATCGACCGATCAATCTTTCATTGCCGGAGCAATAAATGTTGGCGCTTATATTATTGGCTATTTAGTTAAGACAGAGTAGTTTTTACCATTCCTTAACAGATAAAACTTAGCATTTCTAAGCGAAGGCAAGCCCGTTGCCCCGAAACCATCAATCGCAGGCAATCACTCAAAGCTCCCAGAGCTCCATCAGTTCGGAGGGCAAGGCTCTAAGGAAGCGCGAAGGCGGGCAGAACTGCGAATCGTAACTGCGTCCGTTGTAGCGGGGGAAGCTGAGGTAGAGCTGATCCTGCGCACGGGTCAGCGCCACATAAAACAGGCGAACCTCCTCTTCCATATCGGACGGGTCACCTCCCTCCAGCGCACGACGATGCGGAAAAAGGCCTTCGCCCAGAAAAATCAGAAACACGACCTTCCACTCCAGCCCCTTGGCCTGGTGGATGGTGCTGAGCGTCACACTGTCCTCATCCGCCGGAGAAGCGGAATGGTCTACTTCACTGAGCAGGGCGACCTGCGCCAGGAAACTGTCGAGGTTCTCTTCATCACCCACAGTGCGTGCCAACTGGTGCAAATCATCCTCTCGCTCATCGTAGTTCTCATAGGTTGCCCGCAGATAGGGCTCAAGATACGCATGCACCGTCGCTACCAGCTCCGATGGAAGAAGATTTTTATCTGCCGGATGGAGAGAATCCATCAGGCTGAGAAATGCCGTCCAATGGGGGCGAACAGCCGCCGGCACTGCGGCCTTAGCCAGCACTTCGCTGTGGGGCTGCATCAGTTGTGCTGACGGGGCGTGCTGCTGCAGATGAGGTAGTACACAGGCGCTCCACGACGCCCACATCTTGCCGGCGGTGGCTTCGCCCACACGGGGAAAAGTGGAGACGATACGCCTGAAAGCCAACTCATCCCCGGGGTTGGAAAGCAGACGAAGGAACGCGACTACATCCTTGACATGCGCCTGCTCAAAGAAGCGTAATCCGCTGGTGATACGATAGGGAATATGGTTGCGAGCCAGCTCCATCTGCACATCGGTACTGTGATAATGCGCGCGATACAATACCGCAATCTCGCGGCCGGGTATACCACCGGCCATCAATTCATCTATACGCTGCGCCACGAAACGCGCCTCGATACGGTTATCAGGCGCCGGTATGACCGCCGGTAGTATGCGGTTGCTCTCGCGGGCAGGCTGTAGTTCCTTGCTTATCTGGCAAGTATTGAGTGCAATTGCCGCGTTGGATATATTCAGAATAGCGGGAACGCTGCGATAGTTGGTCGTGATGCGGAACACCTCGGCCTGCGGGTAATGCTGCGCGAACTCGAGAATATGCTTCACATCTGCCCCGCGCCAAGAATAGATACTCTGAGCATCATCGCCCACGGCCATCAGACTACTGCCGGCACCTGCCAGCAGGGAGATAATCTGCTCCTGAGGCAGGTTGGTATCCTGGTACTCATCTACCAGAATATGGGAAAAACGCTCCTGCAGCTCCTGCCGTATGTCGGCTCGCTCTTGCAACAGGCGCAGGAGGTTGCACAGCAGATCATCAAAATCCATGGCATTGAGCTCCAGCTTACGCGCCGTATAATCACGATAGATAGCCTCCAGCGTATCCTCGTAGCGAGCCAGATGGCGGTAGTCAGACTCCAGCACTTCCTGCCAGCTGCGACCGGTGTTGACAGCGAGACTATGCAGCGAGAGAATCAGCTCTCCTTTCGGAAAACGGTCATTCTTTGCCGCTTTGCCGTGGTGTTTCTTCACCAGGGAACGCATGAGCGCCCTCTGGTCATCAGAATCGAAGATGGTGAAGCCGGGTCGATATCCCAAGTGCTCAGCATAACGGCGCAGCAGACGGTTGGCTATCGAGTGAAAAGTACCGCCCCAGAGTGCTCCGGGCGCAACATGGGTCAGCTGGCCGACACGCTCCAGCATCTCGCGAGCCGCCTTATTGGTGAAGGTGAGCAGCAAGATACGCCATGGCGGCACTCCCTGCTCCAACAACCAGGCCACGCGATAGGTCAGTGTGCGAGTTTTGCCACTGCCGGCGCCGGCTATCACCAGAGCATGACGAGCCGTCGTCGTGACGGCGGCATACTGCTCCGGATTCAGCTCGGCAGCGTAATCATGCGCCGCAGTCTGCGGTCGCAGGTGATACTTCATGACTCGAAGTCAAGGTAGATTTCAGCGCGACGGTTCTCACCGCGAATGTAGTTAATCTGCTGCTCCGATGCATCGCTGGCGTAGGTACGACGGGGCTGGCTCTTACCCAGGCCATGGGTAGTAATCTGATCGGCCTGCACACCAAAGGAAACCAGAGCCTCCTTCACCGCATCGGCTCGACGCTCGGAAAGCGCCTGGTTGTATTTTTCCGAACCGACGTCATCCGTATGTCCCGAAATGTTGAGCTTACCCTTGCTCTGCTTGAGCAGCTCAGCCACAATCTGCAGCTGGCGAACAGAGCGGGGAGTCAAGGCGGATTCATTGAACGCAAAGAACAATGCCAGAGAGTCGCCGCCCTTGGGATTCTTGACAATGGGGAAATAGTGGCCACCCTCCGCTGTGGCCAGCCCCTCATAGCTGCTGAGCAGGGCATCCAGCGCAACAGCCTTCACGCGCCACCCCCGGTCCTGCACCTTCTCCAACTCCATGCCGATATTGGCAGGAGAGGCATTGTGCCGGGACTCAACATACACAAGGTAGCCGGAGTTTGTCTCGTTCTCAAAGGTATTGCGAATCGGCGCCTGCTGCCGCAGGGCGAACTCGCCTTCCTCAAATATCATGCAGAGGCCGGCAACCGTAGCATCGGAGACCTCACTACCGGTCACCATGTTACGAGCCTTGTTCATATCGCCGCGACGAACAGCCTCCACAAAGCCCTCTGCTACAGTGATGGAATCGCTGCCGGAACTGATTGCCGTCTTATCGGCAGATGTCACCTTCACGGATTCGACCACGGTGGCGCCATCGCGCTTCGTCACCACATCTATCAGCAAATCCTCCTGCCCATTCTCAGAAACAAGACGATAGCGAGTCACCCGGTCGCCATTGGCCCGGCGGCTGTTGCCCACCTCTTCCACAGCCTTGACCTTATTGCGCCCGGCCCAATCTGCCAGTGCTGCCGCAGCCTCTGCGCTGAGCTCTCCTTTTTCGACCAGACGCTGCAGAGCCTCCTGAGGGTTCTCCGTTCCCATGGCGGCAGCTACTGTCAACGCAGCGGCGTGTTCGGCACTGCGGGGAGTCTCTGCCAGTTTCAGGGGCTTGGGAGCAGGCGTCACCTCTTCCTGCTTCTCGGGGGTCGCGGTCTCACGGGGCTCCGTACGCAGAATCGGACGCGGAGTCGGCTGGGGTGCAGGCTCGACCACCGGGGTGGGTTCGGGGCGCTGCGGCTCCTCAGGTGCAGGCTCTGCGACAGGCGTCTCTGCGGCAGGAGGCGGAGTGGTAGTTTTGCCCGTGGCCTTGAGAATATCATCTGCCCGTACTCCCAGCAGCCAGAATATACCGATACTGACACCGATAGTAGCCATGAAGGCAGACAGGAAAAGTATGATGTTGCGACTCATAGTAAGAAGTGTTTGGATGACTTTTTAGAGAAATTGAGAGGGAGTGACCGGAATGGCACCTTCCGGAACAGGAGCCGGAGCGGCAGTGGGGGTCTGCAGTGCCGCCTCGCGAATGCGCAGTCGGCGAATGCTGTCGTACGGATCAGGCATAGAAGGTGCCGGATGGTGTGAGAGCACCTCATCCGGGTCGAGACGATTCATCACCCCGCTCGGGCTGTACCCGGGCATACCGGCCTCAACACAGCGCGAGGCGATTACCTCGAAGTGCAGATGCGCCGGATAGTGTCCGTCAGCCGTACCGATAGTGCCGATGGGTGTTCCCCGGGCAAGCAGACGCCCCGGACTGACACTGCGCTCCCGCAGATGAGCATATAGCGTCTGAATCACCCGGGCATCGCCGGGCAGACGGTGTGCCAACACCACAACATTGCCCCACTCCTCCGAAGGCTTACCGCTGTATATCACCAGCCCTCGGGCAGCAGCCCGCACCGGTTCCCCCTCATCGGTATCCATGCCGCCGATACCGTTAAGATCTTCACCACAGTGATTACCGCCTCGACGAGGATTCGGCGAGCCAAAGGGCTGCGCATCGTAGCTCATCGCTCCGTTTGACGCTCCGACCGGAGATTCAAAACCGTCCACAATCGGGATTTTTACGATATCCTCCGGGCGCAACTGAATCAATCCTACCAGCAGGCGCTCCGGCATGAGGTCTGACGGCACATCTTTATTGTAGATACTCTGACTCTCCTGATGCGGCGATTTCGGAGCGCGGGCGTGCCCCCAGATCACATAGGCAGCCAGTGAGACAAACCCGGTCAACAACAATCCCAGGAATATCCAACGAACCCGACTGATACGCATCTTGCCGCCCATAGCGCGCGTATTATAGCGACTTATCCCTTGGCAAGCAAGCAAAATGACAAAAAACAAGTATACTGCGCTGCGGGGCAAAGACAATATGCGACCGGAATCAAGCCCGAAGATACCGCATCACGACCGCTTCTACCCCACCCTGCCTCCAAAAACAAGGCCAAAATACGCGACATAACCCACCTAAAGGAGCAAAAAGCCTCGTGATATCGGCAATTTGCTTTACATCCCGATACCATATCTGGTATAATGCCACCAGCATGAACACGGAAATCTTACAGAAAGCAGCTAACCAGGCCCGCGGACTCGCCATCGATGCTATCTACGACAAAGCATCCGGCCACATGGGGCTGCCTCTGGGTTGCGCAGAAATCGGCGCCGTTCTCTACGGTGACCTCCTCAATATCAATCCCGCCGAACCCCGCTGGATCAACCGCGACAGGTTCATCCTCTCCGGGGGACACGGCTCCATGTTCCTGTACGCCTGGCTGCATCTGAGCGGATTCGGCGTCACCATGGATGACGTCAAGGCTTTCCGTGCCAAGGGTTCCAACACTCCCGGCCACCCCGAGTACAAGTGCTGCCCCGGCGTAGAATGCACCACCGGTCCGCTGGGTCAAGGCGTGGCCAACGCCGTCGGCTTCGCCATCTCGGCCAAGCACGCAGCCGCTCGCTACAACACCCCGGAGCACGAGATTTTCTCCCAGAACATCTACTGTCTGGCCGGTGACGGCTGCATCCAGGAGGGCATCTGCCGCGAGGCTGCCGCTATCGCCGGCACACTCAAGCTCGACAACCTTATCCTCATCTACGATGCCAACGGCATCACCCTGGACGCCCCCATCGAAAAAACCCAGGTAGACGACATCGCCGCCTGCTTCACCGCTCAGGGCTGGGATACTTTCACCATCGACGGCAACGATATGGCTGCCGTAGACAGCACGCTGCGCGTGTGCAGTCTTGAGAAGAACGGCCGCCCGAAACTCATCATCGCCAAGACCATCATCGCCAAAGGCGTACCCGGCTTTGAAGGCACCACCAAGGGTCATGGCGAAGGTGGCGCCAAGCTCTGGGCTGAGGCTCACGCCAACTGGGGTCTGCCTACAGACGTGCAGTACTATGTCTCCGACGAGGTGCGCAGCTACATGGCCGAAGTGAAAGCTGCCCGTGAAGCCTCCTATGCCGAATGGCAAGCCACGTATGAAGCCTGGCGCAGCGCCAACCCGGGTAAGGCTGCCGAGCTTGACGCCGGTATCGACCTGGCCGCTAACGGGCTCTGCTGCTGTAAGAGCGGCGATATGATTCCTGAGTTTGCCCCGGGAGCCAAGCTGGCCACCCGCGCCTCCGGCTCCGTGGTGCAGAACGCCATCGGCGCTGCCTGCCCCGCTCTGCTCTCTACGAGCGCAGACCTCTTCTCCTCCAACAAGAACTATCTGGAGGGAGCCGGCGACTTCTCCGCTGATAATTATGCCGGTCGTAACTTCTGGTTCGGCATCCGTGAGCACGCCATGGGTGCCATCTGCAACGGCATCGCCTACGATGGTCTCTTCCGCGTCTCCGCCGGCACCTTCTGCGTGTTTGTGGATTACATGCGCGCCTCCATCCGCGTGGCAGCTCTCAGCCACCTGCCGGTCACCTACGTACTGACGCACGATTCCGTGGCGGTGGGCGAAGACGGCCCCACCCACCAGCCCATCGAGACTGTCACCGGTCTGCGTGTCATCCCGAATTTGGATGTCATCCGCCCCGCCGATGAAGAGGAGACCGCCGGCGCCTGGATGTGCGCTATGCGCCGCCGCCAGGGACCGACCGCTCTCATCCTCACACGCCAGAATGTCCCCAGTCTGACCTCCGTGACCGAGATTCCCGCTGATGTACGCCGCAAGGGCGTACGCAAGGGCGCCTACATCGCACTGAAGGAAAATACGGAGAAACCCGGGCTCATCATCATCGCCTCCGGCTCCGAGGTCATCCTCGCGCTCAAGGCGGCTCAGCAGTTGGGAGATGATGTTCGTGTGGTTTCCATGCCTTCCATGTTCCGCTTCAACATGCAGACCCCGGAGTATCAGGAAGAAATCCTCCCCGCCGCCTGTACCCGCCGTATCTCTGTAGAGGCCGGTAAGAGTGACCTCTGGTACCGCTACGTCGGCCCGCAGGGCGCCATCATCAGCATCGATGAATTCGGCTTCTCTGCCCCCGGCGATGTCGTACTGCACGAGCTCGGCATGAACGTGGACAATATCGTTGCCACCGCCAAGGCTCTGAGCTGACGAACGCGTCAGCATTCCTTTCTTTCGCCCTGCGTCGAGCTTTCGACGCAGGGTGTTATGTTACCCCGCTCCTTGTCATACAAGGTAAATCAGAAAGCTGCTCATCGATTTTTACTTGACAGGAGAACAATAAAAAGGCACAATCACCGCGCAGCTGCTGCATGGTGCAGCATTCGGAGAGATGGCTGAGTTGGTCTAAGGCACTCGACTCGAAATCGAGCGTGGCAGAGATGTCACCGTGGGTTCGAATCCCACTCTCTCCGTGATCCAGAAGCCGCATTGACCCGTAGTCGATGCGGCTTTTTAGGTTATAAATTAAGCAAATCAGGAACGTATGATGAAAACAATGAACACCGCCTCTCGCAAAACAGGACTCATTGTGCTTTTTAATCACAACTACGAAAAAAATATTCCCATCATCAAGGAAATATATCAATCACGCTTCTCTGATTTGCTGATACTGATGCCTTTTTATTATGGTGATGACCCCCATGTTATCAGCGTGTACGGCAACTCCTATACCTTTCAATCCTATATTGTTCAGGCAAGGGAGAGAATCATGGCCATGGATTGTGACAGTTTCCTGATTATCGGAGATGATGTTTTTCTCAATCCCTCCATCAACAACACCAACTTGCACGAAAAACTGTCTCTGGAAAAAGACACCTTCTACATTGATAGCATATGCAACGTATCATTGGGAGAATACAGCCGCCCCATTCTTGAAGCAACTCGATTTAACCCGAAGGCTCCCGGCTTAGACCCCAGCGTAAACCGAATACTGCCCTCTTTTGACGAAGCCTACGAAATCCTGAAAAATAAGAAATTCATCGGCTCCACTCGCTTATCAGTCTGGAAAACATTCTTTCGAAAATTCAAAAAGCCATATCTGAAAAATATCGCATACAACCGATACGTCATCATATCCCGTTGCTATCACATATTGAGAAAAATACAATATCGTCTGATGCCGGTCAAAATGCCATACCCCTACGTATTCGGCTACTCTGATTTTATTGTCGTACCACGCACGAGAATGGCAGAGTGGTGCAGATACCTCGAAATCTTTGCAACCTGGGGTATGTTTGTAGAAATGGCCATTCCCACTGCCATGCTTCTGCTCAAAGACGCGAAGGTATCTTTCTCAGATAATATTTCATTGAAGACGGGTAACGTTTGGTACCCATACTCGCCTCAGCACTACGCTACAATCGAGGCCACTATCGACAAACTACTTCTCGCCTCCTCAACGAGCGAAGACTTATCACACCATTTTCCGAAGGAATATCTCTATCTCCATCCGGTTAAACTTTCGAGATACGGAAGATAAATACAGCAAACCACCTCACAAGCAAAGGATTATTGGTTTAGCGATAGAAAATAGCGGCATCATTCGTGGATGGAGCACGATGGAAATTTGCCGGGAAGTACGAAGTCAAAAGGACGATGGACAAGGTACAGAATTCCGCTCGCTCTGCTCGCATGATGAACGATGAAGGACGCTTAGCGTTAGTTGAAACCATCTGCGCGCAGCGCAGCGAACTTTTC
>JAFQSQ010000001.1 GCA_017409465.1 Akkermansia sp. | reverse complement strand
CTCCCTCTCCCAAGTCCTGCTACAGCATTGCCCAATTATGGGCAATGACGAACTACAAAATCGATTTTTTACAAAAAATCGAATCTTGCTCAGATTATAATTGACTTCGTCATTCGTCAATCGTACTTCCCTACAACTTCCTATTTGGCGTATCGGCAGAGCAACATCCTTTAATTGCCGGAGCAATAAGCTTGACGCAGGGGCGAATACAGGCTACACTCCCGCGCATGCAGGAATTGGAAATCATGGCCCCGGCGGGGTCGTTTGAATCGCTGGCCGCCGCGCTGCGAGCCGGAGCTGACAGCGTGTATTTCGGGGTGGGCGTGTTCAACATGCGCGCGCGCTCGACGGTGAATTTTCAACCGGAAGACCTGCCGAAAGTGGCACGCCTCTGCCATGCCTGCGGGGCAAAGGCATATCTGACCTGCAATGTGATTATCTATGACGAAGAGCTGGAGGCGATGCAGCAGCTGCTGCGGGAGGCGAAAGCTGCCGGGGTGGATGCGGTCATCGCGGCTGACCTGGCGGTCATCTCCTACGCCCACAGCATCGGGCTGGAGGTGCATATCTCCGTGCAGGCTAATGTGTGCAATGTGGGGGCCGTGCGTTTCTTTGCCGCCTATGCGGATGTGATGGTGCTGGCGCGCGAGCTGAAGCTCAGCCAGATTCGCCATATCATCGAAACCATCCGCCGCGAGAACATCACCGGGCCATCCGGTAAGCCGGTGCGTATCGAGATATTTGCCCATGGAGCACTCTGCATCGGTATCTCCGGCAAGTGCGGGATGAGTCTGGCCGCGTACAACCGCAGCGCCAACCGCGGCCAGTGCTACCAGCTCTGCCGCCGTAAATACCGTGTGACGGATACGGAGACCGGTTTCGAGATGGACATCGATAACCAGTATATCATGTCGCCCAAGGATATCTGCACCATTCGTGTGATAGACCAGCTGGTGGAGGCGGGGGTGTCGGTGTTCAAACTGGAGGGACGCGGGCGTTCGGAGGCCTATGTCTCCACCGTGACTCAGGTGTACAAGGCAGCCGTGAGCGAGTGTGCGGCCGGCACCTGGAGCCCGGCGAAAGTGGCGGCCTGGGAGGAGCAGCTTCTGCATGTCTTTAACCGCCAGTTCTGGCACGGCGGCTACTATCTGGGCGAAGAGTGGGATACCTGGAGCGGCTGTTCCAACAGCCTCGCGCTGGAGCAGCGCCGCCACATGGGGCGCGTGATGCGCTGGTACGCCAAAGCCGGGGTGGCCGAAATCCGTCTGGAGGCCGAACCGGTATCCCCCGGCGATAAGATCGAAATTACCGGCTGCACGACCGGTATCGTTCGCGTGACAGTGCCCGAGGTGCGCTGCGACGATGAAAACGGCGTGACCCGCGTGGTGCCGACCGCACCCAAGGGCGCTACCGCGCTCATCGCGGTGCCGCAGAAGGTGCGCCACGGCGATAAGGTCTACCTCGTCACCCGCCGCAAGCTGGGCTGAGCGGTGATTTGGGTGCCCCGGAGGGGGGAGAGAATTTGTTGCATCTGCCGTTGCGGGGCGGAAAAAAGATTGCCTCCCGGTTCGTGATATGGTAGAAAACAGGCTGTATGCCGCTGTTTCTCTTCCGACTGCTTGTTCTGTGCCTGCTGTTGGGAGGAGTTTCGGTAGGGAAGGATCGGTTTTCGAGTACGCGGTTTATGGAGTTACTGCTGGCTCCGTCGCGCCCGCAGTCCCCGCTTCCCACAGAGGAGACGGAGGAGCAGGCGGCTCCGCAGCTGACCCGCCGCGAACGCCGGGAGCTTGAGCGGCAGGAGAAAGCTGCCGCCCGCGAGCGCGAAAAGCTGCTGCGCCATGTGAAAACCATGGCCGTACAGGTGGCTCGCAGCGATGCAAATGTGCAGGATCAGCATGGCAAGACCCTGCTGATGTATGCCGTACAGTTCCCGAACGCCAAAGCGGTAGAGTATCTTACGGAGTTTCAGCCGGATTTGCGGATACGTGATAAGGAGGGCCGCACGGTGTTTGATTATGAACGCGAGGGCGGTAACGGTGGGATCAGGCCTTACGCGGGGAAGCTCTTGTATAACTGCCTGCGATGCCGGGACTACGAGGAGTATCGTGCCTGGCGACGCCTGGGGGCTGAGCCGAATGCTCAGCTGTGTGGCGCCATCATTTTCGAGCAGACGCTGCGGGATGGAGCTTTCGATTGTTTCGTGGATATATACAAAGGGGCTCAGTTGGAGGACGTGCCCACACAGGCGGGGATATATCTTTCAGAGATTCTGCTGACATATGGGGATAAGGCAGCCATTGAAGTGGGGGTGGATGCTCTGGGTCTATCTGTCTGGTCGGTCCCGGCCGACAGTACAAAGTTCCCTTCGCTCTTTCTGCTGATGCAGCGCGGGGAGGAGACGGCGGTCAAGCTCTACGCGGCTCAGAATATAGTCGGCGATGAGACACTCCGGATGGCGGTACGCCACAGTACGCCTGAGGTGGTGGCATGGATGCTCTCGCAGTACAAGGGCAAGGCGTTGAACTCGATGGTGTTTGAGGCAGCAAGACGCGGTAACCTGAAGGTGTTGGAGACCGTGGCTGATGGCGGGGCGGATATGAACGCGCTCAATGAGCGGGGCGAGACGGTGTTGATGCATGCGGCGCTCAGCGGCGATGTGGGCGTGGTGCAAAAGGTGCTGGAGAAATTATCGGAGGAGCGGCGTACAGCTGTGGATTCAGTCGGGCGCTCGGCCGTATACTATGCCCGATGGGCCTGCAGCCGTGAGGTGGAGCAGCTCCTGTTGGAAAATGGGGTGCAGGAATCGGAAAAAGATAAGCTCTGAAGCGGGGGATTGCAATGGCTATTCACGTCAGAATGTATGGGGAAGGCAGACGCCGCGCTGTGAAGCTGCGGTGGCACCGCTCCGGTAAGGCCGGGGCGATTGCCCTGCTGTCTGTGGTGCTGACGGCGGTCATTCTCTATCTCATCCGTATCCTGCTGCCGGCTCCGCCGCATCCTCATTTCAGTATATACAGCCCTGATAGCGGCGGCGGTGGAGGTAGTGCTGCCTCAAGTGTCAGCGTGTCTTCCATGGTGCCCGAGGTACAGCATACGGTGCAGCCGGTTATCGTGGTAGCCGATCCGCTGGAGATCAATCTGGATGAATGGGAGCTTGAACTCGATATTGAGGTCGAACCGCTGCCGGAGGAGCCCCCTGCTGAGCTGGAAGCCTTGACACCGGATGATGATGCCGACGCCGGAGGTGGGTCGGGTAGCGGCTCCGGCAGCGGCGAGGGTAGCGGTGCCGGCCCCGGTAGCGGCAGTGGCTCCGGCGGTGGCCACGGTAGCGGGCGGCGGGGAAGCCAATCAGAGCAGGAGCTTGGCTACAATGATGATGTGCAGATAGTACTGGTGCTGGATGCCTCCGGTAGTATGAACCGATTGTTCCGAGCGGTGTCCTCCTCGCTCGAGGAATTGATGGATATCCTGCGGCGATGCTTGGTAAATGGCGGCCCTGCGCGGGTGAATGTGGGGGTGGTGGTCTATGGGCAGAACCGCGAGGGCGGGCAGCCCCAGCTCCTCTGTCCCTTTTCGCAGGATGCCTCCCGCCTGCGGAAGGCGGTTTCCGGGGTGGAGTGTGGCGGCAAAAACGAGTGTTGCGGCGAGGCGGTTCAGTTTGCGCTGATGAATTTCCCGTGGAATATGCGGGAGCGGCAGGAGATTCTCAAACTTATCTTTATCGCCGGTGATGAAGCTTTTCATCAGGGCAAGGTGACTACGGAGCAGGCGATGACGCTTGCGCGGGAGAAAGGGGTTATTGTGAACACGATCTATTGTGGCCCTGAAAATGAGGAATGGAAACAGGCGGCTCAGCTGAGTGGCGGTGAGGGTCTGGCCTATGATCCAAAGACTCGCTTCGAGCTCTTGAATGCGCTGCTCCGACTCGAAACGGTACCCATGGGTGACCCGGAGTCGCAGGAGGCGGCGATACGTGAGCTGGAGGCCTGTCCGACCCTTCCGGAGAATGGAAGGGTGTCGGATGTGACACGGGAGTGGTTCTTTAAGAATGAGAAACTGGTTATCCGCGGCTTTGGCTGGGATGCCGTGGAGATGTATCGCCGCGCTGCCGGGAAGTGTACGCTGGATTCTCTCGGAGGGCGTGGTAATCTGCCGCGCCGGTTGCGCCACCTCTCTGACGAGCAGGTCATGGAGCATCTCCGCCGGTTGGCTGACAAGCGCGAGAATCATATCCGGGAGCTTCATCGAGGTTTTTCCTTTGTGGAGATACTGCTCGATACGATGATTCACCAGGCTGCCGCGCGACATATCAGTATCAGCCGCTGAATGCGACGTCATGGATTCAGGCTTCGCTTCATGCCATCTTGAGAGCCTCACGTGTCGCTCCCTGAGCTTACTATGCTCGCTGACTTCCCCCTAAAAAAAGATTGACCCGAGGGGCTCTTTGTGGTATAGGCTTTGGAAGTATGTTAGGCTATTTGTGCAGAGTGGTGTGTGCGAGCGTTGTGCTGCTGTTGGTGCCGACTGCTCGAGCTGCATTTTCTGCTGACACATTCATGGGTTTTATCAATGAAAACAGCACGTTGAGAGATCTGGAGATGGCGCTCGAGCTGACCTCGGACAAGAAGGAGCAGCGCGAGATTTCCAAGCAGATCAGGGAGGAGAAGCGAAAGCTTGATAAGGCTTCGCGCGAGGTGCGGACGCTGGCGCAGAAAGCGGAGCGCGAGGGAATCAATGTGCAGGATAAGAGCGGACGTACGCTACTGATGATGGCGACACAGCTGCCCTCGCCGGAGGCCGTGGATTACGTCATGCTGCAGAATCCGGATCTCACCCTTCGCGACAAGTCCGGTCGGACGGCACTGGAGATGGATGCCGATGGGGGGAACGGGGCTCTGAGTATACAGTTGACAGCGCTACTGCAGGACAGTGTCAGGGTAAAAGATTTCGCCAAGGTGCGCGAGTGCTGTAAGGCCGGCGTATCGCCGAATGAGGCGCTGGCCGAAGGCCCCCTGGCCGGGGTGTTGCTGCAGCAGGGGCAGGAAGATTTGTTTGTTGAGATTTTTCGTGGTAAACATTTCAAGGATGCCCCGATGGCTGATGGAACGATGCTCTCGCAGCTGATTCTGCTCAGCAGTAAGCCCGATGTCATCAAAATCGGTGGTGAGGCGATGGGGAAAGGGCTGTTTGCCGATCGAAACGGTGATAATACAACCGTGATGTTGCTGATGGTCAAGGGCAATCTGGAAGGTGTGAAGATGTATGCGCATCAGGTGGGGCTGCAACGGGATGATGTGAAATTGGCGGTTCGCCATTCTACCCCGGAGGTGGTGGGGTGGGTGCTCTCCCAGGATATTGCGCGGAATATGGGCGATGCTCTGCCGCATCTGGAGGCTGCCCGCCGAGGTAATCAGGCGGTGATGGATGCCGTGGTCGGTGCCGACGTGGATTTGGCAGCCGCCAATGGTCGTGGGGAAACGGTGCTGATGCATGCCGCGCTCAGCGGAAATGCCGAGCTGGTCGGGATGCTGATGCAGAAGGTGTCGGCAGAGGTGTTGCAGG
Source organism: Akkermansia sp. (assembly GCA_017409465.1). Lineage (GTDB taxonomy): Bacteria > Verrucomicrobiota > Verrucomicrobiia > Verrucomicrobiales > Akkermansiaceae > Akkermansia. The sequence goes on along the minus strand of JAFQSQ010000001.1, from coordinate 46,319 downwards.
CGAAGGATTCGGAGGGGCGTACAGCTATTTATTACGCCAGGTTGGTGAAGAATAAGGCGGTGGAACAGAAGCTGACCGCAGGTGGACTGAAAGCTTCTGATAAGGATAAACCCTGATACAACGGTGCTACCATGGCTATTCACGTCAGATCAACCCGCGGTGCCAGTCGGCAGTGGAAGCTTCTTCGTAAGATGTTCTTCCGGATGTCGGCTATCGTGACGGTGGCAGCCGTGCTCCTGTCGGCTTTGATTCTGTATCTGGTGCGTATTTTCAGTCCGGTGCCGCCCGTTTCGGAGTTTGTCGCCTATATGGAGAGTGGTGAGAAGATGGAGGAGGAAGCTTCCTCTCCCTCGTCCTCCTACGATGCCGTCAGACAGGTGAATGTGCAGGTGCAGCCGGTTATCGTCACGACGGCTCCGGTTGATGTCAGTCTGGCGGAGGTCGATATCGTGCTGGATGCTGATTTGCTGGCGGAGGAGGATTTTTCTCTGGAGACCGGTATGACGACAGGTGATCTGGGTACCGGTGGTGGTGGCGGAGACGGTCGTGATTCCGGTACCGGTCGCGGGGGAAGCGGTCGAGGTAAAGGTGGCGGTGGACTGGGGAATAATGACGATATTCAGGTGGTGCTGGCGCTGGATGCCTCGGTCAGTATGCAAGCGTTGTTCCAGGCAGTGGCGGCATCGCTGGATGAACTGATTGGTGTGCTGCGTGAGTGCAGTATCAACGGCAACAAGGCACGTGTGAACGTGGGGGTGGTTGTGTATGGTCAGGCGAAGAATAATGGCAAGCCTTTCGTCCTGTCGCCTTTCTCTGTCGAGACAGATAAAATACGTGCCCAGGTGAATGGAGTCATGTGCGATGGTTCCTTAGAGCACTGTGGGGAGGCTATCCAGTTTACCCTGCGCAATTTCCCCTGGAATATGCGTAATCGTACGCAGATGCTCAAGGTAATCTTCCTAGCGGGTGATGAGTCGTTCACCCAGGGTCCGGTGCGCTATGAGAAGGCCATGGAGATGGCTAAGGAGATGGGGGTGATTGTCAATACCATCCACTGCGGTGGTGAAAATATGGAATGGAAGCATGCCGCCAGTCTGGGAGGTGGTGAGGGGCTTTCTTTCGATATGAACGCGCAGGGCTCGAACCCCGCCGCTCGTCAGGAGGCAGAGCGCAATCGTGCGGCCTCTATCGCGGCACTGTATCGGCTGGAGGTGCTGCCCATAGGCTCACCAGCAGAGCAGAAAGCCTGTATGGATGTATACAACAGTCGCCCGCCGCTGCCAAACCCATCGAATCTGGAGGCCATGCGTGCCTGGAATCGGCAGAATCTTGCGACACTGATTCGGGGATACAGTTGGGATGCCGTAGAGCTGAGCCGCCGTCTCCAGCTGAATTGTACACTTGATACTCTGGGTGGCAGGGGGAATATGCCGCCGCAGCTGCGGACTTTGTCAGATGGGCAGATTATGGACAGGATTTTCAATCTGGCGCAGGAGCGCGGTGGCTTGATAGCCATGATTCGCCAAGAAAACTCGGGAGGTTTTATTGATAAATTGCTGGAAACTCTGATTCGCCAGGCCGATAAACGCAATATTCAGATTATACGATAGAAATTGGACGCATATGTTAGCTCTGAGAATTACAGACAGCCGAGGTGCCGCGATGCAATGTCCCCTGAATCTGCAGGAGGGACAGCGAATGACTATCGGTCGAGAGGCTTCGTGTGATATACCGCTGGTGAATGAAAGTAATCTGTCGCGGTTGCATTGTTTTATTTTCCGTGCCAATGGGTATTACTACATTCAGGATAATCAGTCGGTCAACGGGGTGGTCTGCAATGGGCAGTACGTGACGCAGGATGTGATGCGCCCGGGGCAGGTGTATGTGCTGGGGCTCTGTTCCATCGTGATGGAAGACGTGCCGCAACCGCAGGGCTACGGCGCCTATGGACAGGCGCCTCAGCAGCAGATGTATCCCCCGCAGCAGGCGTATCCCCAGCAGGGCTACTCGCAGCAGCCCGGGTATCCGCAGCCCTACGCTCCCCAGCAGGCACCGTATCAGCAGCCGTCCGGCTATCCGCCGCAGCCGGGGTATCAGCAGCCTTACACACCTCCGCAGCAGGCGTATCCTCAGCAGCCAGGGTATCAGCAGCCCGGGTATCCGCAGCCCTACGCTCCCCAGCAGGCACCGTATCAGCAGCCGGGCTATCCGCAGCAGCCGGGGTATCAACAGCCATATACCCCTCAGTCGCCGGTGTATCCTCAGCAGCCCGGCTACCAGCAGCCCTTTGCCCCGGTGCCGCAATCGGCACCCGCTCCGCAGCCGCAACCCTTTGCCCCGGTGCCGCAATCGGCACCCGCGCCTGCCCCGCAGCCCATGGCACCGATACCCCAGTCGGCACCCGCTCCTGCGCCGCAGCCCATGGCACCGATGCCCCAGTCGGCACCCGCGCCTGCACCGCAGCCCATGGCACCGATACCCCAGTCGGCACCCGCGCCTGCCCCGCAGCCCATGGCACCGATGCCCCAATCGGCACCCGCGCCTGCTCCGCAGCCCATGGCACCGATACCCCAGTCGGCTCCTGCGCCTGCGCCGCAGCCCATGGCACCGATGCCCCAGTCGGCACCCGCGCCTGCCCCGCAGCCCATGGCACCGATGCCCCAATCGGCACCCGCGCCTGCGCCGCAGCCCGTGGCCCCGATGCCGCAAGCCTTTGCTCCGGTACCGCCTACCAGTGTTTCTTCGCAGCCGATGCCGAGCATGGCACCGCCCGCCACGGTCATCCCTCTGCCACCGCAACCTCAGCGCATGGTGCCCATGCCTCAGCCTCCGATGCCGGGTACCCCCATGCCCATGCCGGTCGATATTCCGGTGCCACTGCCGCAGGAAGAAGACAAAGCTCAAGCGGCTCCCAAGGAATCGAAGGTCAAGCCTCTGCGAAAGCTCAGTAATGTTTCTGTGGTCAAGCCCCGCGAGGTCAAGCGCGCTGTCGATCCGGCTGAAGTGGCCAGAAAAACGGTCAATAAGCAGAAGGAGTTCAAACAGCGTAAGGTGATTCCGGCAGGCCCCGCTCCTGATAAGACTGAGAAGCCCGCGCGCCGCCTGAACGCCGTCAAGGAGAAATGGGTCGATGATTCTCTGCTGCCGTCTTGTGCCCCCGGCGGTGTGCTGGGATTGCCCACACAGTTCGATATTCAGTTCAAGGCCATGGCGACCCGCTATCCGCTCGTCGCGGATGATTTGATGGCGCTCTCGGTTGTCGCTGCGGAGAAGTGCTATGTGTGCGTGATTCATTACGACTCACTCGGTACTCCCTCACTGATGATTCCCGGTGGTTACAAGGAGAATACCTCTGTCTTCCCCAATGTGCCGACCCGCTTCCCGAAACCGTCGGGGGCTGATTACGAGTTGGCCGTGGAGGAGCCCTTCGGTAAGGATTTGCTCGTGCTTCTGGCCTGTTCTGAACCCTGTGCCTGGCGCCAGGCGTTCCGCCTGGCCACGCAGTCGGATTCACCCATCGGGCGTCCCGGCGACATCGAGCGTAGGATTATAGATAACTGTCGTGCGCAGATGCCTGACCTGACGTTGCAGTGGGCTTCTGCGACTCTTCGGCTCGAAACCCGTGCATCGAAATAATCACTTTTTCGCCGATATTCAAATTTTTCTTCAAAAAAGTCTTGACTCTGCGAGGGGGTTCTGGTACATTGACCCCGCTGCGATGCAGCGAGCATCAACAAGTCCCCATCGTCTAGGGGTTAGGACATATGATTCTCAGTCATAGAACCGCGGTTCGAATCCGCGTGGGGATGCTGAAAAAACTCACGGTTAACTCCGTGAGTTTTTTGTTTACAGACCCTTTCTACTGTTTCAGAGGCTGCCGCCCGCTTTCGAGGGCGCAACATTCCTCGGGCTTGCAGTCCGGCAAAGTCCGTTTTGCGAGATAACACTATGGGGAGCATATCATATCGGTATGGTATTAGCGGTTTGCAATATCCGCAGCAAGGTTTGAGTTTGTAACCTCAATCAATCAGCAACTTCATTCAAAATTAAATTTACCTCCACATCGGGTGTAGTTCCCAATGCTCGGGCAGTCCCATTTTGTGAAGGGGGATGCCTTGTTGTTGTGAATCATGCAGGAATTGCTGCATGCGCACGTGCCATTGGGAGGAGGGTGCCACCTGTTTGAGCAGATAACGGCAGATGAACAGAAGAGGGGCAAGGTTAGCTTGCGATTGGAGCATGGATACCGCCCCGGCAAGGCTTGCGGTGGGTCTGACCCACTTGCCGGCTTTGTCGGAATAGACATGATCCCAAGGCAAGGCCGGGGTGTTGTTCATTCGGGGAACGGTCAGGAAGGTTTTATTCCAGATTCGGGCATGGTGGGCACAATCGTTGCGCAGCACGCGCAAGGAAGTCAGCCAGGTATAGAGAGTCTTGGCATCGGTACCCCATAGGGAAGAGATGAGATTCTGCATTTTCTTCCGCGAGTGGGTGTAGAAATGCACCACCGTGCCATAATCCATTACTCCGACTGCCATCCAGAGCGGCAGATAATCATGCTTATCGCCGTATTTATTGAAGAAGTGGTCAATGAAATCAACCCCGCTTTGCTTGATGTTGCCGTGTTTATCTCGTTGGATACGCACACGCTCAAGACTTTGAATATATCCTTTCCAATGCGGGAAATACGTTTGCTGTGCATAGGCGAACGGCGATTGTCCTGCAGTATGGTAATACGCAATCTGACTACGGAGAGCAACTTCGATACGCTCGATAGCATCCATCATCAGGAAACGCAACTTGCGGTCAAAGAGGTAGTGCGACCACACTTTATCCAGCGTTGTGCCGGGAACATAGTTGTCCGCTATCTGTCCGTTTGAGTTTCGGACACGGAAAGGGTGCAGATAGGCGCTGAAGCGGTAATATCCCACATTCCTCAGACGCGAGGCCAAACACGACGCATCCGCCACAAGCCCACGCTGCTGAAGCAGAGCGACTTGTTGGGAAAGGGAGAGATGCGGCTTAAGGTATTCCATACAAAATAAAAACCCTCCCCATGTTCGCAGTTGAAGGAATCAACGGATTCCAACCCTAAGCGGGGGAGGTTATCTGCACTCATTATACATATAGTACGGATTTTGTCAAGGGGTGGAGACTGAAAAAACGAAAAAGACCCATCATAAACCCATTTTGATGATTTATAAAGCACTTATAAATGATGTGTTATAATTTCTTGCTTTTCATTCATATCCTCGGAGACGTACCCTTCTCAAAGGGTACTTCGCGACCTGCAATCGAAACTCGGTTGCAGGTCGTTTCTTTGGTCAAGCTGGTGGAGCTATACTTTCAAGGAATATGGCTTCTATATGTTAAGAAACGATAAAATATAAGCAAAATGAAACGCATATGCAACACATTGAGCGGTAGGGTATCGTGTGGCTTGCGGTGCCATCTCTGTATGCCGGGGCGGGCAATATGATTCCCGGTAAGGAATGGCGATACTACTGCAAAAAGTGTAGTGATTCACTCTGCAAAAAAATCCCCGCCGATGAGGAAGCATCGGCGGGGGGAAGGAGCTGTGCAAAGAGCAGACCTCAGAAGTTCCAGCGCAGGGCAGAGGTATACTCCCAGCCGTTGTAGCAGTCTGAGCCGTTCTTGCGAGCCGTGGTGTATTCGGCGCCGAACATGAGCTTGAGCCTGTTCTTGTCGTGGGACAATGCATAGAAGTCGGCACCGAAGTAGAAAGCGTTGATGCTATCCACCCAGGAGGAGGCCGTCGTATTGGTGCAGATGTAGCGGTCGGCACCCAGTTTGCAGGCGTTGTTGCCGGTCATCCCGGTATAGCGGAAGACAAGGTCTACATGCGGATTGATGGAGTAGACAGGCTGGAGCTGGAGACCGATGTTATTGCCGCCGCCGGTCTGCATCTCGCAGTTACCCACCAGGTTGGCGAGGAAGAGCCATTTGTCCTTTTTGACCTCATAGCCGAGCGAGAGGGCATCTTTTACACCGATGCCGTAGCAGTTGGCTCCGGGGGCGGTGCTGTGGTCATATGTGTTGTTGAAGTCGTGAGCATACTGGAACGATACTTTGTGGTAGCCATTATCCGTCACGTTGAATTTGTGTGAGGCGCCGACAATGGCGTAGAACTTATCCTCCCAGCCGAATTCGCCCTTGAGGCCGCGCCCATCGCGGTAGGCATCGCGGTGGGTGTTGCTCTTGGAGGCACTGGCGCGGTCGTTGGCCAGAAGCTGCAGATAGACGGTATCCTGCTTGTTGGGAGCGTAGGTGATGTCCAGACCCCAGTTCGAATCGAGCGCATACTGGTTGCCGACGAAGGAACGCTCCACGCAGGTGAGAGCAGAGGAGGGGGTGGAGTAGTCGGTCGTAAACAGGGGTTTGAGCTTACCCGCTTTCACGCTGAGCCCTTTCACTGCCTTGATGTCCTGCTTGATCCAGATGTCGAAGAGGTCCGTATAGGAGAAGCCGCGTACCGTGCGGCCATTCTTCCAGGTGTGGCGATAGGGCAGACCACCGATGCGAGCCCAGGTGTGGAATTGGGTGCCTGTGCGGAAGTCGACGTTGAGCCCTACCCAGGAGCGGCGGAATTCGTGGTTGAAGGGGCTGCCGCCGTCTTTCAGGTGCAGTCCGTTGCTGCCATTGGGCTGGACGGAGGCCATCTGGTATTGCTCCATCCATGCCAGACGCACCTTGGTGACGAAGGTGTCTTCGTTGTTATAGACGGTGAGACCCTGCTTCCAATTATCCAGGGTGGCGGAAATAATCCTGGACGTAGTGATAGCCTGCGCCACCCCGCCCATGGCCAGCGCAGCGGCCATGACGATACCCGGTAATGTCTTTTTCATCGTCAGCGCAGGTTGGTGAACAGAGTCTGCTGATCGAGTACAGGCATGTATTCCTTGTAGTCGATACCGGTATCCAGGATATAGAGAGTGAGCAGACGCTTGACGATAGCGAGAATCTTCTCCGGCTGCCAGGGCTTCTCGATATAGTTGTTAATCTGCCCTTCGTTGATGGCATCGATGGTGTCAGCGTGCGTGGCCTGCCCGGTAAGCAGAATCTTGCGAGTTTTGGCAAAGCGGGGATCGGCAGCTACCTTGCCCAGCAGCTCCGTGCCGCTTTCGCCCGGCATCACCTGGTCGGAGATGACGATGGCTACGTAGTCGCCGTCGTCGTCAATCTGATCCATCAGCTTGAGGCAGTCGGATACGCCGGAGGATTCCTCCAGGCGGATGAGCGGGGTGAGCGGACGGAGGTCACGCAGAACGGAATCCAGCACTTCCTGCTGGTCATCTACACAGATAATATTAATCGTTTCCATGAATTTCAGTGGTGGGAAGGTTAATGGTGAAGGTGGTTTCTTCATCGGAGCTGTTCAGCCCGATAGTGCCGTTATAGCTATCGACGATGCGCCGGACGATGGAGAGCCCGAGCCCGAGCCCGAAGTCCAGCCCCTGTTTCTTGGTGGTGAAGCTGGGCTGATATATTTTCTCGATGTGCTCCTGCGGGATTTTGGGACCGTTGTTGGTGATGGAGACGGTGACGTATTCCTTTGGCAGCAGGCTGACGCCTTCTGCGTGGAAGATGCTTGTCGTGACCTTGATGCATGGGTTCTCGCACTTGTCGATGGTGAGGGCATCGTAGGCGTTCTGGACGATGTTGGTCCATATCTGCATCAGTTCGCTCTTGTCCGCCGTGATGGCGGGCAGGGGGTGGAACTCGGTCTTGAGGGTGATGTGCTTGAGCTTGTTGTGCAACAGGTGTAGAGCGTCCTTGACGGTCTGCACGACATCGACTCCGGCTTCGCGGGCAGAACTGGGGGCGCCCATCTGTTTGACGGCGCGGACGATGCCCGTGGCATGATTCGAGGCCATCCTCATGTCGCGCAGGTCATGCCCCAGCTCCCAGATGCGGTAGTTGCGCTTGATGTTGCGGACAAAACGCCAGCTGAGTTGCCGGTATTCGGCATCGGTCGGTGCGATGTGAGCCAGAACCTTGGCGGCTTCCTGGCTCATGCCCAGGTCGCGCTCGTAGTGGCGCACCGCCGGGCGCAGGTCGCTGGCCGAGCGGAACGTGGTATCTTCGTAGCCCTTGAGGAAGAGCTGGGCGTTGAGTTTATCCTGCGCTTCCAGGATGGAGGTGAGGGTCTCTGCCATGAACTCCGTGCGGCGGGAGATGACACCAACGGCGTTGTTGAGCTCATGGGCGATACCGGCGGACAGCTGACCAAGCAGCGCGGCCATTTCCGAGCGTTGCAGCAGCCGCATGGCTTCCTCTCGCTCCGCAGCACGACCGAAGATACGGTCATTGCGGGCTGCCAGTTCGTGGATGACAACCGGCAGGAACTGCTGGGCAAAGGGGCCGTATTCATACTGTTCGACGATGGGTGTCGTATCATCGATGTAGGCCAGTCTGGTGTTTTCCAGAGCATAGAGCGATGTGTTGCTACGGAAGGCACGGGAGAAAAAACTCTGCACGCAGACGAACGAGCCGGCGTCGGCTCTGAAGAGCTCATGGCGGCGTCCTTCGCTCTCCGTCGGCATGTGCTCGCTGGGCTGGTTGTCCTCCTCACGATAGGAGATGATGGAGCCCTCCATGATGCGGTACATGCGGCGCGTACGCTCCCCCTGGCCGACGAGCAGTTCCCCGGCAGCCAGTTCTACGGTGCGGCCGGCATCGCTGAAGTACACCTCCTTGAGGCGCTCCAGTGCCCGGTTGATGTTGTCGGAAAGCGGAATCATGGCCTGTCAGCTGATCTCACGCTAGAATCTATCACATCTGCCCCATTAAAGCAAGTATTCTTGGATAAAAAGTCGTTTATTCCCGATATTTTGCTGCATTCTCATCCTTTGATCAGTGGGGCGTTTTTCTGGCTGCCCTCCGCTCAGTCGTTGATTTCTCCGCGTGAAACCGTGTTTTTGAGTAGACGAACGCGGGCGGAGTAACCGAGCAGGCGGGCGATATGGGAGGCTGTGCGACCCATGCCACGCTTTAAGCTTGAAATGCCGGTGAGGGGCTGGTATGTTGCGCGCATGGCTACGGATAAAAGTATCACGATGAAGACAAATAAGGGCGATATCAACCTGACGGTGTTCGCCTCCAAAACGCCGATGACCGCCGCCAGTTTCCTGAATCTGGCTTCCAGGGGCTTTTACAATGGGTTGACTTTCCACCGCGTGATTGCTGATTTCATGATTCAGGGCGGTGATCCGCAGGGAACCGGTTGTGGTGGCCCCGGGTATCAGTTTGATGATGAGTGCCGTCCCGATCTCAAGTTCACTCGCCCCGGGCTGCTGGCCATGGCCAATGCCGGCCGCACCTGGACCGGGCAGGGGACGAATGGCTCCCAGTTCTTCATCACTCACGTGCCCACCGAATGGCTGAACGGCAAGCATACTATCTTCGGTGAGGTGAAGAGTGAGGCTGATCAGAAGGTCGTCAACAGCATCAAACAGGGCGATAAGATTACCGCCATTGAGATTCACGACGATTGCGCCGACCTCTTCGAGGAGCAGGCTCGCAACATCGAGCGCTGGAACAGCAAGCTCAAGTAAAGCCGCTCTCCTATGGTCTTTGCGGTCCAGGACCTCCACATCGAGTTCGGACCCCGTGTGCTCTTCGATTCTCTGTCCTTTGTGGTGGAGCACGGGGAGCGCATTGCATTTGCGGGGCAGAACGGTGCCGGTAAATCGACCCTCATGAAATGTATCGTGGGGGTGCAGGAGCCTGATCACGGATGTGTGCTCCTGCCTCGGCATACGCATGTGGGGTATCTGCCGCAAGACGGTATCCATATCTCCGGCGCTCCCTTGCTTGATGAGGTGCTGGGGTCGGTGGGTAATATCGTGGAACTGCAGCAGGCTGTGGATGAGCTTTCTGCTGAGTTGCAGCAGCTTGATACGGCTTCCGTGGCGTATCGCGAGACACTCGAGGAAATCGGCAGGCTGGAGCTCATTCTGCAAGATCGTGATGCGGCCTCTCTTCGCCCGCGGACGGAGTCGATTCTGCGTGGTTTAGGGTTCCGCGATGTGGATTTTACGAGGGACTGCGGTGAGTTTTCCGGTGGGTGGCAGATGCGTATTGCCCTCGCAAAGCTGCTGCTGCAGGAGCCGGAGGTGCTGCTGCTGGACGAACCGACGAATCATCTGGACCTGCAGACCCAGCGGTGGCTGGAGCAGAGCCTGCGCAGCTATCGAGGTGCTATCTGTATCATCAGCCATGATATCGCTTTGCTGGACAGCCTAGTGACCCGCACCATTGCTTTCCACCACGGCAGGGCAGAAGAATATGCCGGTAATTTCTCTTTCTATCTGAAAGAGAGTAAGGCGCGAAAGGAAGTGCTGCTTCGCCAGGCCAAGGCACAGCAGCGCGAGATAGCGAAGACTCAGGAGTTCATCGATCGCTTCCGCGCCAAGGCGACCAAGGCCACACAGGTGCAGAGCCGTATCAAACAGCTTGAGAAGGTGGAGCTGATTGAGGTGGAGGATGACGATGCGGTGATGAGTTTCCACTTTCCGCCGCCCCCTCCGGGTGGACACACCGTGGTGAAGCTGGAAAAAGTTTCCAAGGCATACGGCGATATCCGATTGCTGGAAAAGTATGATTACCTCATGGAGAAAGGTGATCGTGTGGCTATCGTCGGGGTCAACGGTTCAGGTAAATCGACGTTCACGCGCCTTGTCTCCGGTGCGGAAGCGCCCGACAGCGGCGAGTATATCCCCGGGCTTCACACTCAGACGGCGTTTTTCTCGCAGACCCACGCCGATGTGCTGGATAACGAACAGACGGTACTGGAGTGTGTGGAGGCTGCCGCCGGTCGGGAAGCCAGACCGATGGTGCGGAATCTCTTAGGGTGTTTCCTGTTCCGGGGGGATGATGTCTTCAAGAAGATAGGTGTATTGTCGGGTGGTGAGCGTTCGCGCGTGGCTCTGGTCTGCATGCTGCTCAAGCCGGCTAATTTCCTGATTATGGATGAGCCGACTAACCACCTGGATTTTCAGAGCCAGGATGTCTTGCAGCGGGCGCTGGCTGAGTACCCCGGTTCTTACTGTATTGTGTCGCACAATCGGCAGTTTCTCGATCCTATCGTCAACAAAGTGCTGGAGTTTCGTCCGGGGCATGCACCACGCCTGTTCTATGGCAATGTCAGCCAATACCTGGAGAGCGTGGAAGCCGAGGAGCGTCGCTTACGGGAGCTTGCTGCCGGGGGCGCACCGTCCCCGGCTCAGGGGGCTGTCGCAAATGCCGGCAATCGTAAGGATTTGAGACGCTTGCGTGCTCAGATGCGCGACAGACGCAATGCTCTCATCAAACCGCTGCAGAAGGAACTCGAACAGGTGGAGTCCGAGATTGCTCTCCGAGATGAACGCAAGGAGGCTATCTCTGCCGATCTCGAAAACCCCGTGAATATGAGCGATAACCGCAAGCTCATGGAGCTCACGCAGGAATATCAGTGCCTGGAGCGTGAGAACGAATCCCTCTTCACTCGCTGGGAGGAGCTTTCCGTCGAAATCGAACGCGCTGAGCAGGCTCTTGCGGCCGAATTCGGTGATTCGGAGTGAATTTTTGGGGCTTTTTGGCCTGTGTGAAGAAGATATTGTGTCATAATATCAATTTGTTTATTGCAGAGAACGTTATTTATGCTATATATCTTGCCACGCATTTTGCCAAACACTTGACAAAATGCGTAAAGGGTGGAGTATCGTCTCATTTTTTTTCGTATTATGTCGACAAGCAAGAAAGGTTCCGCAAAGCCGGCTGCTAAACAGCCGACGAAGCCGGCCGCCAAGGCGGCCCCGAAGAAAGTCAAGCCGGTAGCCGTGAAGGGGGATGCCGAGGTGGTGGAAGAGCCGCCTGCTGCAGTACCGGTCAAGGCGGCCAAACCTGCCAGGAAGGCCGCTCCGGCGAAGGCTGCGGAGAAGCCCGCCAAGAAGACAGAGAGCAAGACTGAATCGGCAAAGCCGGCGAAGAAAGCTGCCGCCAAGGCTCCCCGGGCTGAGCAGCCCGTGGCAGAGGCCGAGAAAAAAACGGCTGAACCCGTGGAGACGGTGACCACCCCCGCCCCCGAGAGCAAGGCAGCTGCGCCGAAGAGCTCGTCGAAGAAACGGACGACGGATGAAGACGGCGAGTCCAGAAAAAAGCGTAAGTCCACGTTCAACCCGCGTGTGTCGGCTCAGCAGCTTCAGGACTTTTTCTCTGACGACAACACGCTCAAGGCGGCATTTAAGACGCTGCTGGCCATTGCCAAGAAGAATAATGGCTATGTGACGGACTCGGATATCGCGGACTCTCTGCCGCCGGATGCCGCGGAGGATGATGACCAGGCTCGCCTCTTCGAGCACCTGCACGAAATCGGTGTGGAGGTGCGGGATGATTCCTTTGTGCTGACCCGACTGGAGGTGTCCGGCGAGACGCTCAAGCGCTCGGGCGGTAAGCTGGTCAATACTCCGGAGGTGCAGGAGAAAATCAAGGACCTGATTCGCCTGGCTCAGGAGCAGGGATATCTGACCTACGACGATATCAATGACGTGCTGCCTCACGACCTCATCAATCCCGAGGATTATGAGGAGATTATGGAGCGTTTGCGTGGGATGCAGTTCGACATCATCGATGCATCGGACGTCGACTCCTACAGCGAGCGCCAGCGTATGAGCGATACCGGCGAGGAGGATGAGAGCGAGAAAATGGAGGCCAAGCTCGATATCCTGGATGACCCGGTACGCATGTACCTCAAGCAGATGGGACTCAAGGAGCTGCTCTCCCGCCAGAAAGAGGTGGAAATCTCGCGCCGTATCGACCAGGCTGAAAAGAACCTGCAGGAGAGCCTGCACCGCTTTGGCCTGGCCGCAGAGTTCTACTGCGATATGGCCAATAAGGTGATGATGAACCAGGAGCGCTTTGACCGCATCGTGGTGGATAAGAATATCGACCGCCGCGAGAAGTATCTCAAGGATCTGACGCTGCTGGTCACCCGCGTGCTGGACCTGCATGATGATGCCAAGGCGGCGTATGCCCGCCTGAACTCTGCCCGCCGTCGCAAGAAGTCCGTCTCTGCGGCTCAGGCTGAGTTCGAGAAGCTGCGTGATCAGCTGGCAGGCTTTTATGAGGACTTCTCGTTCAAGAGTAAGGTGTATGAAGACTTCGTCGCTCGCCTGCGCGAGGTGCGTCAGCGTGTGCTGAAGCTGGTGCGCCAGCGCGATGCTGACCCGGATAACGAAACCTGCCGCGATGCACTCAAGGAGATAGAGATGCAGCTCTGGATGCCCATTTCCCAGTTCATGGAGAACTATAAGGTGATGCGCCAGAGCGTGAAGGAAGCGCAGGACGCCAAGCGGGAAATGATTGAATCCAACCTGCGTCTGGTGATTTCCATCGCCAAGAAGTATACCAACCGAGGGCTGGCTTTCCTTGATCTCATTCAGGAAGGAAACATGGGTCTGATGAAGGCGGTGGAGAAGTTTGAGTATCGCCGTGGTTACAAGTTCTCCACCTATGCCACGTGGTGGATTCGCCAGGCGATTACGCGCTCAATCGCGGATCAGGCTCGCACTATCCGCATACCGGTGCACATGATTGAGACGATCAACAAGCTGATGCGTGTGCAGAAGAAACTGGTGCAGGATTTTGGCCGTGAGCCTACGCCGGATGAGATTTCTGCCGAGTGCGGGATGCCGGTGGAAAAGGTGCGCAGTGTGCTCAAGATGGCACAGCAGCCCATCTCCATGCAGCAGCCGGTGGGTGATTCCGATGATACCTCATTCGGTGATTTCCTGGAGGATAAGAGCGCTGAGAACCCGATGGACGGGGCTTCGTATAACTCGCTGCGTGACAAGATCGGCGATGTGCTCAACACGCTCAATCCGCGCGAACGCGCCGTCATCGAGCAGCGCTTCGGCCTGCGCGATGGTACCCCCCGCACGCTGGAGGAAGTCGGCCGCCAGTTCAATGTGACCCGCGAGCGAATCCGCCAGATTGAAGCCAAGGCTCTGCGTAAGCTCAGACACCCCACGCGTATCAGCAAAATCAAGGGGTATCTGCCTGATTCGGCTGAGAATTAAGTGCGTCGGACGACAGATATTCGCAGGCGGTGGCTTCCCGGCGGGAGTCACCGCCTGTTGTTGGTGAAAAAGCGCTGAAATTTTTGTCAGAATGTACTTTTAAGAGTGACTTTTGCCGCATATTTTGGTAGTATACCCACACTTGCTTATGAACGGCTCCATATCTCGTACTGTACTCTTTTCTCTCATGGCGTCAGCGGCTCTGACACTTGCCCCCCGGGCGTGGGCGCAGGCGGATGACGCTGCGGCTACTGCGGCTTCGCAGAGTGCGCGCCGCCACATGGCGCTGCGCGATGCCATGCAGCAGGTGCAGGAAGCTCGCAATGCCTATTCGCAGAAACGCTACACGGAGGCTGTGGAGCATTATCGTAATGCCTTGGCCGTCATACCTAAAGCTCCGGAGACGGAGAAGCAGGTCAAATTCATCAGGGACAGTCTGTCAGATGCCCTCATTGCCCGTGCGATGGATTATCGCTCCGTGGGCCGATATGACGAGGCCGTTGAGTTCCTCAAGGAGGCCATCAACCTGTCGCCGGATAACAAGCGGGCTCGGCAGGAGCTGGTGGACACGATGGACCCGGTGCGGAACAACCCTGCGCTGACGCCTGAGCATGTGGCCAAGGTGGAGGAAGTGCAGCGCTTGTTGAACCTCGCATACGGACATCTGGACCTGGGTAAGTATGATGATGCTTACGAGGCCTTCAACAGTGTCCTGAAGCTTGATCCCTATAACAGCGCTGCCCGTCGCGGTCAGGAGGCTGTGCAGCGCCGGAAGGCCGATTACTACCGCGCGGGTTATCATGGGCGTCGGGCGGCGCTGCTGAGTGAGGTGGATGCCACGTGGGAAGAGCAGGTGCCCGAGGAGACGCCGGAGGGGATGTCTATCGCCGGGGCTGATCAGACCGCCACCGCAGCCTATTCGGAGGATCCTGAAATTGAGTCTCGTATAGCTGACGCGCTCAAGGGAATGCGCCTTTCTCAAATCAGCTTTGAGGATGCCACGATTGTCGATGTCATCGATGCTCTGCGTGGGCAGATTCGCCGTACTGAGGCCAATGGACTGCCGGCCGGACGCAGCATCAACATCAGTACCAATTTCGGGCCTCAGGGTACCCCCGGCTACGAACGAATCATGGCTCAGCGGGTGAATTTTACTCTGGCAGACGTATCGATGACCGATGTGCTGGATGTCCTCGCCCGCCAGCTGGGTATTACCTATTACATCACCCCCATCGGTGTGGAAATCAGCTATTCCGGGCGTGATTTCGGCCCGATGACCGAGCGGGTCTACACGGTGGCGCCCCATTTCTTCGATATGGATAAATCCGAGGATTCGGGCGACGATGAAGATGAATGGGGCAGTGACGACGGTGATTCCCACATGGTGGTGAAGCGAGTCAACCCCAAGGAGGCTCTTGCGGCCATGGGTATCTCGTTTCCGGAGGGGTCGCGCGTCCAGTATGATGTGGCCTCCCGCCGCCTGCGTGTCTACAATACGATGTACAACCTCAAGGAGATCGAGGAGATCCTCTCCACCCCTCTCACCAGGGTGGATCGTACCATTGTGCTGAATATCATGGCGGTCGAGGTGCTCCAGGAGGATTTGGAGGAGATGGGGTTCGAGTGGTTGCTTAATTTCAGCCTGGATCCCTCCGGAGAGTTGTACGGAGGCGGTGGTACCGAGAAGCTTGTGTCCTCCGTGACCGGCCTTCCGTTGGTGGAGACCGGGGTAACGGAAGAGCTGAACAAGACGGGAAGGTCGACCGGTGAGATGACCTCCGGTCTGCGCTCTAATGTACGCTCGTTCTCTACCAGCAATATCGAGAACCTCATCGCCAGTGGCAGCGCTTTTGAGTATGGGCAGATGAAGGCTCAGAAGGCGAAGGCTCCCGGTATCCTCTCTCTGCGCGGTATATGGAACTCCGGCGACCTGACGATGATTATGCGTGGTCTCTCCCAGAAGAAGGGTGCCGATGTCCTGTATAACCCCCGCCTTATCTTCACGCCCGGTCGCGATGAGCAGGTCGTCTTCACCAACGTGCGTGAGATGTTCTACCCCTTGTCCTATTCGGAGCCGCAGATTGCGTCCATGAGCCTGGACTTCGGCGGGAATGATAACAGCCTGACGGATAACAGCGGCGGATACGCCACGGTGGCTACCGGTTCACACCCGGATGAGTTCGTCCGCTTCGGTATGTCGGAAGATGACGTGGGCGGTGTCGGCACCATCGTGCAGGTGCATAGTGCTGAGGTGCTGCCTGATGACAGCGTGACACTGGCACTGACCGTGACCATGAATGAATTTGAAGGCTTTATCAACTGGGGTACACCTATCGAATCGTACCAGTGGCTGCCGGGTGAAACTACCGGCCTGCGTAAGATTACGCTTTCGCCTAACTACATCCTGCGCCCTGTCTTTAAGCGGAGCATGGAGAATACCAAGGTTACGGTGGCTCCCGGGTCTGTGCTGGTGATTGGTGGCCTGCAGGAATCCCACAAGGTGAAGTTCGAGGATAAACTGCCGGTGCTGGGTGATCTGCCGCTCATTGGCCGCCTCTTCCGCTCGGAAGGTGAGGAGGAAACCCGCAAGGCTCTGCTGATTTTTGCCCGTGTGGATCTGGTCGACCCGACCGGACGCAATACGGTGACCGGTGAGCGACCGACTGCAACTGATTAATCATATACCGCATGAATAAATACAGCGACAGGGACACCCCCGATGACGAAGAGGAGAACATGACGCAGGTGCGTAGCATCATACGTCAGTTGAATGAAGAGCAACCCTCGCAGGAGAAGAAACGCGAGGTGATCGTCAGACCGGATGGCTCAAAGGTCGTGCGGGTGACTAAGCGACGTCGCAAGATGGTGACGTCGCGGGAGAAGCAGAACCGCAGCCGTAAGTCGTTCCTGATCTCCATCAGTGGTATTTTCCTGCTGCTGTGCGTCATCGCCGCTTTCTTCTTCTATCGCATGGCCGGTATGACCGGCGAGGACTATATCCAGTCGCGTGTGGCCGATGTGCAGCGAGCCTGGGGGGCAGAGCAGGTGCGTATCGTGGGTGAGGGTATCATGGGTACCTCTTTCCACCTGGATTCCATCGTGGCAGAGTTCCCGGAAGGTTCGCTGATAGAAAGTGTTGAAATGAGCGGTATCGAGGCTGAGCTGGTGGCCGGCGCTTTCTTCAACAATCTGATTCGGGCAGATAAGGTCACCATCAAGCGCGCCGTTGTTCGTCTGCGGGGCGGGGCGACGTCTTTCAGCATGCCGCGTATGCAGGGGGAAGCTCCCTGGATGTTTGAGCGGATGGAGTGCGAGGACTTTTCTGTCAGCTGGGGTGAGAAAGAGAGTGCTCCTGTAGCGCTGAACAACTGCGCAGCCTATCTGTATTATCCGCGTTCGGGGCGCGATAACTGCGTGCTGGTTCTCAAATCAGGGCAGTTCCGGATGCAGAATTGGCAGCCGATTCGCATCATGGAGGCTAAGATGCACCTCTCGCCCACGGCGGTAGAGGACATGGCTTTGCGCGGTACGGTGGATGCCGAATCGGCCGGGAGCGAGAGCAGCCGTACATCGATTATGTTCCGTGGGCGCCTGGGAGAGGGTGATTCGTTGAGCGGACCCTATCGGATGCAGGCGCTGAATATGCCGTTTGCAGATTTCACCGGAGGGCGTTTTGAGGAGTTCCTGAGCGCACGTACGGGAAATGTGTTGCGTAAGGATATGGGTGCCGCCATGGCGATTGCGCCTGATGGCCCGCAGTTCAGTGGTGAGTTTGAATTAAACAGGATTATCATCACCTCATTCCCGGCTATCACCACGATGCTGGAGCATATCGAGCCGCTGAAACGGCGGGCATATCTGCCGCCGACGGTTACCCAGGGCTATGTCACCTTGCAGGCTGATGGTGGGGCGATGACGCTCACCCTGCCGGAGAATAAAGTAGTCGAGCCCTACAAGTTCGCGGTGCGCGGCGAGGTGACGGTGAATGCAGCCAATGAGCTTTCCGGCGAGCTGAGGTACGGGATGCCGGGGCTGCTGACGCGTGCCGAATATTCGGACGGCATATCGGACCCGCTTTTCCAGGACCAGGGTGATTGGGCCTGGCTGAGTACATCGCTGAGGGGCTTTGCCAACAGACCCGGCGATAATATCGATGAGCTGGAAAAAGCTGCCGCCGAGCAGCGAAAGTCCCGCCCGGAGCGCTTCCATTTCGATGCCATCGATATCAATAAGATGTCGGACGCTATCCGTAAGGATATGGAAACCAAGCCGGAGGATGTTCTCGATAAGTCGGAGCGCCCCGCCCTGGACGATGTGGGGAAAGACCCATTTGAAGACACCCCGGAGAAGGGTGATAACCCCTTTGCCCCCTTAACCCCGTTTTAAGAGCTGAACCCTTTTATTGGACGCATATGGCAAAAAGTCAGGAATTAAGGTCGAAATGGTGGTCCCGTCCGCTGGGGCATCTGGCGTGGTTTTGTATCTCAGCCGTTTGTTTCACGCTTCGTAAGCGCGTGGTGTGCTATGATACGACGGAGACAGCCAGCCCAATGGGCAGTAAACCGGTGATTGTATCACTCTGGCATAATCGTACCTTTGTTCCCTGCTATTTCTATAAGTATGTGCTGCGGGGAACGGTGAAGATGAGCATGCTTACCAGTGCCAGCAAGGACGGTGCCATGCTCGCCACTGTGGCTGAGGACTACGGGATGCGCGCTGTGCGCGGCTCCAGCGGCCGCCGTGGAGTCGCTGGTTTCCTGGATATGGTGAGGGAGCTCAAGTCCGGCTACAGCATGTGTATCACCCCCGATGGTCCCAAAGGGCCGCGCTATCGCTGCCATGCCGGGGTCATCAAGCTCGCCTCTGTCAGCGGCTTGCCCATCATTCCGCTGGGGATTGATATCCCCCATTGCTGGCGTATCAACAAAGCGTGGGATGGATTTGTGATTCCCAAGCCGTTCTCCAAAGTGACTATTCGCTGGGGAGAGCCGTTCTACGTGCCGGCGGATATCTCGGATGAGGAGGTAAAGGAATACTGCGCCCGCCTGGACGTGCTGATGGCATATGGGCGCCCGGATTTTGAACCCATCGAAGAAATAAAGAAATGACACCTGTTCTGATAGACGGTAAGAAGGTGGCGGCAGATGTGCGTGCCCGCCTGGTCAAGGAGATAGAAGAGCTCAAAGCCGCCGGTCATACTCCCGGGCTGGCCGTGGTTCTGGTGGGCGAGGACCCTGCCTCCCAAGTCTACGTCGGTTCCAAGGTAAAAGCCTGTGCGGAGCTGGGCATCTACTCCCAGAAATGGGCGCTGCCGGCTGAGACGACTCAGGAAGAGCTGGTCGAGCTCATCCATCAGCTGAATGCCGATGACCGTATCCACGGTATCTTGGTGCAGAGCCCGCCCCCTCCCCATATCGACGAGGAGGCCGTCATCCTCAATATCGACCCCCGTAAAGACGTGGATGGTTTCCACCCGGCTAATGTGGCCAAGCTGGTGCTGGAGGATGAGACCGGCTTTGTGCCCTGCACACCGCTGGGGTGTATGGAGCTGCTGGCGGCCTATGGTATCCCCACCGCCGGCAAGCATGCCGTGGTGATTGGCCGCAGCATGATTGTGGGCAAGCCTATGGCTAACCTCCTGGTCAGCAAGAAAGCGAATGCCACGGTGACAATCGCCCATTCTCGCACGGCTGATCTGCCCGGGCTGTGCCGCACGGCGGATATCCTGGTAGCGGCTGTAGGGCGTCCGGAGATGGTGAAGGCTGACTATGTGAAGCCCGGCGCCGTGGTGGTGGACGTGGGTATCAACCGTATCGAGGATGCCACACGCCCCCGCGGCTACCGTATCGTCGGTGATGTGGATTTTGAGGCCGTCAAGGATTCCTGCAGTGCTATCACACCCGTGCCCGGTGGTGTGGGTCCCATGACTATCGCCATGCTCATGGCCAACACGGTGAAAGCCTGCCGTCAGCAGATGAAACACTGAATCTCTCATCAATATGAGTGGGGAGGAACCTCCAAAATCTCGTCTTGCCTACATCCTCCTGGGGTTTTTTCTGGGTGAATTCGGGGTTCACAATTTCTATGCCGGCTACATGGTGCAGGGCTTGATACAGCTGCTTATAACCGTACTCAGTTGCGGTGCTCTGGCCATCATCGCCTGGGTATGGGCGATTATCGAAATCATCACCGTGACCAAAGACGCTCAGGGAGTGACCTTTACTTCCTGATTGACGTGGCGATATTTCACTGAAAAACAGCCGGATATCTCACTGAGCGTGGGATATCCGGCTGTTTTTTGAGGGGCTTGCGGCGTTATCAGTCCGTGTTGCGTACGCGGGAACGAGGCGAGAGGACGATGGGGATACCCTCTGCGTTGATACGTGAGCGGATGGTGTTGCGCAGGAACTGTGCATAGCTGTCTGCCAGCAGGCGCTTGTCATTCACGAAGAGCACATAGGTGGGCACCGGGATGGTGGTGTACTTTTCGTTGACGGCCGTAGTGGCGTAGAAGAGCTTGAGCCGCTTGCGCAGGGTGCGGTGCTGGCCGGGAGGGTTGATTTCCATGGCACGCTGCAGCAGGCGGTTGAGCTCGCCGGTGCCGGGCATGTTGAGCGAGCATTTCTGCACGCGCTCCAGTGCCTTGAAGATGTGCTCCAGGCCTCGTCCCTCTTTGGCAGATACGATGACTACCGGCGCATAGTCGAGGAAGAAGAGCTGCTCCTTCACGTGCTCCTTGGCTGCTTCTTTGCGGGCTGAGAGGGGCGCATCGGGGCAATAGAGGTCGAATTTGTTGACAACCACGATGCAGGGCTTGCATTCTTTGGCGATGATGGAACCGATGCGTCGATCCTGCTGGGTGACTCCGGCTGCCAGGTCGATGACCAGCAGGCAGATATCGGAGCGGCGTATGGCTTTCTCACTGCGCATGGCAGAGAATACCTCTACGGAGGTGTCGCGCCTGGAGCGCGGGCGCATGCCGGCAGTGTCAATCAGTACAAAGTTCCGGTCTCCGTGGGCATAGGGGATGTCGATGGCATCGCGTGTGGTACCGGCGACGTCTGAGACGATGGTGCGCTTGTCCTGAAGGATGGCGTTGACCAGCGAGGATTTGCCGGCGTTCGGGCGGCCGACGATAGCCATGCGGATGGGAGAATCAGCTGTTACCTCTTCGCGATCAGGCTCTTCCTCCGGGGTGGCGGTGGGGTCGGCCTCGGCTCGGACGGGGGTGGCACCCAGCTCCTTGAGTTTGCGGTTGAGCTTGGTGGCTAGTTCGTGGAAGCCGCGACCGTGAGCTGCTGAGGTGAACACGTAGTCTGCAAAACCCAGTTCCGTAAATTCCCCGAGATTGAGTTCCTGTTTTTCCGTATCGGCCTTGTTGAGCACCAGCAGCACCGGGATATCGCTCTTGTGCAGCATGGTGGCGATGTTTCTGTCGATGGGGGTCAGGTGGTCGCGGCAGTCGCAGACGAACATGATGAGGTCGGCCGCGTTGAGCGCGATATCAGCCTCTCGGGCCACCTGCGCGGCAAATCCATCGTCCAGCGTCGAGCCGATGCCGCCGGTATCCACCAGCAGAGCTTCATAATCAGTGATGCGGCATGGTGCACTGAGGCGGTCGCGGGTGACTCCCGGCTGATCGTGTACGATGGCAATGCGGCGCCCTGCCATACGGTTGAATATGGCGGATTTGCCGACGTTCGGGCGGCCTACGATAGCAATGGTCGGTACAGACATGTTTCCTGTTGCGTGTATGTGGTGGTGGCTTGTGTTACAGCGGACGATCCGAAGCGCGGCGCATGCCCTCCTCGCCGGGCTTGGGCTTGACGTAGGGGATAAGCCCTACGGGTTGGACGCCGCGGCCGGTGCTGATGAGGTCGACCGGTCCCCCGGCGCGGCGGTATATCTTGCGCTGCGCGTTGCCTCCCCGGGTGTTCATGATGGAGTAGGTATAGAACTGCTCAGAGGACTGACAGAGGACGTGCATGTTCTGCGCGGCATCCAGGAGCACACGAGGCTCCATGAAGTTGAGATAGCGCCCCATGTAGCAGGCTCCGATGATGCGTTTGGTGTCAGCATTGCGCACCTGGCCGAACAGGCACTCCTGATTATCGATGCGAGCGAGACGCAGGCTCATATGCAGGCGCTCGCCCCGGGCCTGGATGGTGAAGGCTCGCACTTCTCCGCCGTTGGTCATGACAAAGGGGGCTCGGTTGGAGCTGTAGGTGCTGACTCCGTCGGGCATGCGGATAGTCGCCACTGCCCAGTAGGAGCCGTCTCGCTCCAGTCGATAGAATCCGCCCAGTTCGACCTGGAAGGCTCGGGTGGAGCCGGGGGTGAGTTTCAGGTCGGGGAACTTCGGGCTGGCGAAGGGGGCTATGGCGCCGTCCTCACCGCGACGCCCGACCAGAAAGTGCAGCCAGGGTCTCCCGGGGATGTTGGTGAGTGAGATAGACGCATCGGTATGGTTGACGACAGTGAGTTTGAGGGCGACGCTCTCCCCGACGATGAAATCGCGGCGGATAGGCTCCAGTCGCAATTCTACCTGAGCCGATGCCGGCATGGCGGCCAGCAGGCAGAACACGAATACGAACAGGCTGATGATGTGTTTTATGTGTTTCATGATATGGTGAAGTTTTATTTGTCCAATGAGGTGAGGACGATGCGAAAACCGGTTTTCGGGGAGCGATAAGCGTAATCCGGTGCCGGCAGCGGGCGCGCATCGTGAGCCATGTCCATCAGCAGCGGGGCATTGTCCGGGTAGATTCCCAGCCAGCCGTCGCCGGCGACCGTGGCACTCCATTCGCTGAGCTCGGAAGCCCCGCCTGCCTTGTGTACGGCCTGCAGCTGGGCGGCATCCGGCAGTGTGGCGCCGGAGGCGCTGAAGCGGGTGTAGGCCAGGGCATCCCAGTAGCTGACGTTGCGTACGGGGCTGTCCGGGGTGAGCTCCATACCTGCGTATTGGCCCTTGTTCGCGGCAGCGGCCAGCTGTTGTTCCCAATCGCCGGGGATGTGCTCGCCGCAGGTGTCGGGGATATTGCGGTTGATGGCTGCCTTTTCATCCTCCGACAGCAGCTTCCAGCTGTTGATGAAGTGTTCGTATTCTCTGATGCTGACCGGGCGCATCAGGATGTGCTGCGTGCTGCCGTGGCGTTTGGCTGCCAGCATCCCATTGTGGACAGCCGGGAGGGTGGGCTGCTCACCCTGGGGATACAGTGTCCCCAGCCACGATAAGCCGCCGATGGCCGCGAGAGCCAGTACGGTGAATCCGAGCGCGCGGAGCAGTTTGCGCCGAAGCCGGTGGAGATGGCGCTTGGTGCGAGCTTCGCTGAGCCGGGAATTTTCGGGATTATTCTCTGTGCCGGTGCTGAGTTGTTCGCGGACGATACCGCAGACGTAGGTGAACGTATCCCAGGCGACGGGCTGTCCCTCATAGCCCTCCCGGAGCCATTGGAGGATGGAGAGTACACGGTTTTCTCCCTCCACGTTCACCGGGCGCAGGGGCTCGAGCACGGCGGCCAGATACTGCATGTTGCATGCCGTGTCGCCCTCCTGTATCTCGCCGTCCCGGATGGGTGGCAGGAAGGAGGGTTTCCCCGCGTCGTTCAGGAAGATACTGTAGGGGGTCAGCGCCATGGTGGCCAGCTCCGCCTTTTCCGTCATGGTGTATACCTCGGCGGCGGCTTCCACGATATCGCATATCTGGATGGGGCTGAGGCGGGCTCCGCTCGCGTGGATTTCTGCCAGCGTCCGCCCTTCGGGCATCTCGCCTGCGATGAACCATACTCCCTCGGCCATCAGCGTCTCTACCACGCGGGGTACATGCGGGAGCTCAGCTGCGGCGCAGAGACGAGCCCGATTCAGGAAGGCGGCTTCGCGCTCGCGGGGAAGCCCGGGACGCAGTACCTCGATGATCACAGGGCGGTTCATGTGGGTCTGCGAAGCTTCGTAAAGCTCAGTCTCCGGACCCACCAGCAGCAGGCGTGTCAGCGTGTATCCCCCCAGCGTGCGAGGTAATTGTGGAAATATGGGAGTCATTCGTCGGAAGCGGGAAGCAGATTGTCAGTATAGTCGGATACGGGGACGGCGCTTTCATCCGGTGCCAGGCCATCATCGGGGAAGAGGCTGTTCTC
This sequence comes from Akkermansia sp., assembly GCA_017409465.1. Lineage (GTDB taxonomy): Bacteria > Verrucomicrobiota > Verrucomicrobiia > Verrucomicrobiales > Akkermansiaceae > Akkermansia. The sequence continues at coordinate 22,108 of JAFQSQ010000001.1, read as the reverse complement.
CCTCGGTGTGTATGTCTTGCGGCGGCTGTGCAGGCGCTGCTCCTGGAGGATGAGGGCGGAGGGGGTGCTGATACAGTCGAGCGGCTCGCCCTTGTAGTACAGTTTGGCGGTGAATCCGTAGTACTTCAAATCGCCGTAAGCGTCCATTTCCTCCTGAGTCAGGGGGGGCACTTTGTAGCTGATGCGCAGGTGCTCTTCCCATTCCTGCCAGGTCGGACTTTCGCTCTGCCAGCTCAGTTCGGGGCGGGCGAGGCGCGAGAACTCAATCTTGCGCCCGTTGACCAGGTCAAAGAACTGGATGGCGATGTATATGTCGTCCGGCCGCACGGATTCGCCCGGGGCGAGGATGACCGGCAGCAGGATATCGATACTCTCTCCCTCATCTGCCGAGTAGGTGTGGTTCATCTGGTGGGGGCCGAACGACAGCTTGCCGCGCAAGGCGCCGGGTTGTTCAAAGCCGTACGTGAGGCGTCGGGCTGAGCGTTGGAAGTAGACGCCGGCGCGGTCGCGCATGGCGAACACCTTGGTGTAGAACTCTCTTGCTTTGAGCGGGTTGAGCAGCTTGTCGTACGCCACTCCCAGGTAATATAGCGCCGCCGGGCTATCGGGGCTGAGCAGGCGCGCTTCCTCCATGCAGAGGACGCAGAGCCGCATATCGCCGGCGGTGAGGGAGGCGACACCCTTGCGTATCAGCAGATCCGTTTCATCCCTGATATCGCTGTTCTCTTCCTTCGGGGCTGTGGTCTCGGTCTCCGGTGTGGCCGGAGGGTCATCTTCCCGCGATATGGTGATACCCATATCGGTCTCCTGCATCAGGATGGTGTCGACATCGCGCGCACGCAGCGGCGGCGGGGCATCGGGGGAATCCGGGGCGGTGGCGGTGTGGGCGCTGATTCCGGCTGAGCCGCGGCTGAGGTTTTCCTCTGAGAGGGCTTGAGCCTCCAGCACTGCCAGCTGAGCCTGAGAAACCAGGAATGATTCCTCATTCGCCATTTCCAGCCGCCGCGAGAGCCCGACTCCCAGTACCGTCAGTTCGGCGGCGATGGTTGCAAGGAGGACATTCACCACCACCCGCCGGGAAACAAGAGCATAGAGCACGCGCCGACTGCGGTATTGCAACCACCGCAGGGTGCGTGTCCGGCGCCTGGGCTCTCTCTCTTGTTTACTGCTGTTCATACTCGATGATGTCGCCTTTGTAGCGGCTCTGGAGCTCGCGCATGAAGGCTTCTGCCGGTTCGCCTTTCTCAGGATTGAACCCACCGTAGGTCATGCCGTCGAGGCGTATCCTGCGTCCTCTGACTGTGGCGTAGGCGATGCCCTTGAAGCCCTTGCCCCACTGGCGGAGGTCCAGACAGGAGATATCGCTGATGAGGAAGGTCTGTCCTGCTGCCGTGACCTCATCGCCGCGCAGAGCCATGACTCGACCTTTCGTACGAATCATCAGGGCGAGAATGAGGGCTGATATCACCATGCAGGCGCCTCCGGCGTACCACTGCTCGCGGATGGCGGGGGCTTCATACCCATGGTCGCCGGGGGTAGCCGGGTATTTGAGCCGAGCGGAATAGGCCAGCCAGCAGTCATTCCAGCTCTTGCTGATGGTAGCCAGATCGTGTACCTCCGGTGGGCAGGTGCGGGCCGCCTCGCAATCGGGGGGGAGGGGGTAGGCGTGCGCCTCATCCCGGACAACCAGCTCGCCGTCCTGTATCTCTGCCTTCAGCAGAGGGGAGTTGCGGCGCTGTGCAGCCCATCTGGCGGCATCGGACTCCTGCATCGCCATGGCACCCAGCCTGGAGAACTCCCGGTAGCTGCAGAATACCTCATTGGCTCGGCGGTACCCGACTGCTGCATCGTAGAAAAAATAGAGCCCGAAACCGAAGAATGCCGCCAGCACGACACCGAATCGCAGAAAGGTGTCGAGAGTGGGTTTGCAGATGATATCGTTGCTTGCCATGTGTAGCGCATTCTAGCATTTTTTAGCACCGATTGCCAACATAAAGTTATACTCAGGCGGGCCATGACGCTTTGATGTCATCATTTTGAGCTTCTTACCGTGGGGAACATGCCGAAATAAAGGCTTGCTATACCGGGTGAATCCTGCTAGGCTTCCGGCTGGTGAAAGCTATTCTGTTAGCATTGATGCTGAGCCTGGGGCTGTTGTTCGGGCAAGACGTCGCTCCGCTGCCGCTCAATCCGGATCCGATGGATGAAGAGTGGGTCACGGCGGTGCCGCTGCTGGATGACGATACGGCTGAGGAGGTCGGGGAGGAAGAAGCCCCGGCTGACGCGGAGCTGCTCGTGCCGCGGGATCAGACTCGTGTGGCCGTGCTGGGCTATCACAACTTCAGCAAGACGGCTCCGGTGACGCAGATGCTGATGCGTACATCGGACTTCCGGGCGCAGATGGAATACATCCGCAATGCCGGGCTGAAGGTCATCAGCATGCAGGAGTTCCTCGAATGGCGGCTGGGTACTCGCGAGCTGCCTGCCCGCTGCGTATTGATTACCATGGATGACGGCTGGCGTAGCGTCTATACCGATGCCTACCCCATCCTCCATGAATACGGCTATCCCTTTCATCTCTTCCTCTACACCCACTACCTTTCCGGACGGGGCGATAGTATGTCGCCGGCGATGATTCGTGAGATGCAGCAGCATGGGGCTTCGGTCGGCAGCCACTCTGCCAGCCATCCCTACCCCCGAGCCTGGAAGGCTGCGGCTGCTGCAGGCCCTGAGGCTGAAGCCGATATGATCGATAAGGAAATCGGCGCCACCTTTCCGAAGCTGTCCGAACTGTTCGGTACGATCAATACCTATTGCTACCCGGGTGGGTATGTCACCCCGGCGATGCTGGAGCGCCTGCCCGGCTATGGTTGCGCGGCGGCCTTTACGGTGATACCCGGCAAGGTGACCTGTTCGGAAGACCCGATGCAGATTCGCCGGTACATGATTTTCGGCAACAATCATTCCATTTTCAAGAACGCCATGGATTTTCGCGTGGCGCAACTCGGTACGGCCGCGACGACAGGAGCCACCCCCGGTACTCTGCCTGCGTCTACGCCGCTGCCGCCGTTCCCTGTGCATCCCGTGCCCAATTCCACTGTTACGTGTGATTTCGGGGCAATCTCTGCTGACATGAGCGAGGTAGCCGGGGTGGACATCTCAACCGTTCGCATGAAAGTGAGCGGTTTCGGGCGCGTACCTGCTGTCGTCAACAGCAATACGCGCTCCCTGCAGTGGACTCCGCCCTGCCGGATCTACATGCCCCACATCTCCGTTCTCGTTACCTGGAAGAGCACGACCGGCACCAGCCATAAGGCTGAGTGGACGTTCTGCATCGACCCGTACGCGACGACCCCAACCCAATCGAAATAATCTATTCTTATAACATGGAACAGGAAGAGAAGAAAACAGAGGCTCCGGTGAAGCCGACCCGGACTCGCGCCCCGCGCAAGTCTGCGAGTAAGGCTCCCGCAGCTGTGCCCTCCGGAGATGTCGGCGAGCCCGCCGCCTCCGTCCCCGCTCCCGCCAAAACGAGCAAGCCGCGTGCTCCGCGCCGTAAGAAAGAAATCCCCGCTGAAGCACCCGCCCCGGCACCGGTGGAAACACCCGCCCCGGCGCAGGTTGTGGAAAAAACGGCTGAGTCCGCTCCCGAGGCATCTGCTCCGACCCCGCAGGAAAAAAGCAATCATCGTCCCCGCCGCAGGGTGCGTGATGCTCGCACCGGTCAGGATAAGCCGGAAACGACGGAGTCTGTGCCTGAGACCCCGCAGCCTCAGCCCGCGACGGCTCAGACCGAACCGAACGATATCCCCGAGCCGCCCTCAGAGTTCCGCCGGTCGGAACCCGTGCCCGGCTTTGCTACCCCTGAAATCGTGGGGGGCAACGAAGGCGGTGGCAGCAGCAACCGCCGCAAGCGCCGCCGCAACCGCAATCGCAACCGCGATGAGGCAGGACGTGACCCGCAGCAGTACCAGCCCACCCAGGTCGATCCGGAAGAGCTGAACCGGCGTGCCTGGAAGATTTTCCTCGGCGAAGTGACGGAGGAAGGCCTGGCGCTGATGGATGACCGCACCGCCGCTGAGGCATCCCGCCGCGCATTCAAGGTGGCAGAGATTTTCCTGCTGGAAGCCGCTCGCCATCGTCCGTCGCGTTCGGCTGCGCCCTCTGCGCCTGAAGCAGCAGAGGCAGAGCCGACACCTGCCGCTGAGTAAGCCGCAGTGCCGTATAACCCTCATGTATGCGCACCACCCCATGCCCTGCTGCATGGGGTGGTGCCTGCTTTATTCAGAGCTCGATTCCCATGGCGCGAGCCACTCCGTGCCCGTAGGCGGCATCGCAGGCCAGGCAGTGTTCGATATGGCGACGTTTGATGAACTCCGGCACGGATTCCATAGCGCGAGCCGTGTTGTCGAAAAGCGCCTGTTGCTGAGCAGGGGTCATGAGCCGGAAGAGCGCACGTGGCTGTGAGTAGTAGTCGGCGTCATCGAGGTGGAAGTTCCACCGGTCGCCCGGTCCGTCTGTTTCGATGGGAGCTTCGCGGAACTCGGGCTGTTCTCTCCATTCACCGAAGCTGTTGGGCTCGTAGTTGATGGCGGCTCCGTTGTTGCCGTCTGTGCGCATCCGGCCATCTTTGTGGAACGAGTGGTAGGGGCATCGAGGACGATTGACGGGAATCTGCATATGATTCACCCCGAGCCGGTAGCGCTGGGCATCGCCATAGGCGAACAGGCGACCTTGCAGCATCTTGTCCGGGGAGAAGCCGATACCGGGCACCACATGGGCAGGGTTGAATGCCGCCTGTTCCACATCGGCGAAATAATTGTCGGGATTGCGGTTCAGCTCCATCTCGCCCACCTCTATCAGCGGAAAATCCCCGTGGGGCCAGACCTTGGTGAGGTCGAACGGATTGAAAGCCGTGTGCCTGGCCTGCTCCTGAGTCATGACCTGGATACAGAGCTTCCATCGGGGGTATGCACCGCGTTCGATAGCGTCGAAGAGGTCGCGGGTAGAGCTGTCGCGGTCGCGAGCGATGAGGGCCGCGGCCTGTGCGTCTGTCAGATTGCGGATACCCTGTTGGCATATCCAGTGAAATTTGACCCATACTCGCTCGTTGTCCGCATTCAGCAGCGAGAAAGTGTGGCTGCCGAATCCGTGCATGTGGCGGTAGCCGTCCGGTATACCGCGGTCGCTCATCACGATTGTGACCTGGTGGAACGCCTCCGGCAGGCTGGTCCAGAAATCCCAGTTCGAGGTGGGATTGGTCAGCCCGGTGCGGGGGTCGCGCTTGATGGCGTGGTTGAGATCAGGGAACTTGAGCGGGTCGCGCAGGAAGAATACGGGGGTATTGTTACCCACCAGATCCCAGTTGCCCTCTTCCGTGTAGAACTTGACGGCGAAACCGCGAATATCGCGCTCCGCATCGGCGGCTCCTCGCTCGCCGGCCACGGTGGAGAAACGCACGAATACCGGCGTTTCCTTGCCTATCCGGTTGAAGAGCGCTGCTCGGGTGTAGCGCGTGATATCGTGGGTGACGCGGAACGTACCGAAAGCACCTGCGCCCTTGGCGTGCATACGGCGTTCCGGGATAACCTCGCGGTTGAAGTGTCCCATCTTCTCGAAGTACCAGACATCCTGCATGAGCTGCGGGCCACGCGGTCCGGCAGTGAGGCTGTTGTTATTATCTGCCACCGGGGCTCCGGCGGCTGTCGTGAGTTTGTTGTCTTGCTTCATGCTGCGCACAGGCTGCCTGAAATCAGCGTGTTAGTCGAGAGGTTAGCTCTACCTTCCGGCCTAATAGTTTTCCCCCTTTCGGCGGGCTGATTGACGAAGGGGGGCGTTGGCAACCGGTAATCCCCGTATGCTCTCTATCAAGGTGGAAAAATGATATGCTTGCTGCTTGCCAACGGCAGACGAGAGTGGTATGATGCCACCGTATGATGGAACTGATTTATCAGCAGACACAGGCTATCACGGCAGAGACCCCCTGGCTGCTCCCTCTCGCTTTTGTGTTGTTTGGTGCCTGTATCGGGTCATTTCTCAACGTGGTGGTGTACCGCCTGCCACGTGGCCTGAGTGTGAACGAACCCTCCCGTTCGTTCTGTCCCTCCTGCGGCAAGCCCATCCCGTGGTATCTCAATCTTCCCATCGTCAGCTGGCTATTGCTGCGGGGCAAAAGCGCCTGCTGTCACCGGCGTATTGCTGTGCGTTACTGGCTGGTCGAGGTGGCCTGCGCAGCATTGTTCGGTGTGATTGCCTGGTACTTCTGCCTCGATGATATTTTTACCCAGATGCTGCTCTGCGTGTGGGTAGCACTGATGCTGGCCTGCTTCTGCATCGACTGGGAGCAGATGGTGGTGCTGCCATCGCTGACGGTGGCTGCTGCCGTGACGGGGTGGCTGCTGGCCGGGCTTTCGCCGTGGATGGTCGAGCCCGCTGCGCTGGAACCCTCGGAGGGTCTGCTCTGGAGCATGGTCGGGGCCGTGGGCGGTTTTGTGCTTTTTAAGGTGGTGGGCCTCATCGGTCGGCTCCTTTTCGGACGCAGAGAAAAATCCTGGGAGCAGACGGTGAGCTGGCAACTGCAGCAGGCTGACGATGGCGAAGATATCGAGCTCACCATCGACGGGGAAAAACTGCTCTGGTCGCAGCTTTTCATGGAGCAGAACAATCGCCTGGTACTCACCACCGCTACTCTTGATTCCTCCGGGACGACTGCTGCAGCCGACCTGGTACTGGCGCCGGATGCTCTGCTGCAGCCTGACGGCACCCGCATCGAGTTGGAGAGCGTCCCGCGACTCAGCGGGCAGGCTCGTGGCTACGTGTGGCGGCGCGAGGCCATGGGTAGCGGCGATGCCTGGATAGCATTGGCCATCGGTGCCATCGGTGGCTGGCAAGGCGTATTGTTCTCCCTGGTGGCAGGTAGCTTCATCGGCCTCATCTGGGCGGCTGTCGCCCGCATCGGCTTCGGCAAGCCCATGCCTTTCGGCCCTGCTCTCATCATTGCTGCCGTGGTGTGGCTCTTCTTTGGTCTGGAGATTCAGGATTTGCTGGAAACGCTTTCTCTGTAAGATGAATCAGGTGCCGGTCAAACGTAGTTTTCATGCTTCGTTCAGGAATGTTGTACTGAGCGACATGGGGGAAGACAAAAACACCGGTGAGCTGATTTTTCTGATACATGTAGGGCAGAGGTCTGCGCTGCCGCCCGGCTTCTTGAAACAGTATTGTAAGGAATCCCTGTGCCACAAGTTGCTCCGGTGGGGCAGGGCGTTACTGGGACGAGCGTTAACGCCCCCGCTTTCGTTTTCAGAATTAAGCTACCGTTACTGCCGTATTCCGGTGCCCATGCGCAGCGCAGAGGGTGGTGATGTGTTTTCCCGCCGGAAAGCGGAGGATGCCTATACCCTGCTGAGGAATGCCGGGTTTTGCCTGTACCATGCGGTAGATGGCTGGAATGCCTGGACTCCGTATGAGGAATACTGCGAGCTGATGAAGCGCGGACTCGTTACTGAGCCGATGCAAGCGCTCGTTTTTGACAGAACCCGCCGTTACATGCGGGAAATGCTTACGAAGCCTGAATGAGGGTAACGAAAAACGCTCAGGAGTGACTCCTGAGCGTTTTATGCTCGATGGGGGACTCGAACCCCCACGGCTCTCACCATTAGATCCTTAGTCTAACGCGTCTACCAATTCCGCCAACCGAGCATCGGTTGCCACAACGGGCACGGGCGAACTATACACCAAGAGCCCGGGTATTGCAAGCCTTTTTTTGATTATTTTCTAAAAAATGATGAAAAAATCACTGTTTGGAGCCACGATAGGAGCCGTTCTTGTCGTAATAACGTGTGCCGGAGGAAGAGGAACTGGCAGAGCCCTGGAAGGAGCCGTTCTTGTCGTAAAAGCGTGTATTCGCGCCCGAAGAGGAGGCGGAGCCTACATAGGAGCCGTTTTTATCGTAAAAACGCTTAGTGGCTCCGGAAGAGGATGAAGAACCCATAAAAGAGCCTCTGGCGTCGTAGTAGCGGGTGGTATTACCGGAGCGACTCCCGGTACCAATCAGTCGGCCGGAGGCGTCGTAATAGCGGGTGGTGTTGCCGGAGGTGCTGGATCTTCCGCTGAAGAGGCCGTTGGGGCCGTAGAACTGCTGTGTGCTGCAGAGAGCGGTGCCGGAAAGAAGCAGGAACAGGAGGGTGTTTCTCATGGGGAATCAGGGGTTATGGTATCTACGGTGGCGGCCACCCGGCCATCAGCCAGGCTGATGGAGAGGCGGTCACCGGGGGAGAGGTCGCTTGCGTGGCGGGCGAGTCTGCCGTCTGACGTGCGCACGAGCGCAAAGCCGCGCTCCAGTGCCTGCTGCGGACTGGCGGCCGAAAGGCGGGCTTCGAGAGTGTCGAGACGTTGCGCAGCTGCTTTGAGCCGGGTGAGGGTATTGCGGGTCAGGGCCTGGGCGGTGGTGCCGAGCCGCTGTGCAGCGGCCTCGATGGCGCGCTGCGGGATACGCGGGGATAGACGAGCCGCGGCGGTGTTGAGCGTATCGCCGGCGCGCCTGAGCCGTGTTTCGGCTGCGCGGCTGAGTTCATCTGCCAGGGTGTCGAGTTTCTGGTGATGGGGGGCGAGGAGCTCCTGCGGGCGGCTCAGACGCCCCTGTGCCGCAGCTTTGAGCCGCAGACGCGCCATCTGCAGACCCTGTCTCAGGCGGCGTTGCAGGTGCAGTTCGGTCTCCTGCAGGCTCTGCATCAGGATGGCGGCATCCGGGGTCGTCAGTTCGATGGCGGCTGTGGGAGTAGGGGCGCGCAGGTCAGCCACAAAGTCCGCGATGGTAAAATCGGTCTCGTGACCCACTGCCGAAACCACCGGAATGGGACAGGCGGCAATGGCTCGGGCGAGGATTTCTTCGTTGAAACACCACAGGTCTTCCATCGAGCCACCGCCGCGAGCCAGAATGATGTAATCGACGCGGGGCAGGTGGTGCTGCTCAGGATGCCCCAGTATATGGAGCGCCCGTGCGAGGCCGTTTTCTGCGCCTTTCCCCTGTACCTGAACGGGGTAGAGGTAGGCCTGTATCCACGGTGCGCGCTGCTCCAGCCGGTGGCGCATGTCCTGAATGACGGCGCCGGAGGGTGAAGTGACGAGGGCGACGCTCTGTGGAAAAGCGGGCAGGGGGCGCTTGCGGGAAACGTCGAAAAGCCCCTCGGCCATGAGTTTCTGCCTGAGGGCTTCGAACTGCTGCTGGAGAGTGCCGACTCCGGCTTCACGTACACGATCGACGATGAATTGCAGGGAGCCGCGGCCTTCCCAGACGGTGGCTTTGCCGTACAGCTCGACCTGCAGACCCTCGCGCAGCCGCACGGCAGAGCCGCGTGCGCGAAAGGCGTACATAGCGCACTGGAGCTGAGAGTGAGCGTCTTTGAGGGTGAAGTAGATATGCCCGCTGGAGGCTGTCTTGCACGAGCCGATTTCGCCCATCACACACTGTTCGCCCACTTGCAGTTCGACAGCGTGTTTGAGGCGGGCTACCAGCTCTGTGACACTCAGGGGCATGGGGCTTTACTTCTTCCTGTCTCTTGCCCGGAGGAGTGCGATGTTGGGGTCTTCCCACTCGGGCTCGTAGCCCTTGGCGTAGGTGAAGAGATCGCGGTGAATATACTCGTAGTAGGATTCTTTCTCCTCATCGCTCAAGCTGTTCCAGATGCAGATGTTGAGAGTGCGAGCCACTTTCTGCATCATTTTGAGGGTGAGCTGGCGCCCGGCGCGGGCTTTCTGCACTTGTTTGTGGGTGAGCTGCTCGATGGAGGAGGTGACCAGGTCGTGATTATCCAGCCCCCAGCGCTGCATGATTTCATCAACACGCTGCGGGCCGTGGTTGCGTTCGTTTTCTTCGTTCATCTTTAAGGATATGAGTAAGACAGTCGGGTGTCAATAACCCGGAATGCGGCGGACATAGAAATCGCCGCAGGGACGGCTCTTGGTGTACCAGCGGGGGCCAACGCCTCGTCCGCTGCCGGTGGTGTCGAAACGCAGGCCGGCTATCATCATGAACACGTGGCCGCGCTTGGCGTACACCGTAATCCATTTGCCGAATCCGGGACGCCCCCAGCGCAGGAAATAACCGGACACGGGCTGGCGCCCGGAGCGCAGCATGCCCGCCTCGCGCAGCACAAATGCTACGCTGCCCGAGCAGTCGTACGCCGTGTCGTGGTGGCGGCCATGGCCACCCCCCAGGCGGTACGGGCGTCCCACGATTTTGTTAGCGGCGGCGATGGCGCGCTTCACGCGTGCGGGTGCATGGCGGGGGATGGTGGCCTTGCCGCTGGGAAGCAGGCGCGGCGTGTAGCCTTCCTTATAGACGTACTTGGGCGTGCGAGCCGAGGCGTCGAGCCTGTAGCGCTGCTGTTGCTGCTGACAGGCTGTCAACAGCAATACCATCAGGAAAAGCAATGATGTGAAATAGCGATACATAGAGGCGTTCCGTCCACGTGCATTCTACCATATCCTCAGCTGATTGCAAGTATATATGATAGGTGCTTCATGAAAAAATCCGCAGGAGCCGGGCAGGCTCCTGCGGATGGAGAAAAAGCAGATGTTACCCGGTGTTACACGATACCCTGGTCAATCATGGCATCGGCTACCTTGACAAAGCCTGCGATATTGGCACCGGCGACGTAGTTGGTGAAGTCACCCAGGCTGTCGGTGGAGAATTCGCGGGCGTGGTTGTAGGCGTTTTCGTGGATGTTCTTCATGATACTGAAGAGCTTGGCGTCGACCTCCTCGCTGCTCCAGCTCAGGCGCATGCTGTTCTGGGACATTTCCAGGCCGGAGGTAGCCACGCCGCCGGCATTGGCAGCCTTGGCCGGGCCGTAGAGAATCCTGGCCTCCAGGTAGGCGTTGATGCCGTCCAGGTCAGTGGGCATGTTGGCACCCTCGGCCACGAGCATACAGCCGTTTTTGATGAGCGTGGCAGCCTCAGCGCCGTTGATTTCGTTCTGCGTGGCGCAGGGGAAGGCACAGTCGCAGGGGACGCTCCAGGGACGCTGACCCTCGAAGTACTGCACGCCGGGGAAAGCATCGGCGTATTCCTTGATACGGCCGCGACGCACGTTCTTGAGCTCCATAATCCAGGCAAGCTTCTCGGCATTGATACCCTCGGGGTCGAAGACGTAGCCGTTGGAGTCGGACATCGTCACGACCTTGGCACCCAGCTGGTTAAGCTTCTCCACAAGGTACTGAGCGACGTTGCCGGAGCCGGAGACGACGCAGACCTTGCCTGCGAGGTCATCGTTGCGGGTAGCCAGCATGTTCTGGGCGAAGTAGACGCAGCCGTAGCCGGTGGCTTCCGGGCGGATGAGGGAGCCGCCCCAGTTGAGCTTCTTGCCGGTCAGCACGCCGGTGAACTCATTGCGGAGGCGCTTGTACTGGCCGAAGAGGTAGCCGATTTCGCGGCCGCCCACGCCGATATCGCCGGCGGGCACGTCGGTGTCCGGGCCGATGTGGCGCTGGAGTTCGGTCATGAAGCTCTGGCAGAAGGCCATGACCTCGCGGTCGCTCTTACCCTTGGGGTCAAAGTCAGCGCCACCCTTACCGCCACCCATGGGGAGAGTCGTCAGGGAGTTTTTGAAAACCTGCTCGAAGCCGAGGAACTTGAGGATACCGAGGTTGACGGAGGGGTGGAAGCGCAGGCCGCCTTTGTAGGGGCCGATGGCACTGTTGTATTCCACACGATAACCACGGTTCACCTGAATCTTACCTTTATCATCGACCCACGGCACGCGGAAGATGATGGTGCGCTCCGGTTCAACGATGCGCTCGAGGATGCAATTGTCTTCGTACTTCCTGTTGGAAGCAAGTACGGGGGTGATGGTGGAAATCACCTCTTGCACGGCCTGAAGGAACTCGGGTTCAGCGGCGTTTTTAGCGCGAACCTGTTCCAATACACGCGTAGTATAATCTGACATAGTGGTGTGTTGCGGCTGGGTTCCGCAGACGCGTCATATCGCACGTCGGCGGGCAGGCGCGGGCGCATTATAGCAGATTTTCCTGACATGAAAAGCCTTTTTTTTGCAAAATATCCGCTAATTGTTGGAAATGGGCAGTTGTGGAAAGCCCTGAAGACGCGGGTCAGCGGTGGAGAATGCCGGCCGTTCTCAAATCCTCGGCCAGTTCTTCGACCGCTTCCATGGACAGGACGCTGCTGCTGATGCTGATGGTGGTATCAGCGCTTTGGAGGATGATGGTGAGACCGGCGATGCCCTGAAGCTGCACTTCTTCCAGCCGCGCGTCGGTCAGCTCAGCCCAGCGGATGCTGCGGGAGCGCCGCAGCATGTTGTATTCGCGCACTCCATCGGCATCGATACGGAAACGCAGGAGGATGTAGTACAGCGCCCAGATGCAGGCGGTGAGGGCTGCCACTGTGGCGCCGATGCAGCGCGCCGTCCGGGGTTCGGTACACCACACGTAGACGGTGGCAGCCACCACCAGCAAGGTGATGGCTGCGTACATAACGGCGTTGGCGCTTCTCAGGGTGCGCGGAATCATGCTTGCTGGGCTGCTGCAGCGGGTGTGGCCGGGGCAGGGATAGTGCGAATCTGGCTGGGGGCCAGGTCGGTGTAGTCATTACCCGGGGTCTGGCGGTATTTCACGTCGATGGGGCGCACGTGGCCGCCGCGGTTGTAGTCCTCAACTGCGCGCGAGATGTACACCGGCATGCCGAACTCAGAATGCTCGAAGAGCTTGGCCGCCACAGGATAAGGGGTGCGGATGCAACCATGAGAGAGTCGCTGCCCGGCGATGACCTTGCCGCCATGGATGCCGACGCCGTCCCAGGTGAGGCGGTGCCAGTTGGGCATGCCGGCCGCCTGGAAGGTGGAGCCTTCCGGCAACCCCTTGGAGAGGTCGGCGTTGGAGTCGATGGTCTTACCCTGGGAGTTGACAAACTTACCGTAGCGGTTGGATTTGTGGTTCTTGTCTTTTTCGATGACGCGGAAGACCCCGGTGGGAGTTTCGTGGCCTTTGGTACCGGTGGAGACCGGCCAGTCGAGAGCCACGCGGCCTTCTACGTAGAGCCGGGCTCGCTGTTGGGGGATGCAGATGATAATCTTGGAGTTGCTGACGGTGAGCTGGTTCAGCAGTACATCGTCAGAGTAGGTTTCCATCGTTTTGGGGTAGGCAGGCTTGGCCACGAAATGCTCATAGGTGCCCTGGGGGTAGGGGTTCTGGTAGCCGGGAGCATTCTTGTTGGGCAAATCAAGGGGGTTGACTGCCGCTTGCGGCACGAAGATGACCTGCTGCGGAATTGTCTGTACCTGAGGCCGCTCCGGCTGCGGTACCGGAGTACAGGCTGCCAGTACCAGGAGCGATGTCAGACAGAGGGTAAACTTGGTGTGTTTCATGGTTGGGGAGGTGTGGTTGACGGCGAGGAGGTAGGAAGATTCAGCGATGCGCCGGCGCGGATCTGCCCGGCGGTCTCGGGAGTGAGACCGTTGGATTTCATCAGGGCGTCGGGCGTGATATTGAGCTTGCGGGCGATACCGAAGATGGTGTCTCCCGGCTGCACGGTGTAGTGAGTGGTGGGAGCGGGCGTGACCGGTGCTGTCGGCGGTGTCGGGGGAAGTGCTTTTACCGCCCCGGGGATGGTGGGGGAGACGGGAGGCAGCTGCCCGATAGGTTCAGACACCGGGGGGGCTATCTCTGCCTGAGCGGGGGCGGCGGGCGGCGGGAGCACGCGCTGCTGCCTGGCCGGAGTCGGTGGCTGGTGGGTGGGAATACGGAGTTTCTGGTTGATTTGCAGCGGGCGCGTGGTGTCGAGCTGATTGATGTCAATCAAACGTCGAGCCGTGGTGCCGTGGCGGCGGGCGATGCCGCTGAGTGTATCACCGGCGACGACCGTATAGGTGGTGTAGTACACCTTACCGCCGGTGGGTGATGCGGTGGTGTCCTGCCCGAATATCCTCGAGAAGAAGCCTTTCTTCTGCCGGGTGGGAGCCTGTCGGGAGGAAGTGGGAGCCGCTGCGGCGTGCTGAGTCGGGGCGGCAGCGGCCGGTATGCGGAGTTTCTGGTTGATTTGCAGCGGTCGCGTGGTATCGAGCTGATTGATGTCGATCAAACGTCGAGCCGTGGTGCCGTGGCGGCGGGCGATGCCGCTGAGCGTATCGCCGGCGACGACCGTGTAGGAGATGTAGCGCTGTGCTTCGGTCGGCGGTGTGGAGGCCTCGGCCTTCTGCCCGAACAGGCGGGTGAAGAAGCCGTTCTTCTCCTGCTGAGGCGGTGTCTTGGGCAGGGGGGCAGGCAGCGCGGCCGGTTGAGACGTGGCCGCTGCTGTGCCTGCCTGCCTGAGCGGGGTGGAGGCGGGGATATCCAGTGCGCCGGTACCACGATCGATATAGACACTGTCTTCCACGGGTGGGGAGAATTGTTCCCCCACCCAGGAGTAATCAACCTGACCGTTGATGATGCGGCAGGATGGCAGAACCATCGCTGCGGCTAACAAAATACAGGTCGTGGCTCGTGAGTCTCCGGTCATGGTACACAGGGGGCGCAGCGGAAGTGTCGCATCAGCGACGCTTCTTCGTGGACTTGGCGGGAATCGTCAGCTCCTGACCCGGGCGGATGCGGGAGGCCTGCTTGAGTGTCAGGTTATTGGCCTTGAGCAGGGCATTGGTGGTCACACCGTACTTCTTGGCGATGCCGGAGATGCTTTCACCCTTCGATACCGTGTGGCTGCGCGTGGTGGCGGCACCGGTAGCGGTGTTCTTATCGGGGATGATGAGCTTGCGGCCGGGCTGGATGCGGGCGGCCTGCTTGAGGGTCAGGTTGTTAGCCTTGAGCAGAGCGCCGGTGGTGACGCCATACTGGGCGGCGATGCGCGAGACGCTCTCGCCGCGCTTGACGGTGTGGGTCGTGGACTTGGCGATCTTCTCCTTGTAAGCTGCCTTGGAGCCCTTGGGATAGTACTTCACCTTGATGATCTGCCCGGGATAGATGGTATCGCCCTTGATGTTGGAATCCTTGCGAATCTGGGCAACGGTGGTGTTGCTTCGCTTGGCGATGAGGGACAGATTGTCGCCGGGGCGCACGCGGTAGGTCACCACGGTGGGTTCCTGTACCTTCTTGATCTTCTTGCGTTCGCTGGCGGTCAGCTTCTTGATGTCAGCCGTGCTGCGGCCGGGCTTGGTCTGGGTCTTGGGTTTGGGGGTGTTGACCGCGACCGGGGTGTCGGGAATGCCCGGGCCGTGGATGGATTCGGAAATCGGCTTGGGCAGCACGGTGGCGCCCTCGGGGGTGGGCATGGGGCTGTTATCAGAGTCGACGACGGTGTCATCCTGCGCCAGCTCGGGCTGATTCTGAGAAACCGGTGAGCCGGAATCCGCCACCTTGATGTCGTCATCGGGGAAGGCGTAGTCGGTATAGGCACCGGCAGGAATCTGCTCGCTGTCCTCGTTATCTTCTGTCAACCAAGGGGGAAGCTCTCCATCGGCCACGGCCATTTCACTCATCGGCATGGCTTCTTCAAAACCACCGGGATAATCGTCAGTGCTCTGGCAGGCGGTCAACCCCACCAGCAGACCTGCGCTTAAGCTGAGAATGGTTAATGATTTCTTCATACCCGTTCAGGGTACCAGATGAGGGGGGAGATTGCAAGCCTTTATCATGTCACTCGGTGCCCCTTTCCGCCGGAGGCGACAATTGTATGGCATTGTCAGCGTTTTAACTTGATTTTTACATGTGGAGATGCTATGTAAGAACTGCTCAGCACAAGCGGTGCTGATGTTTCCGAACCTACACGCACACACCAATATGAAATCTCTGAAAGGTACCAGAACCGAAGCGAATCTGGCCGCGGCTTTTGCCGGTGAATCCCAGGCACACACCAAGTATCTGTACTACGCATCCCGAGCCAAGAAAGACGGCTACAATCAGATAGCTGAAATCTTTGAAGAAACGGCTCGCAACGAAAAGGAACATGCCAAGCTCTGGTTCAAGTTCCTGCACGATGGTGCCATCCCCGACACGGTGGCCAATCTGAAGGACGCCGCCGGTGGCGAAAACTACGAGTGGTCGGATATGTACAAGACCTTTGCTGAGGAGGCTCGCGCTGAGGGTTTCGATGAAATCGCCACCCTTTTCGATGGCGTTGGCGAGGTGGAGGCTGCTCACGAGAAGCGCTACCTGAAGCTCCTGGAGAACATCGAGGGCGGGCTGGTGTTCACGCGCGATGGTGACCAGATCTGGCAGTGTGGTAACTGCGGTCATCTGATGATTGGCAAGGCTGCTCCCGAGGAATGCCCGGTGTGCGCCCATCCCCGCGCTCATTTCCGCATCGCGGCCATGAACTACTAATCCCCAGCGATTGTACCGCATCATGTGGAAAGCAAACAAAGCTGCCATCATCGCGCTTCTGGCAGGTCTGGCCTGCCTGGGGGCGGCGTATGCCTGGCTCTGCGGCAGCGATAAGCAGCTGGCCGAGCAGGTGCTCTGCGGCGGTATCTGTATCCTGCTTTTTGTCGTTGCTTCCGTGAACTGGTACCTCGCCCGCAGAGGGCACTGAAGCGCCTCTGTACGCTATTGTTCGAAGCGGCTGTCGGTCTTGCATCGGCAGCCGCCTTTTTTTGCCCATGAACGAGACGAAGAAAGCCGCTGTCCGGAATTGGGACAGCGGCTTTCTCCATACGGGAGGGGGGCAGGGCGGCTTACATCTTGAACTGCTCGCCCAGATAAATCTTGCGGGTCTTGGGGTCCTGGGCGATCTCCTGGGCGTTGCCCTCCTTGATGACGTGCCCTTCGAAGAGGATGTAGGCACGGTCAACGATACCGAGGGTTTCGCGCACGTTGTGGTCGGTGATGAGGATGGAGAGCCCGTCCGTCTCGCGCAGGGAGGCTACGATGTGCTGGATATCCTGCACGGCGATGGGGTCCACACCGGCGAAGGGCTCATCGAGCATCAGAAGCTTGGGGTTCGAGGCCAGTGCGCGGGCGATGGTGAGACGGCGCTTCTCACCGCCGGAGAGCTGGATGGCCTGGCTCTTGCGCAGCTTGGTGATGTTGAAACGCTCCAGCAGCTCGTCGGCCTTGGCCTTTTGCTCTTTGCGGTTCAGGTCCTTGCGGGTTTCCAGGATAGACATGAGGTTTTCCTCGACCGTGAGCTTGCGGAAGATGGATTCCTCCTGCGGCAGATAGCCCATGCCCAGGCGGGCGCGCAGATGCATCGGTAGGCCGGAGACATCGCGCCCGCAGAAGTTGACGGTACCCTCATCGGGGCGTACCAGACCGGCCACCATGTAGAACGATGTCGTTTTGCCGGCGCCGTTCGGTCCCAGCAGACCGACGATTTCGCCCGAGCGCACGGTCAGATTGACAGAGTCAACCACCTTGCGTTCCTTGTATGATTTGCACAGTCCTCTGGCCTCAAGAAGTATCTCCATAGTTAATTATTCTGTTGCTTAAGTTGATTCTGCTGCGCCTGTTCCTGCTTCTGCTGCTCGCGGTCCTGCTTTTGTTTTTCGGCTTGTTCGTTGAGCTTGGTGGCGATGGTGGTGTGTTTCTCGCCGCTGATACGGGCGTTGTTTTTAGCGTCGACATGGACGGCCGCGCCCTTGCCGGAAACGATATGGGTGTTATTGGCGTCACCCAGCGTCACCTTTCTGCCGGTCAGGGTCTTCATGCCGGTGATGGCATTGACGGTCAACAGGTCACCCGTGGCGTGCAGCAAGCGCTTGTCGGAACTCTTCGTCAGTAGTTTGACGTTGCCGGCAGCGGTGGCTCGGCGCAGGCCTGCGTATTCCCCGGTGGTCGCAGCTGTGGGATCCATGTCCAGATGGATGGGGCCGGAGCACTGCATGGAGCCCTTGGCCGTGCGTACACTGCCGCCCTGTGCCGTGTCGGCAGTGCGGACACCGATGTAGTTGAAATGGTGCTGCGGGTAGCGGCCGGAGGGAGCCTCTGCCTTCGGGTCGGGCTGCAGGATGGCGTGCAGCGGACCATTGGTGGTGAGGATAGCAGTCGGCGATGTCAGCTCGACACTGCTGCCAGTTTCGACACGGTGGTCAGCGCGGTAGAGGTACATGAACTCGCGGCATCTGGCCGTGGTCATCCCATCCCGGGTCTTCATGTCGGCACGGATGGTACCACCTGTGAGTCGCAGGTCGCCATTGGCCAGCACATCGAGTTTGGCCTCGATTTCCTCGCCCGGGTAGGCCTCGATGCGGCTGTTTTCGTGGCTGATGATGGCGGGGATATCGGGGGTGCCCAGCAGGGTGGCTTCACCCGTGCGCAGGTTCATGGTGAGCTGATTACCCCGCATCTCGTTGACGAGGGTCTGCCCTTCGAGCCTGCCGGCGCGGATATCACCTTCAGCCTCTACCAGCTGCACATCTCCTCCATAGGTGGTGACGGCCAGATTGGGCATGCCGGGCTTCTGCTCGGGGGCGACAGCGCCTTCCTTGCGGGCGAGGTGCAGTCGTACTGTCCCGGTGCAGGAGAAGGACGATTCGCTATCCTGTGTGCGGAGCCCGGTGGTGGAGACGATGCCGCTCTCGGCGCGGAAAATCACATCGCCGGCTGTTTCAAACGTACCGCGTACCGGGGCAGCACCCTCCTGCTGGGCAGGGCGTTCGTAGGTGCCGTAGATTCGTGAGCCGAGCAGTTCGATATCGCCGTTAGGTAGCAGGTGGATACCTCGGTCGGCATAGAGGCTGTTGTGCTCGCCGTAGGTGAGGCGACACGCGCCGCCCTCGATGCTGCATGCACCGGTAGAGCCGTCGTAGGTCAGCCTGTCGCCATGTGCTGTGCCGGGTGCGGAACCGTTGACCCCGTCGGTAGACGCCTGCACATCGCCCACTGCCACGGCTGAGCGAATGCCGCTGAGCCTGACGCCGGTGAATTGGCTCAGGAACTCCTTTTTATCCGCTTGCTGCGTTTCCTGTGGCTCTGCCTGCAGGTAGATGCAGAGTTTCTCGGAGCAGGCCAGCGTGCCGTTCGGGTGGGTCAGGTAGCACTTACCCGGTACGGTGAGACTCTGGTTGGCGGCGTGGTAATAGACGGTGCTCCGGGGGATGCGAAGTTCTGAGATGGCGCCGTCCTTGTCTTTGCCGCAGAGGTAGATATCCTGCCCCTCCAGCAGCACGTTGCCATCGGGGTCAGCCAGGATGCGTGCCGGGCTGTCCGCGCTCGGGCACACGCGGACGATATCGCTGCCGCGGGTGATTTCGATGGGGGCAGCGCCGGGGGGGGAGTAGAGGATGATGTGGTTGTTCTGCGTATCGACGACAGCGCTTCCCGTATCGATGTGTCCCGGCTGCTCGGGTTCTTTTACCTCCTTCTCTTTGACCGGTTGCCGGGGAGCTGCGGCGGGTTTGGCAGCGGGGGCGGCGGTCGGCTTCTTACTCGCATCGGGGACGGGTTTGAGCTGCTGAGCAGAAGATTCCTTGCCCTTGTCGAGTGTGGAGTCCTGCAGGCGGACGTAGAGGTTGTCCTTGGCTCGCATGGTGAGACGAGCATCGCGCATGCGCACGTTGCCCACGTAGACGAGACGCGAGCTCTCGGCGTCGAACAGCAGTGCCCGATCGCAGATGATGACGGTATCGCCGTTGGGGGATTCCGGCAGAGTCGTATCGCCGGTATCGGCCGGCAGGCTGGCATGGAAGAACTTCAGCTCCTCGCCGACGTGGTGCGATTGCTCCTCCCACAGGTTGACAATGGCGCGTGCCGCCTTGACCCCGTCGGCCAGCCAGGGGGTATCAGTCGGGGTAGCGGCGCAGAGCGTCGGGGAGAGGATAGCAGCGATGGCTGCAAATCTGTTCATGGGAGGCAGACGGTTTATTTTTTGGTAGGCTTGAGGACGGAAGCGGAGATGGTCGTGTGCACCGGGCCGACGAGAATCCCTCGCTGCACACCGCTGTGATAGAGAACTTTGCTGCCCTTAGCGGTGAATCTCGGGTCCTTGATATCCACCTCGCCGCGAGTGAAGGCCAGTTTGGTGGCAAAGCTGTATTCTGCACCCGGGGTGCTGATGACGGTGGCGACACCGCCGGATGAATACATGGTGGCCACTATCTTCTTGAGCTCCACGACGGAGCGATTGGCCACCTTCATCTCATCAGCCTTGAAGAGAGCCGTGACCCGGTGCTTGTCGTAGCGGGGGATGGAGATACCCTCAATGACGCTGCCGGGTGGCAAGAGCTGCAGGCCGGGGAATTCCCCCGGCCCCACGGCATCGGAAGGCAGCTGACCCAGTGCATGAGAGCTCACCAGGAGGGCAGCTGCGGCTGTCAGCAGGTGTTTCACGTCGGGGAAACAGCGGTTGTTCAGCCCATCTGGGCGTATGCCTTGCGTACCAGCATCAGGTTGGTCAGGATGCGCTCCAGATCGTGCAGGTAGACCTGGTTGGGGCCATCGCTCATCGCGTTGTCCGGATCCTTGTGTACCTCCATGAAGACGCCGTCAATGCCCACCGCCATGGCCGCATTGGCCAGCACGGGTGCCAGATCGCGGTCGCCGCCGGTGGCACCGCCCAGACCGCCCGGGCGCTGCACGGAGTGGGTGGCATCAAACACCACGGGGTAGCCGAACTGCTTCATCCAGTACATGCCGCGCATATCCACCACGAGGTTGTTGTAGCCGAAGCTGGTGCCACGCTCGCAGAGCATGAACTGCTCGCAGCCGAAGGCCACCATCTTCTCGCAGATGTTCTTGCAGTCCCAGGGAGCCAGGAACTGGCCTTTCTTCACGTTGACGGGTCGCCCGGTCTTGGCACAGGCTTCCAGCAGGTCACTCTGGCGGCTCAGGAAGGCCGGCACCTGCAGCAGGTCAACAAACTGGGCGGCGTACTCCGCCTGGTCTTCGGTGTGGACGTCTGTCACCACCGGCACCTGCAGCTCCTTGCCGATTTCGGAGAGGATGCGGCAGCCTTCCTGAATGCCCGGTCCGCGGAAGCTCTTCACGCTGGTGCGGTTAGCCTTGTCGTAGGAGGCTTTGAAGATGAAGGGAACGCCGACACGGGCGCAGATTTCTTTGATGGAGCGAGCCATTTCCCAGGCAAAGTCCTCGTTTTCCAGAGAGCAGGGGCCCAGCAGGAAGAAAGGCGTTTCGCCTCCGATTTCGACATTCTGAATCTTGAAAGACATGGTAGAAGTTTTAGTTATGCTGATATTATGCCCCATCTTGCCTGCCAAGTCAATTTGAAATTAAGGGAATTTCTAAAAAGTCTGGTTAGCCTGGAAAAGGGGAAATTCTAAGGAAGTACTAAGTCAAATGGACGATGGTCAAGGTGCAGAACTCCGCTCGCTTTGCTCGCGTGCTGTGCGATGAACGACGCTTAGCGTCAGCTGAAACCATCTGCGCGCAGCTCATCGAACTTTTCATTCGTACTTCGTCATTCGTCAATCGTAAATCCCCCAAAAAAGTCCCATCCGGCGATTTATCAGATGTTCCCGTTAAACTTTTTGAGGCAATACAGTAAGGGACGGGGGGAAGTATTCAGTTCTGGATGAGCAGGAGGCTCACGGGGTTGTAGAGCAGCGATTTGAGGCGTGCGGCGATGCGCCCTGCCACCTGCTGGCTCATGGTAGTGGCGGCGTAGAAGGTGTATTTCAGGATGTGGCTGCTGATTTGGTCATGCCCGGCACGGATACCGTCCTTGGGGGTATTGCCGCGCACCACCAGAGCAAAGGCCGGGCGAGAGCCGGCCGAGACGACGGCGGCTACCTGCTCGCGGGTGGTGGCAGTGTCGCAGATGATGATGTGCGGGGCAAAGCCTTCCGGCGCAGTGGGTGCCTTGGCGATTTCGCGTGAGAGCTTGTAGATGGTCTTTCGTGCGGCATCCGCAATGGCGGCCACCTTCTGACCGCTGCGTTCAAACAGCAGCACATTCACCTGACCGTCGGCATCCATCCATTCCGGCTGCCCGGTGCAGGCTCGCACCACGGCGCGCACGATGTAATCGAAGAGCGAATAGCGGTTCTCCAGCAGCTTTTCGCATTGCACGGCAATGGGCATGCTGATGGCCGCCAGGGCAGACATGTCTGCCTCATCGTCAAAAATATGAAATCCGTCCTTTTCCGGGCGGGTGATACCCAGACAATTATCCGCCATGGTGGTTTCTCCCTTGCCGCGCGGGGCAGGCGTG